>CAIOZW010000313.1 GCA_903862855.1 uncultured Acidobacteriota bacterium
ACCATCTCTGGTCTTTACAGTCCAGCCATCCTTAAGTATGCGCACCTCGTGGGTTCCTTCGTTGACCATCGGCTCGATTGCCAGCACCCAACCTTCCTTGAGAACCGGGCCAGTACCAGGTCGACCATAATTTGGAACCTGTGGATCCTCGTGCATCCGCTGTCCGATACCGTGTCCACAGAAGTCACGGACAATACTGAACCCGTTATCTTCAACGTACTGCTGAACGGCATAGGATACGTCGTAGAGATGGTTACCCGCGACCATCTTCTCTATTGCCTTGAGCAGCGATTCACGGGTTACATCGAGCAATCTTTGCCATTCCGGGGCAATCTGGCCGACGGGGACGCTGATTGCCGCATCGCCAACATAGCCGTCAAGTGTTGCCCCACAGTCGATCTTGATGATATCGCCCTCTTTCAGTCGCCTCTCGGATGGTATGCCATGAACCACCTCTTCGTTGACCGAAGCGCATATCGAAGCCGGGAATCCTTTGTACCCCTTGAAGGTCGGAATTGCACCCGCACCGCGGATGCTTGCCTCAGCGGCCTCATCGAGCTCAAGAGTAGAAATCCCAGGTTTGACCATCTGGCGAAGCCTGGCAAGCGTCTTAGCGACGATCAAACCCGATCGTCTCATCTTCTCTATTTCCGCTCGTGACTTCCTGATAACCATCTGGTAAATATTTGCCTGCAGTTAAGCACTACTTCCCGAGTCTGCCTGGTTTGACCAGCCATCTCTCCTGTAATGACAGGAGAGTGCATACACACTGACCAATTGATCCAGCCGCTCCGTCATCACCTCGTCAATGGCGGAGAACCTCAGCCAGAGGTATCCGTCATCTGCTTGCGAATGACTGCATCACCATTGATCAATTGACAGATCAAGTCAAACACCTCGTCGACCTCGCGGCTTCCATCGACCTCGATCAGCCGGCCTGACTGACTGTAGTAGGCGATGAGGGGCTCCGTCTTCGCCCGAAACGCTGCGAGTCGATGGGCGACCGTCTCGGGTCGATCGTCACCACGCCTGACAAGTGGAGCTCCATCGATATCGCAGATATCACTGACCCGTGGTGGAAAGAAGTAGGTATTGTAGATCTCGCCACATCTGCTGCATGTTGCCCGTCCGGTCAGCCGTTTCATCAGCAGATCTTCATCTATTGCAATGCGAAGAAGAACGATCGCCTTACCCTGTTGCCCGGCCAGTGTCTCGAGGAGGTGAGCCTGAGGAATCGTTCTTGGATAGCCATCGAGAACAAATCCGTTGAGACAATCCTGACTGCTGGTGCGCTCAAGGAGCACCTTGGCCAGAATCTCATCACTGACCAGGTTCCCCGTATCCAGAACCCTCTTCAGTTCATTGCCGAGCGTTGTATCCGTGCTGGCAATTCCGCGAAGGAGGTCACCTGTCGATATCTGCGGAAACCCGTATTTTTCAGAGATCAAGCGGGACTGAGTACCCTTTCCGGCACCCGGTGGACCAATAATGACGATGATCTTCGACATAGGATCACCCGTGCCCTGATCAAATTGGCACAGTGAGGCTGACAACAGTCTACTGTTAACTGGTCGCCCTTCGCCCCCGCAGACGCCCACCCCGGGCGCCAAGGAATCCTTCATAATGGCGCATGACAAGCTGCGCTTCGACTTGGCTGATCGTGTCCATCGCCACCCCGACGACAATCAGCAGACTGGTTCCTCCAAAGTAGAAGGAGACCCCAAGTCCCGTTGGAATCCAGCTCAACCCAGGCACATTGGTGACCAGATTGTAGAGTGGTTCACCGATCAACGGGAGAAACTGGAGTTTGAATCCGCTGATCATGAGCTGTGGGATGAGGCAGACTACGACAAGATAGATTGCGCCAACGGTCGTGAGTCGCACCAGAATATTATTCAGATGGTCGGCCGTCCGCTTCCCGGGGCGAATCCCCGGAACAAAGGCCCCCTGTTTGCGCAGGTTCTCGGCAACTTCGTCTGAGTTGAAGACGATCGAGACATAGAAGAAAGCAAAGAGTACGATGCCGCCGATAAAGAGCAGCTCATAGACCGGATGCCCTCCGCTGAGCCACTGGTTGACTCGCTGGAGCCAGCTCCAACTGCCAAAGGTGGAGATCGTCTGTGGAATGGCAAGAACCGACGAGGCAAAGATGACCGGGATGACACCGGCGATATTGACCTTGAGCGGAAGGTGCGAAGCCTGTGTGGCCACCATCTGACGACCAACCATCCGACGGGTATGATTGGTTGGGATCTTGCGAGTCCCGCGTTCAAAGAAGACGATACCGGCCGTGACAACAACCATGACTGCCAGGAGGGCCAGAACAAAGAGGGCCGAGGCGGGATCCTGAATCTTCTCGTAGAGCTGTTCGACAGCCCGCGGAATGCCGACCACGATACCGGCAAAGATAAGCAGGCTGATACCGTTACCGATACCGCGCTCGGTTATCTGCTCACCGATCCACATGATGAACATCGTTCCGGCAGCCATCGTCAATGTCGAAAGGACAACAAATCCTATCCCTCCGCCACCGACGACCAGCCCCTGCTGACGCTGGAGCCAGAATGAGATTCCGATTCCCTGCACCAGACAGAGCAGCACGGTCAGGTAACGTGTATATTGGGATATTTTGCGCCTGCCGAGCTCACCCTCCTCCTGAATCTTCTTGAGCGCCGGGTATACCGACGTCATCAACTGGAGGATGATCGACGAGGTAATGTATGGCATGATCCCAAGTGCGAAGACCGAAATGCGACGCAGATTACCACCCGAGAAGAGATCAAGAACGCCAAACAGGTTTCCAGCCGCCTGATCCCAGAGCGCCTTGAGGACCTCCTGATCGACTCCAGGCACAGGGATGTGGATGCCGGCACGGTAAACTGCCAGCATGGCCAGTGTGAAGAGAACTCTGTTTCGCAGCTCTTCGATTTTAAACAGGTTGCGAACCGCGTTAAGAAATGATTCGATCATACCTCGCTACCCCAAGATTGCGCCAACGATTGTACTGGACAGACTGTCAGATGACCTGTGCAGTCCCACCAGCGGCCTCGATCTTCTCCTTGGCCTTTGCACTAAATCGGTGTGCAGTGATTTTGAGCGACTTCTTCAGCTCTCCCTCGCCAAGGATGACGATCGAGCCGATCCGCGACTGGCGCACCAGACCGGCGGCCTGGAGGGCTTCCGGCGTCACTTCTGCGCCAGCTTCAAAGAGAAGCTCGAGATCAACAAGATTGACCTCTGCCCAGACCCGCCTGAAGATATTGGTGAAACCGCGCTTCGGGAGCCGGCGATGAAGCGGCATCTGACCACCCTCAAAGCCGCGCTTGCTTGAGTAACCCGACCTTGACTTCTGGCCTTTGTTACCGCGTGCGGAGGTCTTACCCCTGCCCGAACCAGGTCCACGACCGACCCGCTTTTTACGGTGCGTAGCGCCACCAGGCGCGTTGAGATTGTTCAAGCCGATTGCCATAACTATTCCTCTTGAAATGCCGCTTTGACTTACAGCTACTCGACGATACGCAGAAGGTGCGGGACCTTGGCAACCATACCACGAATCGAGGGGTTGTCAGGCCGCTCGACAATCTGCTGGAGCTTGGTCAAACCGAGACTGCGCACGATAACCTTGTGCTTTTCCGGCGTCGCAATGATGCTGCGATACCACTGAATTCTGATCTTCTTTTCCGTCGCCATGACTAGAGCTCCTCCACCGTCCGGCCACGCATCCGCGCGACCTGTTCCGGACTCTTCATTCCCTGCAGGGCGGCGAAGGTTGCCCGGATTACATTGTGGGGGTTGTTCGAACCGATGCACTTGGTCAGCACATTGCTGACGCCGACGGCATTCATCACGGCACGAACCGCACCACCAGCGATAACTCCCGTACCATCCTGGGCAGGCTTGAGCAGCACCTTCCCTGCGCCAAATGTGCCAATGATCGGATGGGGCAGAGTTGTTCCGTTGAGCGGTACCCGCACCAGATTCCGCTTCGCCGACTCGATCGCCTTGCGGATTGCCTGCGGAACCTCCTTGGCCTTCCCAGTTCCGAAACCGACGACGCCCTGCTGATCACCGATCACCACCAGCGCCGCAAAAGAGAGGTTCTTTCCACCCTTGACCACCTTGGTGACTCGGTTGATCGAGATCACCTGATCCTTCAATTCAAGCCCATCCGGGTTTATTCTATCCATACCTGCACACGCTCCCACGTTGCTTAAAACTGCAATCCTGCTTCGCGCGCCGATTCGGCCAGCGATTTGACTCGACCGTGATAGAGGTAACCACCACGGTCGAAGACAACATTGGTGATTCCCTTCTCCTTGGCCCGCTCCGCGATGAGGCGCCCGATTGCCTTCGCCGCCTCAACGTTACCACCAGCCTTGACTCCACTCGCCTTTTCGACAGTAGAGGCCGAGCAGAGCGTCACCCCTGCCTGGTCATCAATCACCTGAACATAGATGTGGTTGAGACTGCGAAAGACTGCCAGTCGTGGCCGGACGGCCGTTCCTCTGACCTTCTTACGGATGCGCAAGTGAACGGCGCGTCGACTATCCTGTCTTGATCTCTTTGCCATATAGTTCTTCTCTCTTCTTCCCGACGATGAGCCAGATAAGGACCCCTTCGTCGAGCCATTTGACCAGGGCTTACACCCGTGGTCAGAGTGACCTTTTTAGCGTCTGGTCAACGTCTGGTCGACCACGCTGCCTCTCTGGTCTAACCAGTTCCAGCCGCGGGTGTTACCAGGAGACTACTTACCGGTCTTTCCAGCCTTGAACTTGTATGCCCGGTCAGCATAACGGATGCCTTTACCCTTGTATGCATCTGGTTTGCGCAGACGGTTCATATTGGCCGCCGTCTGTCCGAGCAGCTCGCGATCAATCCCGGAGAGAATGACCGTTGTCTGATACTGATTGATCGTCCGCGGCAGCTTCTCGATCTTCGCCGAGATTCCCTGCGGAAGAACAAATTCGATCGGGTGCGAGTAGCCCAGGGCGAAGACGATGCTATTTCCACGCAGATCGGCCTTGTAACCGACCCCGACGACGTCCATCTGCTGAACGAAACCTGTCGATACGCCATTGATGGCGTTCGCGACGAGAGCGCGCGCCGTGCCGTGAATCGCGGCATACTGATCACCGGCTCGAACCGCCTGCAGCTGGCCATTCTCAAGACTGAAGCTGACCCCCTGTGGAATTGGCGTGGTCAATTTGCCCTTCGGTCCCTGTATCTCAATGGCCGCATCGCCAATATTGACCTTGACGTCCTTGGGGACTTCGATGATTTTCTTTCCTACACGTGACATAACATTCTCACCCGGCGCCTTTCGACTCTCCCATTGCCGATATCTGACAACACTCTCGCCGTTCTACGCCAGACGGGAGCACTTCCCGGTCTGACCAACACGAGAGCTGGAGATGATCGCTGGCGCGATTAGTAAATCTCGCACAACACCTCGCCGCCGATATTCGACTGGCGAGCCTTCTTACCGGTCATCACGCCGTGGGACGTGCTGAGGATGTTGATACCAAGACCTCCGAGAACCTTCGGAATCTCCTTCCCCGGCAGGTAGATACGGCGGCTCGGTGAGGAGACACGCTGGATGTGAGTGATCACACTCTCCCCTTTGGGTCCGTACCGGAGGAAGATCCGGAGAGTACGAATACTGCTGTTCTCACTGGTCTTGATGCTGTAGTTGGTGATATAGCCCTCTTCCTTCAGAATACGGGCAATCTCAGTCTTCAGCCTAGAGGCCGGTATATCGACCTTGGTGTGACGGGCGGCAATTGCATTGCGCACTCGCGTCAACATATCAGAAATCGGATCTGTCATAAGAGTCTCTCTACTCCACTCAGCTTAATCTTCGAACCACCAGGCCTCTACCAGCTTGACTTGGTCACACCGGGGATCTGTCCCTCGAGTGCCAACTGGCGGAAGCAGATACGGCAGATCTCGAATTTGCGGAGAAATGCCCGGGGACGTCCGCAACGCTTGCATCTGTTGTATCCCCGCACTTTGAATTTTGGCCGGCGCGCGGCCTGCACCATCTTAGAAGTTTTTGCCATAAACAGTTTCCAGGTTCCGGTTATCAGATTCCACGGGACGGAACTAACCCCTTATGAGCGGAACGGCATGCCCATCTGGCGAAGGAGGGCTCGTGCCTCTTCGTCAGTCTTGGCAGTTGTCACGATACAGACATTCATTCCCCGCGCCTTGTCAACCTTCCCGAAATCGATCTCGGGAAAGATGAGCTGGTCGCGCAGGCCGATCGTATAATTACCACGGCCATCGAAGGCCTTGGGTGAAACTCCACGAAAATCGCGCACACGAGGCAGGGCGATGTTCATGAAGCGATCGAGAAACTCGTACATCCGGTCACCGCGGAGAGTAACCATCGCTCCGATATTCATGCCCTCACGAAGTTTGAAGGCCGCGATCGACTTCCTGGCCTTGGTGACCACTGGCTTCTGGCCAGTCACCGTTCCGAGCTCATTGACGGCCGTATCAAGGATCTTTGCATTGGCGATCGCCTCTCCAAGACCCATGTTGATGACAACCTTGACAATGCGCGGAATGCTCATCGGATTGCGATAGCCAAACTCCTTGCCGAGGGCTGGAGCGACCTCACTTGTATACTTGTCTTGTAACCTTGCAGCCATAAGATTAACTCTCGTTAAGATTAACTCTTGTTTCAATTCCCAATTCAACCCGCGATCCGGCGTCACCTGCAAGTTCGGCCGGAGAGGCGAGGAAGACTATTCTATAACCTCACCTGTCTTCTTTGAGACGCGCACCTTGCGTCCATCGGCGAGAATCTGGAAACCGACTCTTGTCGGTTCGCCACCGTGGATTACCATGACATTGGAGATGTCGATTGGTGATTCACGCTCGACGATTCCTCCAGTGACCCCCTGCTGACGGTTTGGACGCTCGTGATGCTTGAGGAGATTGACCCCTTCAACAAGCACCTTGTTCTTTCTGGTCAGAACCTCAATAACCCGGCCACGTCGACCTTTATCACGTCCAGAGAGGACCACCACCTGGTCATTCTTCTTTATCTTAATTCTTGTCGCCATAATCGCCTCAATCGCTGTCATCACTACCGGCCAACTGCCAGCCAGTTGAATGACCATCGCACTGACCTTACCAGTTCACACAACCACTGGCCATTGAACCTGATCCGTTCGGCAGACCGGAGATCGGCTGATACCCGGCCGCGAAACAAGTGAATTTTCTCAGATCACTTCCGGAGCAAGGCTGACAATCTTCATAAAACCACGCTCGCGAAGTTCGCGGGCGACCGGACCGAAGACACGGGTACCGATTGGATCGCCATCATTCTTGATCAGCACCGCTGCATTCTGATCGAAGCGGATGTAGGTACCATCCTTGCGACGAACCTCTTTGCGGGTCCGGACAATGACAGCCTTGACTACCTGCTTCTTCTTCACGGTCCCATCAGGATTGGCCTCTTTGACTGAGGCCGTAATCACATCGCCGACACTGGCGCGCGAACCGATATTGCCACCGAGCGGAAGAATCATGGCAATCTTCTTCGCGCCGGAATTGTCGGCAACTTCAAGAATCGAACGCATTTGAACCATAACAAATCTCCTTGACGAGCCGGCGCCCATCAGCACTATGCCGAATGGCGGAACGCTCGCTGCCGCGTGATCGCTGTCAAGCGATCAGAAGTAGAGCTATTTGGAGGCCTTTCGCAGAACCTCGACCACTCTCCAGCGTTTCCGTGCTGACAATGGGCGAGTCTCGACAATCCGCACCTGGTCGCCAACACTGACCCCTTCAATCTCATTATGGGCCATGAATGTGGCACGCTTGCGGACGTAGCGCTTGTAGACCGGGTGCTTGACCAGACGGTCGACTCTGACGACAACCGTCTTGAGCATCTTGTCACTCTTGACAATTCCTATCTTCTCAGTACGATGCCCCCGGTTTACTGCACTCTCCGGACTTGCCGCTGCCGATGTTTCGTTGATGTCCTTGGTTTCTTCACTCATAACTGTTCTATTCTTCCCGGATCGTTAAGCCGGTCGAGAATCTCCCTACTTTTCGATACCGAGTGCCCGGCCACGAAGGAGAGTCTTCAGACGAGCCAGCTCTCTCTTCTGGGTACGGATCTGCCTGACTGTTTCGTTATCGCCCAGTGCCTTCTTGAAGTTGAGGCGGAAGAGTGACTCTTTTATCTGAGCAACCCGATTGACGAGATCTTCACTCGACTGTTGACGAACCGCATCAAGTTTAGCCTTCACAGAGCACCACCTTCCTGATCCTGGCGTGTGACAAACCTGGTCTTGATCGACAGCTTCGCCGCCGCCAGTTCCATGGCCCGCTTGGCCGTCTCCTGGTCGACACCTTCCATTTCAAAGAGAATGCGCCCCGGCTTGATGACTGCGACCCAGCCCTCGGGAGCGCCCTTTCCCTTACCCATACGGGTTTCAGCCGGCTTCTTGGTGATCGGCTTGTCGGGGAAGACACGAATCCAGAGTTTGCCACCGCGCTTCACGAAACGGGTAATGGCAACACGGCCGGCCTCAATCTGCTTTCCGGTGATCCAGGCCGCTTCCACCGCCTTGAGGGCGTACTCTCCGAAGGAGATCGTCGCACCACGCTGAGCAACGCCGCTCCGGCGTCCCCGCTGCTGTCTGCGATATTTGACCTTTTTTGGTATTTTATATTCAGCCATAACTTAATCCGCCATACTTGATCCGCTGGTCCGGCCCACTGAGCGACCAGTTATCAGGCCACTCAACACCCCACCGCGTAAAGTCTCGTAATTTACCGCTTCATCATTGCTTCACGCGGATTCATGATGTCTCCGCGATAGATCCATACCTTGATCCCGATGACTCCGAAGGTCGTGTGCGCCTCGGCGA
>CAIOZW010000314.1 GCA_903862855.1 uncultured Acidobacteriota bacterium
TGTCTGGATTTGATTCGTATTTTACGAGACGAAGTGGTCGTTTAACCTGAATTACTCCCGAGTCAGGCAAAAATTACTGAAAAATTGATGCTTGCGACCGCAACAATTTAAACTATTGTCCAAAGTCCAGGTCGGTGCAGGCCTTGTGCCTGCACCGATGTTGGCTGAACGCCCCAATGTCGCTGGAGATTGGGCAACCACAAGGGGTGCCCGTACGAATGAACGGATACCGGTTCCATCATCTTTCACTGCACTGTAACTTCAGGAAGTCTTCAACCTCGCACCAATGCTATGGCTCAAAGAAGAGATAGTCGGTATTCCCGATGTATGGTAAGAGGACCTTCTGATCGGTGATCTGACCCGAATAGAGAAACGGTGTCGTGCAGATGGTGAAGTCGAACTTGGTACCATCGGTATACGTGCCGGACATGATCGACTTGCGAAGCGTCATCAGTTTCGCCTTCTGTTCACTGGTCAGCATGGCATAGACCCGGCCAAACGTGGTTGCATAGTAATAGTTATTCTCTCCATCCAACTCACCATAGATTGCCGAGAGTTCGAGGACTCGCTCCCGGACCGACTCGTTCGGACCGCTGATGATCAGTCCGCGCAGGAGCGTGGCGATATCGGTCCGCATCTTGACGATACTCCAGTTCGCTGAACGATAGAGATTGTCCCGTTGCAGGTCGACGAGGCTCGAGATTACTGCGGCCTGTTCAGCGGTAACATAGCCGGCAGTACTCTCGCAGAGAGCCCTTCCGGCGGTAGCGGTAAGTTGTTCGTTGATGCTGTATCCCTCGTGGCCGATCGCCGGCGCATCCTTGATATAGAATGAGCCATAGTATGTCCCCTGCCGTTCCGGGCAGAAGTAGACGTCGGCCTCGATCGATCCGGCATACCAACTGAAGAGGTCGCTGGCATAGGTCATGACGGCCACTGCCGAACCGCGTGGCAGTGACTTCATCCGGCTGTCGACCTGCGCCTGGGTGATATCCGGCCAGGAGTTCCAGCCTCGACCCTTCATATTCTCGAGATAGGCTCGTTGCGGGCTTTCGAGTGAGTTGAGGATTGCCGCGTAGAGCACGGCCCGGTCGTAGCTGATCTGCCCGTCGATCAGGTAGAGTTCGCGCGAGGCCTTCTTGACGGCATTGAGATTGAGGCCCGACGAGCTGGTGGGAATATCGTTATCGAGCACGCGCCGAAAAGCCTTCATCAAGGGAAACCGCTTGTAACCGTAGAGGTCGATCAAGGTCTGCTGGCTGATCGCGAGGTCACGCAAGCGGGCAAACTGGGCGTCATTCAGGATATAGATGACATTGTACGCGATCCGGGTCAGGAAGCTGGTGTTATGCCCCATGTTATCTGGATCATTGTCGCGCAGGTATTGGAAGCCGGTATAGTCGGCGACCTTGCCGGGAGGGAAGAAGGACTGTGACTCGAGGTTGCCAGTCATCATGCCAAGACCAGAGAAGGCGAGCGTCGTTCGCTGTGCGCCATCAGAGATGGTCTGCTCCATATTGAAAGCCGGTCCGTTTGGAACGACGGTCAGGGTGTGGCTGACGGTGCTGGTGATCGAACCGCTGGCGACAACCAGTCTGACCGAATAGGTTCCCGGTTCAGCGTAGGTGTGGGTTGGACTGCGCTGGCTGCTCGTCATTTTGTCACCAAAGTCCCACATCCAGCTTGTCGGATTACCTGATGAGCGGTCATTAAAACTGACCGGCTCACCGGCCTGTGGATCGGCAGGATTGAAGTCGAACTCGGCGACTGGTGCCGGCTTCACCCGCAGGATGCGCGTGCTGGCACTCGAACTGAGATTGTTCGAAACCTTCAGCGTGACAGAGTAGTTGCCGCTGATGCCAAAGACGTGGGTTGGGTTACGCAGCGTACTCGACGTGCCATCGCCAAAGTTCCAGAACCAGGCCCTCGGGTTGCCGCTTGAAGTATCGGTAAATTGGACCATCTGCCCGGTCATCGGCCCATTTGGGGTCATCGTGAACGAAGAGACTGGAAGCGGGGCGGCGGGTAACGGAACGTTGCCGTTCACCGATATTCCGAGACCCACGAGGATGAAGAGCGTGCGGATAAGAGTTCTGCTTCTTGACATGACTGCCTCCTCTCTCCACTGTTGACTGAAGGGCAGTAACATTGCGGAAAGAGTAACATTAACCTGTTCTTAATGATCGGTGCCATAACGGAGCATAACTTCGGATCATTATCTCCACTGACAGGAAAATCATACCGCTCTGGGGTGTAAAGTTGTGTTAAGAATTGAGAAGCTCGGTTAAACTTGAGCCTTGTATCTCACGATCTGGTCGATTACTGATCCCGATCCGTTACGCTCGTCACGTCCGTCACGCAGATACAATTGACCAGCAGTTGACCTTTAACGGAAGAGAGTGTGGGGAAGGGAATTGAGCCATATCGAGCACCGGATTCTGATTGTCGATGATGATGCAGACCTCTGTCAGTTGTTGAAAGAGTACCTGGCGACGGGCGGTTTCGTGGTCGAGACGGCTCCGGATGGCGAGATTGGCGTGGAGGAGGCCGTGTCAGGAAGGTATTCGCTGGTGGTGCTCGACGTCGTGCTGCCGGACCTCCCGCAGTTCGAGGCACTGCGCCGAATTCGGGCCGTTTCGCGAGTGCCGATTCTCATGTTGAGCGGGCAGGGAGCCGATATCGACCGGATCGTCGGGCTTGAGATTGGCGCCGATGACTACATGTCCAAACCGTTCAATCCCCGTGAGCTGCTCGCCCGGATCAGGGCCATTTTGCGCCGGGTCGATGGAGATCATTACCAGCCCGGAGATGGCCGCCACCTGCTGGTCGGTGATCTCGAGCTGGTGCCGGGGACGCGAAGTGTCGTCTGCCGCCACCGTCGAGTTGAGTTGACCAGCGTCGAGTTCGAGATCCTCGAGATCCTGCTCCGCCATGCCGGTCAGGTCGTCAGTCGTGACGAGCTGGTCCGGGATGCACTCGGGAGAAGGCTTGCGAGTCACGACCGGAGCGTCGACGTTCACGTCAGCAGCCTGAGGCGGAAACTTGGACCACGCCAGGATGACCTGGAGAGGATCCAGACAATCCGTAATGCCGGTTATCTCTATACCGCCGATCAGTAAGCTTCTTCAGGCCTCACGGCCCCCACCCCTGCGGAGAGGCAATCCCACGGGGCCTGACAGGCCTGGCGGATGAACTTGACCGGAGATAATCCCGTTTATTACTATGGTGGACTTTGGTACTTTCAAAAATTGTAATAATCGAGAAGTCAGGAGAGACAGAGCATGGGTATTCAAGCGACGCAGATCCGCAA
>CAIOZW010000315.1 GCA_903862855.1 uncultured Acidobacteriota bacterium
GAGCAGATGCAGGCGCCCAATCCGGTTCATCTCGGTGGGGTTCGATACAAACTCTACTATAACAACACGACCGCCCTGCGAAACCAACCGACCAATCCGCTCACCGATGTTAAGTTGATGAAGATGATCTACGCTGACGGCGAACGAACTGGAAGTTCGACCGCCGTCGATTTTGAGGATTGGGAAACGACGACGAACGCCAGGGATATCTTCTATCTCTGGCCCGATGGCTCGATCCTGAGTGATGAGAATGAGAGTAAATTCGACGATCACGTGACGATCCTTCCGACCCGAGATCCGTCATTTCAGATTATCTACTCCAATTTTTCAAATGCGCAGACCACTCCATTTATCGGAATGGCGGTGCTGGTCAATCCCTGACCCTGAGGCCCTGAGGAACAGTGAATTTCAGCGAGTGGTGATCGAGGAGATTATCCCGGCAGTGAAGGTGAGAATACCTATGAGACAAACGATTGCAATATGCCTGTTACTGGTCAGTCTGGATCTCGTTGCCAGATCGCAGCCGGTCTTCAGTGACATCTTTCCGGCGGAGGAGTTTGCCGGACGCCGGGCGAAGCTGCTGGAGCGGATTGGTGATGGGGTGGTCGTGATTCAGGGGACGACCGAGCGGCCGGGGGAGCAGGCCTTCCGGCAGAGCAACAATTTCTTCTATCTCTGTGGCGTGATCGAGCCGCGGGCGATTCTGGTGATCGATGGTCGGACACGCAGGTCGATGCTCTTTCTCTCGGGAGGAGCAGAGCGAAGAAAGCGAATATACGGCGAGGCGATGGAACCGGGGGCAGAAGCGGTGCGCGTGACGGGGCTCGACGAGGTGCGGCCACGGGAGGAGTTTGCGGGAGTGATCACGGCGCTGCTCAAATCGGGAAGGCGGATCCTGACGCCGCACCGCGCGGAGGTGCTCGGGACGGCCTCGTCAAGCGATGCGGTCGCGCATGCGCGGGCGACCCGTGATGATCCGTGGGATGGGCGAATGAGCCGCGAGGAGAGCTTTATTGGCAAGCTGCGCGAGATCTCGCCAGAGGCGCAGATCGAAGACCTCGATCCGCATCTCGACTACCTGCGGGCGTTCAAGAGTCCGCGGGAGATTGCGCTGATCCGCGAGGCGACACGGATCACTGGTGAGGGGATCATCGCCGCGATGCGCAGTGCGCAACCGGGGCGATTTGAGTATGAGCTGCAGGCGGCGGCCGAGCACGTCTTCAAGCGCTATGGGGCACAGGGGCCAGCCTACTTTGCGCTGGTGGCGACGGGTCGCAATACTCTCTACTCCCATTATCATAAGAACACGGCCAGGCTGGCCGAGGGCGATCTGGTCCAGTTCGACTATGCCCCGGACTATAAGTATTACGTCTCGGATGTGACACGTGTCTTCCCGGCCAATGGCCATTTTACGTCACGGCAGCGCGAGTTCTACACGATCTACCTGCGGCTCTACCAGGCGGTGCTCAATTCGATCCGTGTTCACGCGACACCGGCGGAGATCATTCGCGAGGCAGTGGTAAAGATGGACCGGATCATGGCCGAGTTCAACTTTACCGACACCCGGGTCCGTGCGGCGGCGATCCGTTTCGTCGAACGGTATCGAACCAGTCGGGCGACGAGCCTCGGGCACACGGTGGGGATGGAGGTTCACGATGTGCGGATCCCGACGACGACCCTCGAACCCGGGCAGGTCTTCACGATCGAGCCGGCGATGACGATTCCCGAAGAGTCGCTGGGAATCCGGCTGGAGGATGTGATTCTGATGACCGAGACAGGGTTCGAGAATCTCTCCGGTTTCCTCCCGGTCGAGGTGGCGGAGATCGAGCGGCTCCTGGTGCCGCCAAAGGCTCCGGTGATAACGACTCCGAAAGGTTCGGGAAAGATCGAACAGCAAAAGATGGGAACGGGAGCAGCACCGGCAGTGGTGAAGAGCTTCGATGGACTGGGAGTTGGATTTCGCGGACCACAGGGGACAGCGACACTTCGCAATCCATCCGACAACAGTCTCGCCGTCGGCCCCGAGCATGTCATGCAGACGGTCAACACGAGGCTGGCGATCTTCAGGAAGAGTGGCGAACCGGTCTACGGTCCGGTGCCGAACAACACGGTCTTCCGGGGGTTTGGTGGTCCCTGCGAAGCGATCAACAATGGCGACACGGTCGTCAGGTATGACCAGCTGGCAGGGCGCTGGCTGATCGTCATGCCGACATTCCGGCGCGGGCCGGCGCGACCGGATCAGCCGGCGATCCCAAAGGCAGGCGATCCGGCGCAGTTGAGTGTCGTGGGTCGGGCGGGGCAGCCTGGGCCGGCCGTCCCCCTCTACGTGCCAACCAGCGATGAGCTGGCCAGTGGTAGCTGGCTTCCCCGCCCGATCGATCCCGGCCAGACTGGCCCATACTCGATCTGCTATGCGATCAGCGTCGGAGCTGACCCGCTCGGGCCATACTACCGTTACGAATTCCTGCGCCCACTCTTCCCCGACTATCCACGTCCCGCCGTCTGGCCTGACGGTTACTATGTGCCGAC
>CAIOZW010000316.1 GCA_903862855.1 uncultured Acidobacteriota bacterium
CTCTTAGATCATTGACTGAGCGCCACACCCCCAGATAACGCTCAGAGGTCATTTCGATGACATGACGACCTTCCAAATAGACCACATCTGCAAAACAGGGGGATGCCCACAATTGCTCAGTAAGTCTCTCTGTAATACCAGAGCGCCCTGAGGAGACTCGTTTAATGTATGGGCAAAGCTTATTCAGATATTCCTCGATTTCGACCAACAGAGGATTAACTTCAATCAGCCTGGGATTCCAAAGCGCGGTGAAACGCCCACCTGGTCGCAACACACGGCAAAACTCTTGAGTAGCACTATCAAAATGTGCCCAGTGAAAGCTTGAAGCCATTGACAACCAGTCAGCGGATCTATCTGGTAACCCAGTGGCCTCAGCACTACCAGCCAGCCAGCATATTGAAGTGTGCTGACTATCGGCTATTCCGTTGTTTCGCATATCATCATTGGGTTCGACAGCAATCACCGTACGTACCCCTGCATCATAGACCATTCTTGTCCAGATACCAGTTCCTGCTCCTACATCAACAAAGTCAATTTCGGCCTTGGGTTTATCAAGCAGCCCAAGCAGCGCATTGAGTACGGAGGGGCAATAGTCCGGGCGATATTGTGAGTAGTCTTTGGCCAGACCGGTGAAGTCTCCTGCTTTGAGTACTTGGGTCATGTTTATATCCTTGAATTGTAATTACTCACGACATTTTAAAGGTTCATGCTATCCTGTTGACCAATTATGGCGAATCTTTCTGATCTCCAACTTGAGCAATCGTCCCATTCTGCATTGGTCATGATGGTTCGATTTTTGTTGGTACGAGTGGAATCTCTTGAGAAAGAGATTCAGATTCTCCGTGAAGAGATCGAGCGATTGAAGCGCCCAAAACCAAATTTACGAAATTCATCTCAGCCGCCTTCGCGGGATCAAAAGCCTGATTCCTCAAAAGATCAGCCCGGGAAGAAGCATGGCCCTCCATTCGGGCACAAAAGGCTCGTTCGTCCACTGGTTGAAAATCCGGACAAGATCATTATTGTCGACGTCGATCAGTGCGCCTCGTGTAACCATGACCTGACCGGCACGGAGCCGTCAAAAGTTGTCCGGAGACAGGTCACGGAACTTCCTGAAATCAAACCGATCGTGCTTGAGACGCAGCAGACGGAGAAGACCTGTTCGCATTGCCATCATCTTAACCGGGCCGAACTCCCGGCCGGATTGGAAGCCGACCGATTTTTCGGTCCTCACCTGGAAGCAACGATCGTCTTCCTCAAACACCAGAATCACTTCAGTTATGGGCGAATTGTGAATGCCCTTCGCGAGGTGTTCGGCCTGAAAATCAGCGAGGGTGGTATGTCCACAATCATCGCCTGTGCCGGAAATCTGGCATCAGCGCAAGCAGCGGAAATTCGCGAGGCCGTCAAATCAAGCTCAGTGATCCAAAGTGACGAGACCAGTGCCCGGGTAAAAGGGCGAAACTACTGGCACTGGGTATTTCTCAGTGAGTCCGGTGCTTACCATCAGATTGTTCCGCGTCGCAACGCCGAGGTTATCCGTGATCTGAAAAGAATCCTTGAGCGGCTGCCTGAATCGGCCTGGACGACCCGGATGCGGAAACTGTTCCGTGAACCCATTCACCTGAATAATCGGATGATCAGTCCATCTGCGCATCTGCCACTGAACGGTTTTCACCGTAGTGTCTCGGAGATTGGGAACTGTCTCGATCGGCTGCTGGTAGATCAACTGACCGATTCTGATGAGATAAGATTGCAGAATCGATTCCGGCTCCATCGGGAAAAGCTGCTGACATTCCCGGACTATCCGGGAGTTCCGTCGACAAATAATGCCAGTGAACAGGACATTCGGACTTCCGTCATCCACCGAAAGGTGACCAATGGATGTCGATCGGAGGTGGGGGTGCGAAGGCCTATGTGGAACCTGCTCTCTGTGATTTCGGCTTTAAAGATCAAGGGTAAGAGAGTCTTTGAGACGCTGGTCAATTTGATGAGAGCAGAAGTTCTTCCATTCCTGTACTCCTACCCCCCGTGAGTAATTACGTCTAAAGTCGTGGTAAAAAAGTGAGAAGCTCAAATTTATGGACACTATAAATGAAACAACAGCCAAATTTTCTTCGCACAGGATTCCCGAGTTGGATGGTATTCGAGGGATTGCTATTCTGTTAGTGCTGATTTGGCATTATGGATCTTGTCAAATTACTCCCCAACCCAATACACCCTTTGCTTACGTCATGCAGGCTCTAAGCTTTACTTGGAGTGGTGTGGATTTATTTTTTGTCTTGTCTGGTTTTTTAATTGGTGGGATTTTGCTGGATCATAAGCAAGCTTCCAATTATTTCATAACATTTTACGTTCGGCGTATTTGTCGCATATTCCCTCTTTATTTTCTCTGGTTGATTCTTTTTAAAATCATTGTATACGGAGCGGCGCTTCCCTTTATCAATCGTCTCTACAAGGCTAATTGGCTATTCCAACCATATATACCTATATGGTCATGCGCTACATTTACACAAAATATAGCGATGACTTTTACTGGCAATTTTGGCCCAAATTGGTTAGCAAATACTTGGTCTTTAGCAGTAGAA
>CAIOZW010000317.1 GCA_903862855.1 uncultured Acidobacteriota bacterium
ATTCCTGCAACGAGCAGGACATCTCCAACCGCCCCTTTATGGGCCGTCACCGGCCTGCGCGAACTGGCAAGCCAACTCTGTACCATCGTCTCATCAATCGGCTCTGGTGTTGCCCGCTCTGGTGACGTTTGATCGGAACCAACCAGCTTCGTCTCGACGACCTCTCTGATCAGCCAGTCCGGAGAACCAATCCCTACAACAGCGAGACGCCCATTCGCCTCTGCTGCCGGGGCGAGGAGATTACATGGTTTTGGCGCCGTGAATGTTACTGTCAAATCGGCCCGGACGGCTGGCTCCACTAGCTCACCGTGATCGGAAGCAAGACCTGATGGAAGGTCGATTGAGACAACCTTTGCCCCCCTCCCACGCCAATAGTTGATCAATCCAATCATCTCGGCGGCCAGACCTGTCACCGGTCTACTCAGCCCGGTTCCTAAGAGTGCATCGATGACAGCCCAGGGCTCAAGATCTGCCAGCCACGCCAGATCCGCCCCCAACTCTACTTCACGAAAAGTGAGCCCCTCTTCCGTTTCGGCCAGTCTGCTGACGATCTCCATGTTAGTTCTGGCCTCACCCTGCATATCCGCTACTCTTCCGACAAGTACGACCTGGACCATCCCGGCCCGACGTAACCAGAGATGACGCGCCACTACCGCTCCATCTCCCCCATTGTTCCCCTTACCGCATACGACAAGATACCGATCTGCAGAACCTGGAGTCATCCGTCGAGGAAATTGCTCAGACATCACCTCAACGACTCGAATTCCGGCTGTCTCCATCAGAGTCAGAAATGGAATACCGCAGCGATCCACCGTCAGGCGATCAACTCTTCCCATCTGTTCTCCAGTCAATACTCTCATTACCTCTCCAGATCAATCTCTGTATGACCGCAACTATTCGTCAGGATCTGACGCATCCCTGAGGCTACTCCCACTCTATTGCTCTACTCATCATATCGTGAAAAGGACTACCCTCACAGTCAAGTGGAGATTGACAAATAATCGACACTCCCTCTTTCCATTACACATCCACAAACAGAAAGAGGAGAGACCCTGGCATCTTTTAGTTGCCGTGATCTCTCCCTCAGGTAGACAGCGGAGCTAATCTTCCGCCTCAAGCCAGCAATGTCAGGATCTCTTTCTCCATACTCGCTGGATCTGTTCAACTCGCAACCGATCCTGTCCAGAGTTATCCGGATTCTGGCTTCGCTCATTCTCAGCATCTTCAAGGCTGAAATAGATATGATCCAGTTCGAGCACCACCTTCTCACAATGTGAACATTGGATCAGATGTTGCTCGAATGCCCGGACATCCTCAGGCTCCAACGCACCATTGTAGTAGTCATAGACTCTAACTCCGATTCGTGGATCACTGCAGGCTGTACTCCTCTCCAGCCTGTTTGTCGGTTCTATTCTTTCAATCATTATCGCTCCTTGTCTGATGTGGTGTAGTTTGTTCTGTCGGTCACCGGGGGTATTCATCTGCCGGGGTTATTTTTTCCGGGTGTTTTCACGCGATTGATCGATCTTCAAAGAATTGGCTTCAAAGAATTGGCTTCAAAAAATGGCCGTTGTGCTTGGTAACCCTCACACAACGGCCCGAGGGAGAAGATCAAGTAACCAATCGTTAATCTCGTTCTAGCAGGTCGGTGGGAAGACCGGCATCGTGTAAGTCACATTTGAGGACAATCTGATCACGTGCAGGTTACGTCCACCGTTGTATGGGGTAGAGCTGCTCGGGCTGTTGTCTGCGACGAGAACCGCGCCGAGAAGACCAACGTCCTGTGCCGGCGGATAGAGTCGCAGCCATCCAGTCCGACCGGCGGGGATATGAACATTCGGCCGCGGCACGGTACGTGGGAAAGTTCTCGTAATACCCGCCCTGAGCTGACACGATGAAACATTGAAGGTCAGACTTGCCGAAACACCCGCATCGTTATAAAGATTTCCAAAGATGTTACCGAGTGGATCTGTCTGACCGAGCAGGCTTCCTCCAAACCGGTTGAGAATCAGCTGCGTATCGTACGAACCATTCAGACCATCAGATGGGCTGGGCAGACTGGAGACCGCGACGACGTGCGGAACTCGACTGTAATTTCCAACCGTTCCGTTAAAGACCAGGGTTGCAGTGGGTGAACTCGAGACATATGTTGGATCCACTGGAACAGGTGCGCCCGTCGTCGGATCAACTCCATCGATAACAGAGAAGGCTTCCGCTCCAAGGTTGGCGATGTGACCCGAGGGGAGAGTAATAAACTCGTCGCCAACAAGATGGTTGAAACTTATCGGACGACCGGAATTGCCTCCACCGCTATATCCAGTCGGTCCCTCTGCGGCAACCGCGATAAGATAACCACTCGTTCCAGGATCTACTTCGGCGAGCGAGAAGGTTGACGTCTGCAAAGGCTGAAGACAGAGCCAGGAATCCGCCACCGAGCAGGTCGACCCGTCAATGAAGAAGAGGTGAACTGCGACTCCCATTGTGGAGTTGGTGTTGGTAATGTTGATTCGCGAATTCTCCTGCAGTGGGCAGCAAGCGCTCGACGAAAAGTAGTTGTATACAAGCAGTGAACCAGCTCTCTGGTCACTCATTTCAGTTGTTGATGAAAATGGAAGGCCCGGATCAGCGGCGTTTGCCGCGAAGGACACAAACAACATCGTCAGCGTCAACGTAATCAGCCGAAGCTGCACTTTCTTGAAATTTTCGGACATGATCTTACTCCTTGTCTTATGTTATGACACAAGACTGTTTAAGTTACTGTCAACATCCAGACTCTGACCGTCTGTGCTAATTCAGTCACTAACAGAACCAGGACTGGATAACTGCAGCGAGTAACACTCTTGAGCTTTACTCCGCTCTCTCGCTTGCTCATCGGTATAGACGCTGGGTTCATGCCACTTTTGCTGCTACTGAAAAATGTTTCTTGTACTTTTTCACCTCTAACTAAAAGATAACAAAAGAGATAGCAGCCAAACATAAATAGCCATGGCGATACATATCGCCATGGCTATTAACTAACATCTATGAATCGAGCTACACTGTCAGCACGCTACAACAGGATACAAAACACGCCAGCGCGCTTCACTTAAATACAGTATCTATTCGCATAACGTCTTCTATCGAATAACAAGCTATCAATGTTACTCATAGCTTAGCACTGCTATAACCTGCAGAGCAGACAACATAACCTGCAGCAGACCCTGACCAGGCCGGGACTCACTGTGTCTGACGACAAAGTACCTATCTGCTGCCTGAATATCCGGCAATTGTGGCTATCACAATACAGGATGCACCGGAATGCCGCAGCCTCTCTGACCGAAAGCCTTTGCTCAGATATGCTGATCAGAACCGTCACTGACAGCTACATCCCGACAGGATCCTGTCGTACGACCTTTGCCAACTTACCTGGCATTGGATACAACTATCCCTACCCGGCAGACTTGTCGACCAGGCTCAGCTCTGAATTGCTACAGTCAATCTTTGTCTATTCTGACGGTGCAATCCTGCACTATCACGATTGTTCTGTGCTGCTTTTATTCAGGGTAAGCTCCAGCTACTTCTCCTTCGCGACTCGCTCTACCCGATGAACACACGTCACCGGGGAACCGAGGGAGCTGCCTGGCCTACCCACGCCATCCCTATTCTCAGCAAACAGCACCTCTGTCACGGCAGAGACAAGACACTTACATTATCATTACCGTAACGCACTCGACGGCCTGCCCATCGATACACTTATCACCGCTACACCAGTGACTGTGGTCGACAACCGGAGTACATTTTGGTGACCAACTGTTTATTATTGGATGAAAGGTGTGGAGGTGCTACCAGCCATCACACATCAATTTGAATTACAGTACCTTTATTCCTTATCCCCTTACACATCCTCTGCTTACATCGACTCGCGCGACTATGTCTGATAGATCTTCCTACTTCAGATCGCAGATCCATTCGAGTATCACGTTTCCTGATACACTGATCTCTTTATCCTCACAGCCCATTCTCAGAGCCTGACTGTATCGCGGATCACACTGACTCACCGAGGAGGATAGATAACCCAACCATTCAGTCTACGTCGCCTGGAGCGCAACTGAACACTGCTTGTCCTTTTCTCTCCGATTACTCTTCCCTGCATTACTTATTGGTATTCTTACGATGACCTGACTGGAAGCAGTTCACCTGTATTGAAGCGACAGGATCTATCAATCATTACGTCTTACCGGGCTATATCTTTCATCGATCTGTACTTTCACCAGGATTCATTCCTGTCGAGTCTGGCTCAACAACCTAACCACAACTATCGATTATCCACACACCATCTTTTCCCAAACCTTTTACCGGGCATAAAAAAGGGACTGACCGGAAGAGAGCTACAACTTGTATTTCACTTCCGGTCAGTCCCGAGCAGGGAGATGGGTAATCACTATCGGTTGTTCACATCTTTTTAATTTGGAGGAAACACCGGGATGATATATTCCACAGTATTCGCCAATCGGAGTTTGTGCAGGTTTCTACCGCCATTGAGTGTCTCGATGCCCAGACTGAGATTGTTCGACGTACCATTGGCAATCATCACCGCACCGAGGACACCGACATTCTCCGTCATCGAGTAGAACTTTGCCCATCCTGTCCGACCCTCTGGAATGAGAAGATTGGGTCGTGGCGTAGTTCTTGGAAAGTTCGCATTGATCTGCGACCTGAACTGGCACGATGTAGAGCTGAAGGTGAAACTCAACTGCATACTGGCATCATTGTACATCAGTCCAAACATTGGCCCGAGTGGTAGCGCGTTACCAACCAGACTTCCCCCGATTCTATTCAGAATAATCTGCGTATTGTACCCGGTGACAGGATTATTTCTATCCCCAGGGCTTGGCATACTTGAAAGAGCAAGCAGTTGAGGCGCTCGGTTGTAGTTACCTGGCGTTCCATTGAAGACCAGATTTGCTGTAGGAGCATTGGCAACGTAAGCCGGATCCTTCGGGGTTGGAACACCACCGACCAGATCGTCGATGACGGCAAAAGTCTCAGCGCCCAGGTTGGCTTCGTGGCCCGAAGTAAGCTCGATATACTCATCGCCAACCAGCCAGTTGAAACTGATCGGACGACCACTATTTGTCCCGCCAACAAACCCATTAGGTCCTTCGACGGCTACCGCGACCAGATACCCCATCACTCCCGGATCGATATCACTCAACACAAATGTTGCAGTCTGATTTCTTACCAGTGGGATGAACGAATCGGCTACTGAACAGGTTGCACCGTCGACGAAGAAGAGGTGAACCATCACATTGGCCGAGGGATGCGTATTGGTCAAATTTATTCTCGTATTCTCCTGCGACGGGCAGCAACCACTCGAAGTGTAGTAGTTATAAAAGAGCAGCGAGCCCATCCGCTGATCGCTTACATCAGAAGTTGTTGGATATACCAACCCCGGATCGGCGGCCAAAGCCGACATCGACACAAGGACCATCAACAACAACCCCATCAATCCCTTACAGACAACACCGAATTTGACATTATTGACTATCATGATCTATCTCCCTGTTTGTATGTCTATCCTGTTTATTACCGTCTTGCTCAACTGACTCTAAATATCGCCAGTGGGCTTAAGCGAAGCATCCGATCGGCTCGCTCATTGGTATAGACGTTCTCTGAATCTCTTTTTTGTATTGGGTTGGAGATTTTTGCAGGAAAAATGATCTAGCTAATCGGCCAGCCGTTCCAGGCCGACCCTGTCTGAAGACGAAGACCCAACGGATATAATGACCCCTTGAGTGATCGCCTTCACACCGCGTCAGGTGGCCATTTAAAACTGAAGGTGCACTGAACTACCGGAATGATTGAATGGTAGGGACGTCTCTGAATCGAGAGTGGCAGTAGAATTGATCGCACAGGTGCGACAGCGGCTCCGCTGGCTGATATTACGGAGCCACCGACAAATTATTAAAGCTTTCAGACAAATGCCTTGTGGTGGAGAGACTGACCGATGGCGGTTTGCAGCTTATCGAGTGGATGTCCTTCAATATCCTGATCATCATCGAGGACCATCATCACTTCATCCAATTGAATGACCATCGATTCGCAATGACGGCACACAATCATGTGGCGTTCAAATTCGCGTACCTGTGGTGCATCGAGAGCTCCGTTGTAGTAATCGTGGACCATGGCTCCGATCTCCGGAGCGGCGCAACCAACCTGTGAACCCATCTTTTTATCTGAACGACTCATCTTGCTCTCCATTTTATCGGCTCACTGCCCCCTTGACGTGGAGGTCAGCGGCCAGGGCAACATTAGAATCCTGACATTCAACCAAATCCTGACCAGACACTAAATCACAAAGAACATTCTTTGTTCTGATCCTTACGGAGCAAACACTCCGCAGTCTCGTTGATGACGCGCCCTTTGATGATTCAGACTTCTTTTAAGTTGATTGACATTTTGAAAAATATCACAATTTTGCCAGAATTAATCTTATCTATGACCAATAACTGCATTTTGGAGCCAGGTTTTTAATGTTTACTCATCTGCTGAGACGTGACGCCCGGGTTCAAGTCGACCATTTTCATTTACTTTGATCATTCCCAAAGCAAGAAGATGATCAATCTGTTCAGTTGAGATCGAGTAAGTGGGGATTATGTCGAGTCCGATCGTCCTGTCCAGAATCCATCCGGTCAGACCTGCGCGTTCACTGCTGATGGTAAGGGCCAGAAACCGGGTGGAAAACCGACCAGGCATCTGCTCGACTATTTGAATGATCGCCCGCGCAAGCGCAGATAGCACCTCATCCGTCCGACTCCCGATATTCGTGATCGGTGTTGCTGGCACAGGGTCAGACAGAACAATCTGCCGAAGAGGGGCTGAAGCCTTGAGGCTATAGTCGCCATAGAGCCCTTTTGCAGTCTGCATCTCGTAGAGCAACAAGGTGAAGACCACATCCAGCGCAGCATATCTGAGCTGTTCGTGACGGAGTGGTCGCACACTCCAGTCACCCCGCTGCTCGGTCTTGTCAATGATGTATCCAAAATGGCGATCAACGAGGGCCTTCAACGAACAGCCCTTCTCACCATTTCTCTGCGCAGCGCGCATGGTGTCATGCACCGGGGAGGTACGAATCCCGAAGTGCTGTTCCAGCTTTACCGCATCGAAGCTGGCGTTATGCATGACCTTGACCTGCAATCCCAACTCGAATGGATGGCGTAGGATCTGCGGGCTCAGTGATCCAAGCGTATCAACTATCGCGACCACGATCCGGGCGTCCTCACGAAAGCCGATCTGGACGATGGAGATCTTCTCCTCATCGCGATTCCACCAGTTGATCGTCTCGATATCGATGGCCAGTGCAGTGGCCGCCGCCATGCGCGGCATCAGCATATTGAACGACTCTTCTGAATTGACCAGATGCAAGTCGTATTCGATGCCGGGCCCTGTATCCTGAAAGTGTTTCATCAGCGTCATTATGCCTTAGCGCTGCACCATGCAAAAAGGGGAGCAGCCACCCGGGCTACTCCCCTCACTTTGTCCATCAGATGGAGGCTTCCAGTCAAGACTAGAAGCTGACGCGTCCGGAGACCTGAACAACACGCGCCCCGACCGTCAACCCGGTAATACGACCAAACTGAGCACTGTTGACGCTCTGGTCACCGAAGAAGAAGACGGGCGTGTTCATGAAGTTGAAGAGGTCACCACGAAGCTCGAAGCGGATCTTCTCTGTGACTGCAAACCGCTTGAAGATGGAGAGATCGTTACCCCAGACTGCCGGTCCATCAAACTGGAGCCGCTGGAGGTTACCGATCTGCTCGTTGAGCGGATTGAAGAAGACCTGGCCTGAGAAGGCCGCGGTATTGTTGAGGTTATCTGCCCCGACCGCACGACCGGTCGCCGTATCGATCACTGCGGGGCTGATGTAGAAGACCTGCCCATTTGGCAGCTTGCGGATCCCGAATAGATCCTTGATCTGCTCACGCGAGAGCGACGAACTGGCCGGGTTACCAGCCGCCCGACCGCTGCGGTTGAAAGTCGCCCGCTGCGAGAGGATCGAGAAGGGTGAGCCACTCTGCCAGCGCAGAATCATGCTCAACTGCCAGCCGCCAATGGCCGAATCGAGCAGCCGACCGGCTCCTGAGAAGAACTTCTTGCCCTTGCCGAAAGGAAGTTCGTAGAGGATGTTGCTGTTGATAATGTGGGTGACGTCAAAGTCGGCCCTGGTCCGCTCAAGTTCAGGCCGGGCATTGTCGAGGAACGGCTCAAGCCGTGCCTGTGAAGTACCGGCCGAGTTGGAGAGGGCCTTGCTGAACGTATAGTTCATCTGACCGAAGATTCCATTCCGCAGGCGGCGGCGCGCCTCGAACTGGAATGAATGATAGTCGCTGGTACCACCATTGACGATCAGGTTCGAGGCATAGATGCCCGGGTTGGGCAGGAAGAGTGCGTTTGAACCGGCAATGCGACTCGACACATAGAAGTCGGCAAGTCCGGCCGGCTGTCCCTGCTGGATGAGAGCGCGAACAGTCGCATTGTTGAGCAGTGCTGCCGCAGCTCCAGCTCCGCCAATATTTGGCAGAAGATTGAGCTGCTGGCTGCCGGCAAGAGCCGCGTTGTAGTTCGGGTTGAAGGCACCTGATGATGAGAGCGCAAGGAACCCGTTGTTGCGGGCGATCCTGAAGTCATCGAGGAAGGCCTTGTTGATTCCGGCATTGGTCTGGTTGAGATCGATACCACGCCAGATATCACGCCCGAGGGTGCTCACATAACGTCCCTCAATCGCAAAATCCTTGAGCCATCCACCAAGCTCACGTGAAATGCCAAATGTGATCTGATGGATATAGGGCTGGCGGAGGTTTGGATCGACATGCGAGGCGACACTCGTCGGCGAAAGAGCAAGCTGATCAGCATAGGTACGCGGAACCTTGAAGGTCACCGTCGGCACCGGAACACCCTGCGAGAAGCGGGTATACTGATTGACAAGTGCGGCCGAAGTGGTCAGACCAGAGTTGTTGAGGAAGGCATTACGAACAACGGTCATGGCCTCTTCATTGACGAACGACATGGTGTATCCGCCGCGGATCGAGGTCTTGCCATCCTTGAAAGGATCCCAGGCGAATCCGGCTGTCGGGCCAAAGTTGTTGCGGTCCTTGCCATAGATTCCACCATTGACAAAGTTGACGACCCCATTCGGATCGAGCAGCACCTGACGAACGTCACGGTTATTCAGCTCCGGAATGAGCCCGAGGTTGTTGGCCTCCCGAACCGGGCTGAAGTATTCCCACTTCAAACCATACCGGATGGTCAGATTCGAGCGCATTCTCCAGTTGTCCTGAAAATAGAAGGCCCAGTTGTCGAGAATGAGATTCTTCTCCTCCGGAAGACCGGGAACGAAGCCTGAAGTCTGGTTTCGAACCTGGAATGTCTGGTTGACCGAAGAGATGATGCCACCAAGGAAGGAGGCGAGGGCATTGGCGTTGGCGAGGTCGGTCGGCTGAATTCGCTGACCGGTCGGATTGGCCGTATCCTGCGGGAAGAGGTTCGCATTCAACTGGACTGTGGCCGGTGCCGCAGCGCTGAACCCAAAGTTGACCGTTGGGAACTGTCCGGCAAAGTTGTATGGACGAACACGAATCTGCTGAAGGCTTCCACCAAACTGCATCGAGTGATCACCGACGGTCAGCGAGGCATTGTCGATGAACTGGCGCGTCCGTGTGTCGCGGCCCTGCGGCAGGAAGCTCACCTGACGACTTGTAATAAACGGTACACCCAGAATCGCTCCGCCGTAATCAACATCCGTATTGAAGGCGACCGGGGCGAGGTTGGCACCTACCCGCAGCTCATTCTGAAACCTGGCCGTGCTCCAGCGCCAGGCGCCGACAAAGAATTTGACCGTCGACTCGGTGAAGACCTTCGGACGGGCATTGATCGCGTCAAGGTCGGTCCGGTCATCGGTCTCTCTGAACCACTGGAATGAGCCCTCGAACTTGTGGGCATCGGTCATGTTGTAATCGATGCGCGCCTGGTACTGATTACGATCGTTGAGATCCTGCTGATTGAATCGATACCCGGCCGTGTTGAGAAGGCGGCTGCTTGTCGAGTTTCCAACATCATAATTGTTGACTCGTGAAGAATTCGGTGTCTGATCGATAATCAGGCTCTTGATCTTCTGGTCGAGCTGCAGTCCAACCAGCTGCAGGACGTTGACCGACTGAATTGTATTGTCAGTCGGCCGGACATACTTGAAGACACCCGAGAGGAAGTCATTATTGACGGGGATGGTGTTGTTCTGGGTCGTTGCCGTCGACTGACGGAATCCCTCGTATGACGCAAAGAAGAAGAGCTTGTTCTTGAAGATCGGTCCGCTGACGTTCCCGCCGAACTGATTCCGGTTGAGAAATGGACGGGGAACAGCCTGCGGTCTGGCCGCATTGTTGAACCAGCTATTGGCCGAAAGGGCCGAGTTGCGGTTGAACTCGTAGAGCGTGCCATGGAGCTGGTTTCCACCCGAAGGAGTGATCAGCTTGACCTGCGAAGATCCACCAGCACTGTCCGCACCCTGATTGGTCGTCGTAATCGTGAACTCACCGATCGTATCGGCCGTCGGCCGGTTGGGAACGAAATCGAGGGAGTTGGTTCGAATGAAGTTGTCCTGAATGTTGATACCGTCCTGAGTGACCTGCGTCCACGACGGGCGTCCACCATTGATGGCCGTCGTCGTACGGTTGGCAATACCCGGAACACCAGCCTGGAGACGGATCAGCTCGATCGGGTTACGGCCATTGAGCGGAAGGTCGATGATCTGGCGCTTGGCAACGGTATTACTGACCTCGGGAGAGGAGGTGTTGACAATATCGGCACCGGCCTGAACCGTCACGGTCTCGGAGGTCTCTCCCAACTCCATATTCACCGACAGGGAGTAGTCCTGACCTGGATCGACCTTAGCCTCTGTGAAGCTGCGGGTCTTGAAGCCTTTCGCCTCAATCTTGATGGTGTAGTTACCGGGCTGGAGCTGGGCAAAGAAGAAGGCCCCTTCTCCAGTGCTGGCGAGGCTCTGCTGTTGTCCAGTGGCTTCATTGGTAATGGTGACCGTAGCTCCGGAAACCACTGCTCCAGTCTGATCGACAATCGTTCCGACGATTCGTCCCAGCGGGTTCTGGGCCATGACGATGCCGGAAAGAAGGAGCAGAACTGTCAATGAAATCGCCGTAGTTAAGACTCTTTTCATCGGTATTCTCCTTGAATCCTTGTTATGATCTCTGATCTCAGAGTTCAAAAAATGGGGACAGTCAATCTCAATCTATTATGACTTGTCGGTACTAGCGCTTTTTGGCGCAATGATCTTCAACGCCATCGTCTCTGTCAGTCCTCTCGGCTCTGGCATGAACTAATCGCAATTGATGATCGGATGCTCTCACTTTACAATCTGAACCGAATATCAACGTTGGTCAGCCAGAGACTGGATATATAGGATCTCAGTCATGCAAATCCAATGCCTTGATCTGACTTTAACGAGACTGGACATTTTGGACATCGAATATGGAGATTATGTGGCGATTCATCCATATTTATGAATAATTGTCTTAAATTTCGGATGGCCTGGTCTTCGATTGACGGCAAAATGTCAGGAGTTGAGATCAGGAGGGGTCTAATCGAAGAGAGTCCGGTAGTGTAAAGTAATGGTGAACGATTGAGGCCGGGTCGGTAGTGAAGGTCCGGCTGGCCCCGTGGAAGAGCTGTAGGGCTATCGCTATAAGGCTATATGGATGAGCTATGTGGAAGGGGTATCACCCGGTGGCTCGATTAAACTGGAGGACTGATGAGAAGATCGGCAGGATTACATTTTGTGCCGCTGGTAATTGCTGTTCTGAGCTGTGGCGTGGCGTTGGCCCAGTCCGGATCGGCAGTGCCGGAGACTGGTCGCCTGTTGACGCTCCACTTTTTTCAACCGGGTGGTGAAAAGATCACCAGATCAATCAACTTTGCATTTCAGATGGCACCAGTTCAAGCGGCGTCGGGCGCAGCCTTGCCCCGGACCGTGACGGGAGGAGGGTGGACAAGGGCAAGTACGAACAATGCTATTTTCCAACTTACCTTGCCGACTGGTAAAGAGCAGCGGATCCTCCTTGGCATCGATGGTGACGGTCGAAGGTATGCCGACACACTGGTGATTCTGACCACCTCGAAAGATCTGTCGATCTATCCGGTCTTTCTAACGCCAACAGAGGTTACCGGAGAGAATCGTTATCGGCCCGGGACAAACAGTTACGATGATCAGGTTCCGGCAACGGCCAAAGAGGTGGTGACACTGGCCCTCAAGGCTGGCGATGAAGGACGGCTCGGACAGGCGATTACCGAGTTCTCGCGGGCGCTGCTGATCGCTCCCCGTTTTCCATCAGCGCTCAATCAGCTTGGACTGCTCTATTATCGCAACGGAAGGTTGAATGAGGCAGTTACCGCCTTTAACCAGGCCGTCTCGATCCGTGATCGTGCTCCGCACCCTTACCTCAACCTGGGAGTGACGCTGAATCGACTTGGGCAGTATGTAGAGTCGATCCGATTGCTGACCAGCCTGCTTGAAGCCAATCAGGAGATGACGCGGATCAGGATCCCGCTCGCCGAGGCGCTGGTACAGATTCAGCAGTGGGATGCAGCAGTGGAGATGCTTCAACCGGCAATGGCCGAGATGGACAAGCTTCCACCCGACCTGCAATCCGAGACAAGGTTTATCATTGCCCGCACAATGTTTCGGGAGGAACGCTACCGTGCAACAGTGCGTGAGGTGACGCAGGCGCTCGCCAACCCCGGTCCCTGGTCAAACACACCGAGTGCCTGGCTTCTGCTGGGTCGCGCGCATCTGGAGCTGAAGCAGGACAAGGAGGCGGAGGCCGCGCTGATCAAGGCGACTGAGACGAGTGGAGGAGCACCCGGCGTGCCCCACTTCTACCTTGGCCAGCTCTACGCCCGTCAGAATCAGATCGAGCGGGCCATCAAGGCACTTGAGACCTTTCAGAAGACCGGTCGCGAGGAGTCTGATGCTGCCATCCAGCAGGAGGCAAGATCGCTTCTCAGTCGTCTCCGAAATGAGCTGAAGACCAGGCCATAACGGCGTCAGGTATGAGCCAGTCTCTCACACGAAGGTTCAGGGGGAGATTTTCTCCACCTGCAGAGCCCAGGCGATGCCCGTGCAATACCCGTGCATTGCCCATGCATTGATAGCTAACCGGGCCACCGAGCTCCCCCCCAACTTTTCCCATCTTCTCAGAACGAAAGACCGATCGAGCGCCAGAACGTCCTCTTGCAGCCGTCGAGCCGAGCGGGGAGAGTGTAAAGACCGGTTCACGGTCTTGTGATCGATTCATCAAGATTGAGTATCAGACTGGTGAGAACGGTGTAGGCCGCCAGTTCACGACTTTCAAGATCCGGTCGACTCCGTTTTTCACCGATGGCGAGCAGACTCTTCGCCTCCTCAGGTCGATTTTGAAACATTGCCAGACGGGCGGCAAGACTCTCCTCGAGACGACGGAGTTCATCATCCGAGGGGTAGCGCGAGGTGACGGCCCGGAATGCGAATGTGAGTCGTTCCCGTGGCTGAGCCTGGATCGATAGTGCTCGCTCGGCGAGCAGTCGCGCCGCTTCGAGGTAGGTCACATCGTTCATCAGGTTGAGAGCCTGAAGAGGAGTGTTGGTTCTCGTTTCACGAACGGAGCACTGCTCGCGGGCTGATGCGTCAAAGACAAGCATGGTTGGATTGAGAACCGTCCGCTTCCAGTAGGTATAGAGGCTGCGGCGCCACAACCCGTCACCCTTCTCCTGACCGTAAGTGGTCATGTTGGAAAAGACCATATCTTTGAGCAGATCGGGAGGCTGGTAGGGTTTGACCGATGGTCCACCGATTCTCTCGACGAGCAGACCGGACGCCGCGAGCGCCTGATCGCGAATCATCTCCGCGGAGAGGCGGAGTCGAGGGGCACGTGCAAGAAGTCGGTTCTCGGGATCGCTTGAAGTGGCTGATTGCTTTGAGCTTTGACGATAGGTTGCGCTGGTGACAATCTTACGGAGCAGACTCTTTATTGACCAGGGGCGAGGCGACATCCGCACGCGCCCATTGCCCGATCGTCCTTCGCGAAACTCGATCGCCAGCCAGTCGAGCAGTTCGGGATGAGAGGGAAGCTCACCTTGCAGGCCAAAGTCTTCGACGCTTCGCACCAGCCCGGCGCCAAAGAGCATTTGCCAGAACCTGTTGACAGTCACACGGGCTGTGAGTGGATTCTCCTCACCAACCAGCCAGCGGGCGAATTCGAGCCGATTGGCGGGAGTTACGCTGTTTTTCCCACTGGTAAGCAGTGCGGGAAGGGCCCGGGCGACCGGGTCACCAGGCATGTCGTAGGCCCCACGACGAAGAATGCTGGTCGGGCGTGGAGCCGGAAGTTCCTGCATGACCATGACGGTCGGAAACTGCGACTCGAGCCGTCGCCTTGCGCCAAGCAGTTGACGCCATTTCTGGTAGTCGCTGCGGATTGGCTCTGGTGCGGCGGCGGCAACCCAGGAATTGACCAGCTTCAACTGCTGGGATCGGCTGCGCTTCGCCGGTGGGATGGTGGCGATTTTGCTGATCGAATCGGCACAGGCCAGGACTCCGAGCATCTCGTCATCGAGGGCCGACTTGTAGATGCGCACTTCGTCGATCTCTCCACGGAATCGGTATTCCGGCCCACCACCACCACCGATGCGAAGCAGACCCGCATCATCGTTGAAGGTTCGGAAGAGCCGACCATTATTGATCTTCAGACTCTGCTGTTTTCCATCCAGATAGATTCGCGCCTTCTCGTATGGAAGTGTGCTGTCAAAGACAGCGACGACGTGATGCCATTGTTGCAGGCCGACTGGATCGACCGTTTCCACTCGCCAGGAATCGTCAGCCCAGACCCCGACGATATTGAAGTGGAGTTTGCCGTTGAGAAGAAAGAGACCGTAGCCGCGGGCCTTGGGCAGGTTGTTATCTTTTTCGAAGGCGATATCCTTGATCCTGCTGACGATTGTCCCGCTCTGCTCCTGTTCGGCACGAAACCACGCAGAGATGGCAAACTGATCCTTGTAATCGACGAGTCGATCTCGGAAATTGAAGTTTCCAACATTACCGGCATCGAAACAGATGCGACCGTCAAATTCGACACCTTCACCAAGCGGTGAGGTTACATGGGTTGGATTACCATCGCGGAATCCGGTCTTGGAGATGTCGAGCTTCTCACGAGTTCCAAGTTTCTCGTTCGGTTTGGACATGTCGATGTGATCGACTGTGTCGATCAGTTCAACTGGAGCATTCCGATCAAGGGAGTGGCGGACGATCAGATCCTCCCCGGGAAACCAGTGATGTGGTCTCTTGTCATCAACCTGTCGCGCCCAGCTCTCCATTTGTGAACTCGCCAACTTCACCTGGTTGTCGAACCGGCGGCTGGCGGAGAGAATCTGGCGGTCGAGATCGGCCAAACGCTGTTGTTGCGTGGAGGTTGGCGCGGAGATCCAGGGAGGAGAGTTGCCGTAGTTGTGGGCGCGGCCATCTTCAGGAATACTGTTGAAGTAGGCGTAGAGCTGATAGTAGTCCTTTTGTGAGATTGGGTCGAATTTATGATTATGGCAGCGAGCGCAGCCCATTGTCAGTCCAAGAAAGACCGTTGATGTGGTATCGACCCGGTCGACGATATATTCGACCAGATACTCATCCGCAACGATACCGTCCTCGGAGTTGAGGCGATGGTTACGGTTGAAGGCGGTTGCAATTCGCTGATCGAGCGTCGGGTTGGGAAGCATGTCGCCGGCGAGCTGCTCGATGGTGAAACGGTCGAATGGCAGATCACGATTGAAGGCATTGATTACCCAGTCGCGCCAGCGCCACATGAACCTTTCACCATCGATCTGATAGCCATTGGTGTCAGCGTAGCGGGCAGCATCGAGCCATTCAAAGGCCATCCGCTCACCAAATCGTGGGCTGGCAAGGAGTCGGTCGACCGCCTTCTCCCAGGCATCAGGAGACTTGTCCCGGATAAAAGTATCCAGCTCGTCGATGGTAGGAGGAAGCCCGGTCAGGTCAAAGGTGACGCGGCGGAGAAGCGTGGCCCGATCGGCTTCAGGGGCAGGCTGAAGCCCGGCCTGTTCAAGCCGGGCAAGGACGAAGTGATCAATCTCATTTCGAACCCAGGACTTGTTCCTGACCTGCGGGAGATCCGGCCTGACCGGAGCAATAAACGCCCAGTGAGATTCCCATTGAGCACCCTGCCTGATCCACTCGGTCAGGAGATCTATCTCAGTTGGCGTCAAAGAGTGATTGGATCCGGTCGGTGGCATCCGCAGGTCTGGGTCAGTGTGTCTGATCCGCAGGACAAGCTCACTTCGCTCAGGATCACCTGGCGTAATGGCCCTTCGACCACCACCAAGCTCGGCCTTGGCACCGGCTTCCGAATCGAGCCGCAGCCGGCTCTTCCGACTGGAGGCATCAGGACCATGGCAAGTGTAACATTTGTCAGAGAGGATCGGGCGGATATCCCGATTGAAGCGAACGGTCGCGGAGGCATGCGATCTCAGCTCAACACCTGCCCATCCCAAACCGATGATCAGAGTGAGCAGCAGGACTCCCCATCGGCAAGCCTGCGAAAATCGCCACTGAGATCTCTCCTGACCGTCACGTCTGTTCATGTTTATGTCTTCCATCTTCTGTCTTTTCATCCGGATGTAATGTTCCACCATATCGACCAGTCCGACGCGGAATCCCTTTACCGCGCCGCTGCACCGACATAATTGCCTGTTGAACCTGAGATACGTCTTGTAATCTGGAATCGGGATGATACCTGATTGATCATCACCAATCTGAATATACGTCAAATGTGAAGATCAGACCAGTTCAGCCGGAACCGACTTAAACGCTGACCACCTAAAATCTTCTGCGACAACCGTTTTTTATCACAAAAACCCTTACGTCCTGATGCGTGGTGGATTATCCTACGTCAGCCCGATTTACTTTATAGCAATCATCACAGTGAACTTATCGTCATCAACACGGCGAATCGGATGGGGAGGTGGGTGGGTTTCATACTGAGCCTGCCGCGCTCCTTTCCGGGTCACCAGCAGATTGCACAGGATATCCCACGAAGCTCTTCTCCGCCATCACCGCTTCAAGTGGCGGCGTGAATCATTGTCGTCAGGATGCGACAACTGAGAGCGGGTAATCTACAACTGGACAGTATATCTTCAAGACATGTCAGACATCGACAAGCACCATTCGGAGGCTCAATGAGAGACGACGCCACTACTGGAACATCATCCGGAATGCCTGCTCAGACCAGCAGGCCGATCTACAACCTGCGCTGGTATATCTGTGCGCTCCTCTTCTTTGCCGCAACGATCAACTATCTTGACCGGCAGGTGATCGGCCTTCTCAAACCTACGCTCGCGAAGGAGTTCGGCTGGACCGAGATCGACTATAGCAACATCGTCTTCTGGTTTCAGACAGCCTACGCGGCAGGTCTGCTGATCGTTGGTCGACTGATGGACAGGCTTGGAACTCGGAAGGGCTTCTCGCTGGCGGTAATATTCTGGAGTATTGCGGCGTCGATACATGCCCTGGCGACAAGTATCACCGGTTTCAGTGCCGCGCGATTTGCACTGGGAATTGGTGAATCAGGCAACTTCCCGGCCTCGATCAAGACGGTTGCCGAGTGGTTTCCGAAGAGGGAGCGGGCACTTGCGACTGGCATTTTCAATGCCGGAACTAACGTTGGAGTCCTCGTTGCCGCTGCGGCAGTGCCGTGGATCACCATCCGTTATGGATGGAAATGGGCCTTTATTCTGACGGGTCTCGTCGGTTTTGTCTGGCTGATCTTCTGGTGGATGATCTATCGACATCCGGACAATCATCCGAATCTATCAGCAGAGGAACGCGCAATCATCCAGAGCGATCCTCCGGATCCGCCGGTGAGGGTTCCCTGGGCGCGACTGGTTCCGCATCGCCAGACCTGGGCTGTGGCGGTCGGGAAGTTCATGACCGATCCGATCTGGTGGGTCTATCTCTTCTGGCTGCCCGACTTTTTGAAGAGAAACTATGACATCGACCTGAAGAGTGTCGCGCTGCCATTGATCATCGTCTACCTGATTGCCGATGTCGGAAGCGTTGCCGGAGGATGGCTCTCCTCGTCAATGATCAAGCGCGGGTGGAGCATCAACCGCGCCCGTAAGATGACCATGCTTATCTGTGCGATCTCTGTCACGCCGATCGTCTTTGCGGCGAAGGCTTCGAACGTCTGGGTAGCAATCTTCCTGGTCGGTCTTGCTGCTGCCGCCCATCAGGGCTGGTCGGCAAATATCTATACGATTGCCTCCGACATGTTCCCGCGAAGGACGATTGGATCGGTGATTGGAATTGGTGGTATGTCGGGTGCCATCGGCGGAATGCTGATCGCGAAGGTGGTAGGGTACATACTTGAGTGGACAGGCAGCTATATGCCGATCTTTATCATTGCCGCCTCGGCCTATCTGGTCGCCCTCTTCATTATTCACCTGCTGGCCCCCGATCTCGAACCAGCCAAATTGACTGAATAACGGTCACCTGATCCGGGAGAGGGGGCACTGCCTCCTCTCCGTTGAACTACCATTTCCCCTCCCGGAACAATCATAAAAATGGCCATGAATCTACTGATCCGATCGACTTCCCGCTGGTACATCGCACTTGGCTTACTCCTGACGGTTACGTCAACTGCAGTTCTCTTATCCATACACCGCGTCGCGGACGCACAATCTGCGCCTTACGATATAGTGCTGAGCGGTGGTCGCGTGATGGATCCGGAGTCTCAGCTCGACGCGCCAAGAAATATTGGAATAACTGGAAACCGCATCGCCGCAATCAGTGACGGTCCACTCACTGGACGAACAACGATTGATGCGACGGGACTGGTCGTCGCGCCGGGACTGATCGATCTACACTCACACGGCCAGGATGATGAGAACTACCGTTTCAAGGCCCGCGATGGTGTGACGACCGCACTTGAACTTGAAGTTGGGACGGCCGACATTCCTGCCTGGTATGCGGAGCGCGAGGGGAGATCGCTGGTCAACTTCGGGGCGACCATTGGGCACGTTCCCGTGCGGATGAAGGTGATGGGTGACACCGGATCCTGGCTTCCACGAGACAAAGCGATCCTTCCGCGTGCGACAGTCGAACAGAACAGTCAGATTCGGCAAATGGTGATGCGTGGACTCGACGCCGGGGCGATCGGAATTGGATTTGGAATTGCTTATGTTCCAGGCACCCGACGCGAAGAGATCCTGGACATCTTCCGGATCGCGGCCGATCGTGGAATGACCTGTTTCACTCACGTCAGATCACATGGCGCCATTGAACCCGGCAGTGCACTTGAATCGATGCAGGAGGTCGTTGCCGATGCAGCGGCCACCGGAGCCTCGCTCCATATTGTCCACGTCACCAGTACGGGACTGATCCAGACGCCGGAATGTCTGCAGTTGATCGATGGTGCACGGAGACGTGGAATCGATGTGACGACCGAGGCCTATCCATACACGGCGGGTATGACCGGGATCGAAACCGCCATATTTGATGATGGCTGGCAGCAGAAACTTGGGATAGGCTATGGTGATCTTCAGTGGGTGGCGACGGGAGAACGGCTGACTGCGGAGAGCTTTACCAGATACCGCAAGGAGGGCGGTCTGGTAGTCATTCATTCGATCCCGGAACGAATTGCCCGGCTTGCGGTAACCCATCCCGAGATCATGATTGCCAGTGACGGGCTGATTACCGGTGGAAAAGGCCATCCACGTGGAGCTGGTTCATACGCCCGAATTCTGGGGCAGTTTGTCCGTGAGGAGAAGGCACTCACCCTCATGCAGGCCCTTCGCAAAATGGCTCTTCTACCAGCGCAGCGTCTGGAGAAGTCTGTTCCGATGATGCGTAACAAAGGCCGTATTCGCCTCGGTGCCGATGCAGACCTGATCCTCTTTGATCCAGCGCGAGTGACCGATCGGGCGACCTTTGAGAAACCTGCTCAGTATTCGGAGGGAATCCGGGACGTTCTCGTCAATGGGAAATTTGTCGTCCGAAATGAAAAACTTGTTGAAGGAATCAAACCTGGCGTGGCGATCCGTCGCCAGTAAGCTCATTCGAGCAGCCGTGACAGCCTTTGTTCCGTTGGGTTGTCACATTCAGTTCGATGCGCATCAGACTCGGTCTTATCTGCTGCGCATCGAACTTACCCGACCCCACACTTTCCCCCCGTGACGGTTTATCACTGCCCCGCTTACCTGACAAACCGACAGAGAGGCTGAGAATACGGTCGAGCATCGAACTCCCCATAGTTTTGCGGATCTCCAATAAACGGTAACGATGCTCATGGCTGAATATCGAGGTTCGACATCAGGTCAGGTAAATTTTTAGTATCTAAAGGACAACCATTATTAGAATGTATCACTCTGATACTTGATGATTTTTTGTTGCGGCAGACGTTACTGACCGAGCGATTCAACCCGCAGTCTTTTGGGCAGATCAAGAGGCACTCTTTGCAGACCTCTTAAATCGTTCACAAAGAGCTGACTTCTACCAGATTCACAGCTCATTCAGGGAGACACCTATTTCCGCAATCCTGTCAAATCCACGATCAATCCACGGTCGACAGGAGATTGTCGCCGACGACAGAGGCATTGAGACTCCACACCACCTCTCAGTCGGACAAATAGATATAATGCAGAATTTGTATCAGTGAAAGCCGGAATCAAAAAGGGGCAGGATCAGTCAGCAATTACCACCGGCGATTGAAGCATAGACTGATTCACAGATGCCCCAATGAACGTACCCTTGATCAGGGACACACACAGTGAAGTTTGACATGAAAATAAGAAACCATTGCCTCCGTGGTGCCACCACGTCCGCTGGAATAAAGGGTTTGGTCACACTTTCCGCCATCGTGCTGATTGGTAATCTTTTCGGGTATCATTCTGCCTCCGCGACACTCCCCACTCAACAGGAGAACAGATCGGAGGCTGAGCTTGCCGCGGCGATTGCCCGCAAACAGCAGGAATCGGCGCGCCTCACGAGACCGGAATCGAGTGATAACCATTTCGACCAACTTCTTACAAAAGCCGATGATTCGGGACTGATCCCGGTCATCATCAGGCTCAAGGCCGTCTACCGTCCGGAAGGAGAGATGAACGCCCAGACCGAAGTGCGTGCACAAAGGGCAGTCATCGGCAACATCCGGGCCAGGGTTATCGAGGAAATATCCGGTTATGACACCTCCTCACTGAAGGAATTCACTTATCTTCCATACCTCGGGCTGAAAGTGAACTCGACCGGCCTGGCATCACTAAAGTCATCGGCAAATGTACTTGACGTTGAAGAGGATACCCTGAGAAAGCCGACGCTCGCCCAGAGTGTTGCGCTGATCGGTGCGAACAATGCCTGGGACAATGGCTATACCGGTACCGGTCAGACGATTGCCATCATCGATACGGGGGTCGACAAGAATCATCCATTTCTGGCTGGCAAAGTAGTCTCTGAAGCGTGCTACTCAACCTCGGCCGGCGGGTCGACCTCGCTCTGTCCGGGCGGTGTACCAGCTTCAACCACGACCAACTCCGGTCTTCCCTGCAACCTCAGTAATGACTGCAAACATGGAACCCACGTGGCGGGGATCGCTGCGGGAAAGGGAAGCACCTTCTCCGGGGTGGCGCGTGACTCAAACATCATTGCGATCCAGGTCTTTTCACGTTTTGATTCAGCCACACGCTGTGATGGGGAGGCTCCATGTGCACTAGCCTTCACCTCCGACATCATCAAGGCGCTCGAGCGGGTTTATGAGCTTCGCACCAGTTTTGCCATCGCGGCAGCCAATCTGAGCCTTGGCAGCGGACAGTACAGCACTGATTGTGACTCCTCGGAGGCTGCCACCAAGTCAGCGATCGATCTTCTGCGCTCGGCGGGGATAGTCACGACCATTGCCTCTGGTAATGAGTCCTACACCAACTCACTTGGAGCGCCCGCCTGCATCTCGACAGCAATCAGCGTTGGCTCGGTCTCTGACACCACTACTGCCGTCTCATCCTTCTCCAACAGCTCTTCACTGCTGGGGCTTCTGGCACCAGGCGGCGGTATCAATTCGGCAGTCCCCGGCTCAACGTACGAGACCTGGAGTGGGACCTCGATGGCGGCTCCGCATGCTGCGGGAGCGTGGGCTTTGATGAAACAGAAGATTCCCAAGGCCACGGTGACCCAGGTCATGGATGCTTTCATGGCAACTGGTCTACCTGTCAAGGATGCACGAAACAATATCACCAAGCCGCTCATCAAGGTCGATGCCGCCGTGGCACTGCTTGGCAATCAGGATAATGTGACGGTTCCAGGCGCCCCAGGTTCACTGACAGCCACGACAAGTTCGGCCACCCAGATCAACCTGAGCTGGGCTGACAATTCAAATAATGAATCCGGATTCAAAATCTTCCGCAAGACGCAGAACTCAACGACGTGGAGCACGGTCGCTACAGTCGGAATGAATAGCACTGCCTATCAGAATACGGGACTGACGAGTGGAACGGCTTACACGTACTATGTAGTCGCAACAAACATTGCTGGCGACTCGACGAGCAGCAATGAGGCTACTGCCACGACGTCAGTCGTCCCCAGCACGCCCATCTCACTCAAGGCATCAACGGCCTCAACGACTCAGATTAATCTCTCCTGGACAGATACTTCGAACAACGAGACCGGATTTCGACTTCGTGGTCGCACCAGTCCGACCGGGACCTGGTCGATCATCGGAACCGTTGCCCAAAATATTTCTACCTATCAGGTCAATGGACTATCGACCGGTCAGACCTACTATTACGCAGTGACGGCGTTCAACGCATCCGGTGAATCGGTCTTTTCGAATCAGGCAAGTGCGACCACGGCATCGGCAACTGTTCCGGCAGCCCCCTCTGCACTGACGGCGACTGCTTCATCACCCACCCAGGTGACACTGAACTGGACGGACAACTCTGACAATGAGACCGGGTTCAGAGTCTCACGCAAGACGACCACTGAGAATGTATGGCGAGTCATCGGAACTCTTTCTGCCGGCATCAGATCGGCTCGCAACAGCGGATTGACCGCTGGAACGACATTTGTCTACCGCATCGTCTCTTTCAACTCTTCGGGTGAATCCGTCCCTTCGAACGAAGTAACCGTCACTACTCCATATACTTTGCCGACTCCACCATCCTCACTGGCCGCGACGGCCGTCACATCAACACGGGTCGATCTAAACTGGGTCGATAATTCGACCTATGAAACGGGCTTCAAAATCTATCGTCGGACCGGATCTGCCGGAACCTGGACCTCAATCGCAACGGTCGACGCCAATGTCACTGCCTTTCAGAACAATGGACTCGATCCAGCCGTTACTTATATTTATCGAATAACGGCCATGAGTAGTAGTGGTGAGTCGATAACTTCAAACGAGGTCAGTGTAACCACGCCATCGGCGAGCGGAGAAGCTGCACCAAATGCACCTTCAAACCTGCAGGTAACCGCTGCGTCCAACACCGAAACCAGTCTGGCCTGGATCGATACCTCGACTAATGAGACCGGATTCCTGATCCAACGACGATCCGACACCGGCTCAACCTGGACGACGGTTGAAAAACTTGTTGCCGGTACTACAAGATATGTCAACAAGGAACTGCTCTCCAGCAGACTCTACACCTATCGTGTCAGAGCAGTTAACGGCTCAACCGAGTCGGATGCCTCAAACGAGGCCAGTGTCCTCGTTCCGGAATTCAACTTTACCAGTCTGAACAACAAGGAGACGGTCTCAGACTCCGTATCCAAATCGAGCAGCAAATACCTGAAAATCTATGTCCCGACGGGAGCAACTCAGCTTGTCGTTCAGACTACAGGAGGGGGTGACGTTGACCTCTACCTGCGGTCCGATACTCAGCCGACACGCTTCGTATACGGTTGCCGCTCAATCTCCAACAGCTCGAATGAACGGTGTTCCATCAGCACCCCCAAATCCGGGGACTGGCATATTCTTGTCTTCGGATATGGTCAGGGGACAAACAGCTTCAGCATCACCGCAAGTTATGTGGGTGGCGTCCCGGTCCGGGTTACCAGTCTGACCACCGATCTTGCCGATCAGATCGCGAGCCCGGTTCCTCCAACCGGTGCACCGCTTGATGCAGAACTCGAATCCATGGACTCGGCGCTGGACCGAAGAAGATTGATAACACAGTCTGGGAAGAGACTCGCCACAAGAGAATAAATGAGTGAGAAGACGGGGAGAAGAGATCATCCTATTCTGCCCGTCTTCTCGCAGCAGAATCAGGACTTCGGTTACCCCACCCACTTGCCCATTTTTTTGCACTGATCGGGCGTTGTAATGTCATATTCGACCCCGTCAATCTGGACTTCTGCCACACTCCAAGTTAGCATTCTCACCCACCGCACTGTTTTATTATTTTGTTTCCAGTACTGCCTGATCAAAGGAGAGTCCAATGAAGAATGCTCCAGAGCATGTGTCGACAGATCTGTCTATTGCGGATCGAACGCGTCAACGTATCAATCGTCGCGTCATGCCATTTCTCCTCCTCCTCTATTTTATTGCATTTATTGATCGAACCAACGTCAGTGTCGCCGCACTGCAGATGAAGAGTGACCTTGGATTCAGTGATGCCGTAATCGGTGCAGGGGCTGGAATATTCTTCATTGGCTATTTTCTTCTTGAGATACCAGGTTCATTGATCGTTGAAAACTGGAGTGCCAGAAAATGGATTGCGCGAATAATGATCTCGTGGGGCGTAGTCGCTTCACTGATGGGACTGATTGGAACCAAATGGCTCGACTTTGCTGATCTCAATACGCAGTTCTACGGACTTCGTTTCATTCTTGGAGCCGCCGAGGCCGGGTTCTTTCCGGGGATCATTGTCTACCTGTCCCACTGGTTTCGTTCCGAGGATCGGGCAAAGGCAAAAGCCCATTTTCTGATTGGCATTCCAATCGCCACGATCATTGGCGTCCCGATCTCTCAGGCGATCATGCACAATATTGGATGGCTTGGCTGGCCTGGATGGAGATGGGTATTTATTCTCGAAGGTATTCCATCGATCATTCTCGGCGTCTTGACCATATTCGTCCTGACCGATCGACCACAGCATGCAAAGTGGTTGCCAGATGATGAGAAGGAGTGGTTGGTCAATGAGCTGGCGAGAGAGAGAGAGGCCAAGCTCGCGTCAGGTAATTCATCGGTGCTCAGCGGGCTGGTAACGGCCTTCAAAACCCCACAGACCTATCTGCTTGCTTTTATCTATCTCTTTGTCGTGACCGGGTATTACGGATTGACATTCTTCCTTCCATCGATCATTGCCCTGATGAAGGGAACATCGGTGACCACGCAGACGATCGTCACACTGCTGCCCTATGTCTGTGGCTTCGTGACCATGCTGATCAATGGTTCCCATTCCGATCGAACCGGAGAGCGCAAGCTGCATACCATCTGGTCAATCTGGCTTGGCGCAATTGGGATGGCCCTGAGTATCCTCTCCGGTGACAACATTGCTCTCACGGTGACATTCCTCTGCCTGGTAGGAATTGGAGTCCACGCCTACCTCCCGGTCTTCTGGACCTGGCCAAGCGCCCTTATGACCACCTCGGCTGCAGCTACAGCAATCGGACTGATCAATTCTGTCGGCAATCTTGGCGGTTATTTCGGACCAAAGATCGTTGGTCAGCTCAGTACGAGTACGGGATCATACTCGAGCGGGCTCTGGTTCCTCTCTGTCTGCCTGCTGATCAGCGGGACACTCGGACTCTTCCTCAATAATGCCTGGACCAGACGATCGGCTAATGGCGTGCGAGGGGGATGAGAACCTCCTCGTGAAAGCGGTCACAGCCCAGACAGAGGTTCTGATAGGTCTCGCCATTGGGCAGTTTGACTGTTGAGGCCTCGATAAACTTTTCAATGGACCATCCGTGAGATATGCCCATTCTCTCCGGATGGCCCATTGAAAGAGCCTCATAGACAGGATTACCAATCAATCGATCGAGAATACTCTCCAGTTTCTCCTCGAGCAGATTACCGATGGGGGCTTTGGTCTTCACGCAGCAGGGGAAGACATCCCCATTGGGTTCGACACTGACTTCAGAACCGTTGTACCGGTACTGGAGAAAGTTGAGCGCACCTGACCAGCGGTTACAGAAGTTGTCACGCAGTGTAGCTGTCGACAGACCATTGGACCACGCACGACCCCGAGGCCAGAGAGACCCTATCCACTGGTCTTCAGTTGCCCCAAAGATGGTGAAATGGGGCCTGTCATCACCGTGGGGTCCTCCCTGCCCGGCAAGTTTCTCTTCATGCACCAGACCACGTGATTCAAAGAGGCTGGTCAGCTTGGCGACCTGCCTCTGTCGTGACTCGGCCGTTTCCATTCCCTGGTGATGCTGATCGATTCCCGATACGGAGATCTGCCAGACATGGCGTGACAACAGCTCATCGAGGATCGTCTCATTGAGCAGATCACCAGTAGTCTGCACAATCAGCCTGACCATACCCTGGTATTTCTGATGAAGCAGTTCGAGAGCTGGATAGAGGACCGATTCACGGACCGCCTCTTGAAGAACCTCACCGCCGGAGATGATTATTCTCCCGACCTTTTCTCGTGGCGCTCCAGTGGATGGATCGCAATCATTTAGATCGAGCCACGTCATCCGGTCAGGGAAATTATCGATAATTTGCGCGTAATGAGATCGACTCTCACCGAGAACCCTCTGCAGTTCATCACCATGGTAGGGATGGAATCGATCCTCGTAACAGTGCTGGCATCGACGATGGCAGAGAACGGTAGCGACATAGTAGATCGATTCCACACTTTCCTCCTCAAGGCGCCCGTGGCTCTATTTTAGCTGTGTTGTTTAAAGTATCAGCGGGTCCAGGAGAGCCATTGACGAATCAATTGCCTTTTCCAGGGACCGATCCGGTTCAGTTCATAAGTATCTGCAATTCGTCGCAAGCTATCGGAGAGTGTGGGGTAGGGCTGGATGGTTCTGGCGAGCGCACCTATCTGCAAACCCTCGTTAATGGCCAGCGTCAATTGGCCGATCATCTCTCCGGCGTGACGTGCGACGATCGTTCCACCACGGATTCTACCTGAATTTTGCTCAATGATGATGCGGATATACCCCTCGGCTCCGCCATCGATGATCGCCCGATCATTATCATCAAGGCCAGCGGTCAACGTGAGCAATGCGACTCCAGTTCTCTGACCATCTTGCTCATTGCAACCGACCTGAGCAATCTCCGGGTCGGTGTAGGTGACACGCGGAACAACCAGTCGGCTCATTCTCTCGCGGCCAAAGAGGAGGGCGTTGCGGATGGCAATCCGGGCCATCGCATCGGCAAGGTGGGTGAACTTGACGGTCGAACAGACATCACCGGCAGCATAGACGCGCCGATTGCTGGTCCGCAGATAGTCATCAACCATCACGCCGTCAGCATTGCTCGCGATGCCGGCCGCTTCAAGATTCAACCCGTCGATATTGGGAGTTCGTCCAACGGCAACCAGGATTGTCCCGGCCTCAAGCTGCTGCTCCTGCTGGTGACGATCCAGGAAAATGATCCTGCCTGGAGCTTCGATGCGCCTGATTCTGACACGATGTTCAATCGCCACGCCTTCTGTTCGCAGTTGCTCTTCAATGATGCTCGACGCCTGTCTCTCCTCGCGTGGAAGAAGATGATCGGCCTGATTGAGGATCGTCACGGTTGAACCATACCGCTGAAATACCTGCGCCAGTTCGCATCCAATTGGGCCTCCACCAATTATGGAAACTCTTTGCGGTAACTCACGCAGTCCAAAGATGGTCTCACTCGTGTAGAAACCATACTCTACCAGTCCGGCAATGTCGGGAACAGCAGGTCTTCCGCCGGTTGCAATGATAGCCCGAGAAAATCTCAAACTCTCTCCGCCTACTTCGAGAGTCTCCGGCCCCGTGAATCGCGCATCTCCAAGAAATACATCGACCCCATATTTTTCCTGGAAATGCTGCACACTGTCATGGTGGCTTATCCTGGCCCGAAGACGACGCATCCGCTCGAGCGCGACTCCAAAATCGGCCGTGGGAACTCCCTGCGCCACTCCAAATTCACCCGCCTGATTTATCTCAAAGACTCCGCGGGCCGCCCTGATCAGCGACTTCGATGGAACACAGCCGGTGACGAGACAATCTCCCCCAAGCAGATTTCGTTCGATCAGAGCGACCCTCCCACCCAGCCAACCTGCTCCACCAGCGCTGACCAGTCCTGCCGCTCCTGCACCAACCACCACCAGATTGTATCGACCATTCGAGCCAGCAACTGCCGGGTTCACATGATGCGGTGGATGGCAGTTTTCCATCAGTCGACGATCCTCGATGTGCTCAGGATCCAGCCCGTAAGGGCGCCACTCTTCACTCTTTGCTCCACTTTGCCCAGTACTCATTCGCCCCTGTCTGCCTCCCTGTGACACGAGATTGGCTTGCGGATAATACGGATTAAAGTCCGGCAACCCACTTTCGACTTTGACTCCTCACACGACAAGCTTCGACTCTCCTGCCAAATGGAGAAGGCGAAGCGGTCATCACTGAACCAGCTTCGCCTTACCTTGTCCGTCTTTAATGTTGGTCGTTCCCGCTTGCAGACTGAACCCGTCAAATCTGGCGACATTGACCAACAGTCAGAGGTTCAACTATTTCTTGGGTGGAACGATCGACTCCTTGCAAGCCTTGGCCACGCGGAACTTGACCACTGTCTTGGCCGGAATCTTGATCTCTGCTCCAGTCGCTGGATTACGACCTTTACGTGCATTCCGCTTCGCTTTTACGAGCTTGCCAATTCCAGGAATCGTGAAGGCACCGGCCTTCTTCGTCTGGGTCACAGCAACCTGGGCAATCTCATCGAGAACTTCGTTTGCAGCCTTCTTCGACATTCCAAACTTGTCTGCGAGGTGTGCGGCCAACTGACTCTTAGTCATCAATTTTACTGATGCTGCCATATTAACTATTCTCCTTAGGGTTGGTTTGTTGTGTCCTTTGCAGGAATCTCAGGATTTTCTGACGGTCCATATGAAAGAAAACTGGTAACGAAAATTGGCATTCGTCCTGGCTGATACAATGAGGAACCGACAATATGCACTGACTATTTATATTTGAATAAGCCAGCCCCCTGTGCAGCAGGATTCTGTATTTATTAAAGCAGGATAAGGATGTGTTTGCTAATCTATCGAAACAGCACCTTGCCAAATATTCACGGGGAGCACGGAGCTGCGATTCTCGAAAGGCTCTGACTGAGGATCCACAAATTTTCAACAACCAGAGATGCACGGCTTAAACAGAAATTCTCTTACCTGAAAAACTTTTCCGAATGATCCTGATGTCAAATCGTGATGTCGATGAGACATCCAGAGGTTGCGGAAGAGAGCATCGCTCAAACGGTTGAGCAGTGAGAGCAGAAATGACCACCCTGCAATTTGAGCAGTCGAACCTGAATAAAGGGCCTGTCAGATTTTGAGATCAGAAAAGGTCTCTTTCGATACCGATTTCAAGATTCCTGATCAAGCTGAGTGACAAGGTCTTCATACTTTTTCGCAACCGGGGCAAATATACCGTAATTTACAGTCACCGTGCAAGATAAAAAACTGTTTTCCATCTCGTGTAAAAGCGCGTCGCCACAAGAGCGAAAACAATCTGCCGACAGATTGTCCAGTAAAGACAGGTACATTCTGC
>CAIOZW010000318.1 GCA_903862855.1 uncultured Acidobacteriota bacterium
CGACAGGGATGGCGTCAACAAGACCTTCTCCGGACTGATGAAGATCCTCTTTCCGCACGGGGAAGCAACGATTGACGAAATCGAAGAGATCCTGCGTTTCTCCATCGAGGGGCGCAAGCGGGTCAAAGATCAGCTCATGCGCATCGATTCCACCTATGCGAGAGTCAACTTTTCATACACAGAGCCGGGCGGTCGCGACAAGGCGGTCATGACGCTCGAAGAGGGCGAGTATCCGGGCTACTATCACCGCACAATTTCCGAGGGCGATGTTGAACTGCCAGTTGGCGAGCAGCCGACCGGTGGGAATGCGGTGGCCGGTGCAGCTGAACCTCTACTCAAAGAGCAGCATCTGATGTTTCAGGAGAACCAGAAAGGGGTCACTTACGACAAGCTCTTTGGACCCTATCTGAAAGGCGCGACAGTGATTACTCTGACCGATCCATACCTGCGGGCCTTCTACCAGGTGCGGAATCTGATGGAATTTCTGGAGACGGTCGTCAGGCACAAGAATCCAGGGGAGGAGGTCAACGTCAATGTCGTGACGACCCGGGATGATTTCAAAGGTAGTAACCAGAAGGAACAACTTGATAGGATCAAAGATTCGGCCAACGCCGTCGGAGTGAAGTTCAATTACGAGTTTGACCAGTCCGGCTCCATCCACGCGCGCCATATCGTGACCGATCATGGATGGAAGATCTCCCTTGATCGTGGGCTGGATATTTTTCAGCACTATGAAATGAACGACGCCTTCACTTTTTCGAATCGACTACAGCAGTACCGTCAATGCAAGGCGTTTGAGATCACCTGTCTGAAATTAGGAAGTGGGGAGTGAGGAGTTTCGTACGGTTATGAGCAGCGTCTTCATCTCATACAGCAGCCAGGACTACGAGACCGCCGTCAGGATCGGGACGTCCCTGACCAACCGTGGGGTCAGGGTAACGATCGATCGGCACGATCTCACGGGAAATATCGATGAGTTCATCCAAAACGCGATCAGAGATAATGTCTACACGCTGACGATTATCTCCGAGCGCAGCCTGGCCTCCGCCTGGGTGGGGCAGGAGAGCATGACGACCATCTATGGCGAGATATTCCAGCAGGAGAGAAAGTACATTGCCTGTTATCTCGACGAGGAATTTTTGCAGGACGATTGCATTACCCGGGCGGCCCAGTCAATAAATTCCAGAATAAAAAACCTCGAGAGTGAAATCAAAAAGGCCCAACGCGCGGGTGTCAATCCGACCAACCTCGAGAACAAAAAGAAGCGGCTCTTCAATCTTAAGTCACATCTTGGAGACATCCTCGAACGACTGAATAACGACCTGGTCTACGATGTCAGAGAGCCCAAGTATGAGGAGAGTATTGCCAAAATCCTCGCCATTGTCAGCGCTGGATTGCCGCCTCCGGATGCGACCCGCCAAAAAGAGCTGGCCTACCTCGACAAACTTGAAGAAGAAGGAATAAAAGATCGAACAAAGTATACCCCTCTCGGCGGGCGTGCCACACAGATTCCATCGATCAGGGATGAGTTCGATTTCCGACCCTGCGAAAAGATAAACGTTGGGTTGAATACCAGCAAACAACTCGAACCACGCAGATTTGATGATGCAGTGGGTGAGATTCTGAAATTGAATCGCGCGGTAGTCCTGGGAGAGCCTGGAGCAGGGAAGACGACCACCCTCTGGAAACTGGTCGGTGATCTCAGCGAAAAGTCACGTCAGGATGCCCGTGCGCCGCTGCCAATGATGATTCGTCTTGGCAAGTGGACAAATGAGGAAGAACCATTCGAGGCGTTTCTCAGCGGACAGTTGGGGGATCTGGCGGACCAGTTGGAGCTGTTGGTCGACAAGAACCGCGTGGTTCTGTTGCTGGATGGGCTTAATGAGATTCCGGCCGGGCAGCGAAAGGGGAAGACCGATCAGATCAGGGCTTACATCGAGAACCCAGAGTGGTCAAAGACGACCGTCATCATCTCGTGCCGACAGCTTGACTATAGGCAGAATGAGCGGGAGATGGATCGCGTTGAGATAGTGCCGCTCGATCCGGTCCG
>CAIOZW010000319.1 GCA_903862855.1 uncultured Acidobacteriota bacterium
CGAGCAGACTGAAGATGCGGGATCGTCGACCAAGCTGGTGAGGCGGGAGGTCGTCAGAGTAGTTACGCCGGGGACAGCGCTGGAGAACCAGCTGCTGGAGGCGAAGGAGAACAGCTACCTGGCAGCGGTATGCGGTGCGGGAGAGGGGATGGGACTCGCGCTGGTCGATCTTACGACGGGTGAGTTTATGGCGACCCAGGCGAGCGGTGATACGGCTTGGGAGCAGATTCGTGAACAGCTCGAGATCTTTGCACCGCGAGAGATCATCTACCCCGGTTCGCTTGCTCCGCTCTGGAAAACCGCCGAGGGGCGAGAAGTTGCTCCACAGGATGCGGCGCTGACCCATCTCGATGACTGGATCTTTGGCAGGGATCATGCGGATTCCCTGCTCCGCACCCAGCTGGGCGTAGGCTCCCTCGATGGGTTCGGACTCGCCGGCAAGGGCTGGGCCATCGCGGCTTGCGGAGCAGCTGTCCATTATATTAACGAGACGCAGCGGGCTCAGGCGAGCCATCTGCGGGAGATCGGTTACTTCGAACCAACCTCTCACCTGCTGCTCGATCCGCCAACGGTGGTCAACCTTGAGCTGGTCGCTGCTGCCGGCGGGGGCACGCGCCATAGCCTCTTTGGAGTGCTGGATGAGACGGCGACGGGGATGGGTGCCCGGTTGCTGCGACAGTGGCTGCTGCGACCAGCGATCAGCCGGGTTGAGATCGAGTTGCGCCAGACGGCGGTGGGTGAATTAAGGGCCTCGACGATCCTCCGAGATCAGGTTCGTCAGGGACTGGGTAAGATGGGAGATCTCGAACGGTTGAGCGGGCGAGTGACGATGGGGCGGGCGAATGCCCGCGATCTGCTTGCCCTGGGCAGCTCTTTCGGTCAGCTCCCCGGTTTGCGACATTCTCTGGGGACAGCCTCAGCAGAACTCAATCGACGGCTGGCCGATGAACTCGATGATCTGACCGACCTGCGGGATCTGATCGGACGGGCGATCGCCGATGACCCTCCGGCGGCCATCAATGAAGCGGGAATGATCCGTGACGGGTATTCTCCAGAACTGGACGAGTTGCGCAGCCTCGCCCGGAGTGGCAAGAGCTACATTGCGGCGATCGAGGCACGGGAACGTGGCCGCACCGGCATCACCTCGCTGAAGGTCAAGTTCAATAACGTCTTCGGATACTTTATCGAGATCAGCCACGCCAACCGGGATCGTGTCCCGGCGGATTATGAGCGTAAGCAGACCCTTGTCAATGCTGAACGCTACACGATGCCGGAGCTGAAGGAGTATGAACAGAAGGTTCTCGGAGCGGAGGAGCGGATTCTAACTCTTGAGATAGAGATCTTTGGGACGATCAGGCAGGCGATCGCCCGAGAGATCGTCCGCCTGCAAAAGGTTTCGCGAGCCGTGGCCCAACTCGATCTCCTCGCCAGTCTGGCAGAGGTGGCCGCGCGCCGGAACTATGTATGCCCGACGATTCACGATGGTGACGAGATCGAGATCCGCGGGGGGCGCCACCCGGTCATCGAGACTCTCGGTGATCGCTTTATTCCGAACGACCTGGTGATCAACAACAGCACCGACCGGTTGCTGATCATCACCGGACCCAATATGGGTGGAAAGAGCGTCTTTCTGAAACAGAGTGCGCTGATCGTCATCATGGCGCAGATGGGCAGCTTTGTGCCG
>CAIOZW010000320.1 GCA_903862855.1 uncultured Acidobacteriota bacterium
CCGCTCCCCGGCCCCTGCCACGCACCGTTCTCCCACGGCCCCTGCCGGCCAGCCCAGAGATCGGCGTAGATGATCTGTGCATTCTGTGGATCGAAGGCAACCTGGTTCGCCCCGGTGTTCTCGTCGACGTAGAGTATTCGCTGCCAGGTCAGACCACCATCAAGGGTGCGGTAGACGCCACGCTCGGTGTTGGGTCCGTATGGATGGCCGAGCGCCGCGACGATGACCCGGTCGGGATTTGTCGGGTCGACAATGATCGATCCGATCTGCTGTGCATCACGCAGCCCGAGGTGCTGCCAGCTCTTCCCGCCATCGGTCGACTTGTAGATTCCATTTCCCGTCGACAGATCTGGTCTCTGCAGCCCCTCGCCAGAACCGACATAGATGATATCCGGATTGGACGGCGCAATGGCCAGATCGCCAATCGAACCGGTCGGCTGATCGTCAAAGACCGGTCGCCAGGTTCGGCCGGCATCGGTCGTCTTCCAGACACCACCGTTGTTGACTCCAATATAGAAGACATTGGGTTGTGATGGGATTCCAGCCGCTCCAACGGTTCGTCCGGCCCGGAATGGTCCGATATTCCGCCAGCGCAGCCCGCGGTAGCTCGAGTCGGTGAGCGGTTGTGAGATCACCGTGAGCGCCAGCAGCGTGACGGTAAAGAACAACGTAAGGATCCTGGCCATCTCTGCCTCCAGTCGATTGATGTTATTTAGACTACTCGTTTCTCAGAATACCGAGTGGCTTGCGGATCAGGACGTCCCAGCTCGAGAGGACTCCGACGACCGTCACCAGCCCCAGGGCAACCCCGACTCCGATCAGATTGACGGCTGGACTGAAGTGCCAGGTGATCCGCAGGGCCTTTTCACTGATTGCCCAGGTCAATGCGATTGCGGCAGTCGACCCAAGCAGACCGGCAAGAAGACCCAGCACTCCGTACTCGATCAGCGTGACCAGAATGATCAGCCGCCGCTTCGCCCCTAGGGTCTTCAGAATGGCCGATTCATAGAGCCGGTGGAATTTGGTCATGGCAATCGACCCGATCAGAATCAGCAGACCACTCAGGAAGACGAATCCACCGACAAATGTGACTGCCAGCGAGATGTTGCTGACGATTCCACGTGCAATTTCGATGATATCGCGAACATCGATCGTCGAGACATTGGGAAAACGATCGACCAGTTCGCGCTGGAGCCGTGCGCGTTCGAGGGGCGATGCAGGTCCGCGCAGAGCACTGATATACATCGTTGGAGCATCGTCGAGTGGTCCAGGGCGGAAGACGATGAGAAAGCCTGTCCGGGCATTGCGCCAGTCAACTTTTCTGATGCTCGTCACCCGCGCCGCGATCCTCCTCCCCAGGACATCGAACGCGACCCGGTCTCCAATGTTGAGTCCCAGTTCGCGGTGGAGCAGCTCTTCGATCGAGATCTCCGGCTCAGCTCCCGGTTCACCCACCGCGCGATCCTCCCAGAAACGGCCGTCGAGAATCTCTTCATTACTCTCCAGTTGTCCACGGTAGGTTGAGACATACTCCCGGCTGAGCAGCCCACGATTCTCCTCACCCCGCCCCCGGCCCTGCGGCGGCTGTTCCGAATTGACCTCCCGGTCATTGATCGCGGCAATGCGCATGCGGACAGTTGGAATGATCGCCGGTCTGCTCCCGGTCTGCCTCGTGATGATCTCCTCGACTCCGGCCCGCTGGTCACGCTGGATGTCGATCAGATAGAGATCGGCCTGGAAGCTGTTCAGGTCGAGCGCAAACTCCTCGCGCAGGTTGAGCTGCAGGCTGCGGACTGCCACGCCCAGAAAGACTCCGAGACCAACGGCCATGATGATGACCCGTGTCTGGTTGCCCGGCCGGTAGAGGCTGTTGATACCTTGTCGCAGAGTGAAGGAGGGGATGGCCCGCAGTCCGCGCAGAAACCGCATCAGCCCCGTTGCGGCGAGGCTCAGAACGGCCGTCGTTACTCCCATCCCGGCCAGAAAGATTCCGCCGATCTTGAGCGAGCCGGCCTGCCAGGCGGCCAGTCCAAGCAGACCGGCCAGGACGACCAGACCGACCACCAGCCTCTCAGGATCGAAGCGGCGTCGACCGGTCGATTCACTGCTGCGCAGCACCAGAATCGGCTTGATCTGCCGTATCTCCAGCAGCGGGAGAAGCGAGAAGAGCAACGCAATCAGCAGGCCGATTCCCATCCCCTGCAGGACAGCCGGCCAGGTGAGGCCGAACCTCAGATTGAATGGGAGCTGATCTCCGAGCAATCCTGGCAGGGCGAGCATGACCAGTTGAGCCAGGAACAGTCCACAGAGGCTGCCGATTCCACCGAGCGAGAGCACCTGGAGCAGATAGGCTCCAATCACTCGCCGGTTGGTCCCGCCGAGACACTTCAGAATGGCGATCGTCCGCATCTTCTGCTGGATGAAGACCCGCGTGACACTCGAGATGCCGATTCCTCCAAGGACGAGGATGACCAGACCGATCAGGCTGAGGTAATCCTCGACCCGTGTCAGCGAATCACTGAGTCGATCCTGTGAGGTTCGGAAGGACCGGACGCTCAAGTTTGGCAGCGGACTGAGTTGATCGCGCAACCTGGCAACGAGCGGATCCATACCCCCCTCGCGGGTCTTGAAGAGGGTTCGAAAGCGCACCCGGCTGCCGAATGTGATCAGCCCGGCTGCCTCGGCATCCCGGTAATCGATGATCACCCGCGGGCCAAGGCTGAAGCCATTCATGGTGTTGCCCGGCTCCTTCTCGATCATCCCACGAATGGTGAAATCGAGGCTGCCGATCCGCACCGGATCCCCGATCCGCAGGTTGAGTGACGCGAGCGCCCCCTGTCTGATCAGGATTCCGCGGTTCTGGAGAAGGTCGTGACGGTAGGTCAGCCCATCGGCAAGCTGGATCTCCCCGTAGAATGGGAACCCTGCCTGCACCGCCTTGACTTCGACCATACGGGGCTGCGCATCCGGCTGGTTTGTTGCCCGGAGCATGGTTGCCGTCTCGATCTCATCGGTTCGCGCCTCGACCTCGGGGCTCCGCTTCGCCTCCTCGAGGATCTCCCGCGCGGCTGCCGGCAGAACCGAATTGGTCGAGACCAGCACGTCAGCCGTCAGGAGCGATCGCGCTTCACTGTTGACGGAGCTCTTCAGATTCTGAACCAGCGAGCGCAGACTGACGATTGCTCCAACCCCTATCGCAATGCAGATAAAGAAGAAGATCAACCGATGCCAGGAGGATCTTATCTCCCGTAGCGCGAGGGTCAGTGAGAATCTCAAGATGCCACCTCCCACTCTCCCGCCCCATTCCTGCGGATATCTTCGACAACCAGTCCATCACGGAAGCTGATCCGTCGGTCGGCCAGATCGGCCAGTTGCTGATCGTGCGTGACCAGAACCAATGTCGTTCTCCGCTCCCGGTTGATCCGCAGAAGCAGGTCGATGATGTGCCGTCCATTCCGCGAATCGAGATTTCCAGTCGGCTCGTCGGCGAGAAGCAGACGCGGATTGTTGGCCATCGCCCGCGCTATCGCGACCCGCTGCTGCTCGCCTCCCGAAAGCTGCGATGGATAATGATGTCCACGATCACGCAGCCCAACCTCCTCAAGAAGCTCCCGCGCCCGTTCCGCCGCCCGTGGGGCTCCGGCGATCTCGAGCGGGATGAGAATGTTCTCAAATGCAGTCAGTGAGGGGATGAGGTGGAACGACTGAAAGATGAATCCGACCAGTGAGCCACGCAGCTCGGCCAGACTATCTTCACTCATGACTGTGATATCCTGTCCGGCGAGCAGGATGCTCCCGGCAGTCGGTGCATCGAGACCGGCAATCAGGCCCAACAGAGTCGACTTTCCGCTGCCGGAGGGGCCGACAATCGCAATGAACTCTCCCTCACCGATCTCCAGATCGAGCGGTTGGAGGATGGTCAGTCGATCGTTACCACTGTCGACTACTTTGGAGACTTTTCTGAGTTGAATCATGGTATCTTGTCCGTTGGTCTGATAATGATCGGCCGACTGGTCAACCGTCACGTCTGGTATCAGAGAGGCTGACCTCCCGGGATTGGATTGCCGGGCCAGACGGGATCAGACGGGACCAGGCGGGGCCCATCTCTTGATGGTGCTGAACCACGGCATTAAACACAAAGGATGAATATGCCTTTTCGCGGGAATAAATTCAAATCGTGGTTCTGGACGAGGGCGTTGACCGCCGGGCTGGTCCTGACCATCCTTGCCGGCGCCTGTCGCCGGGCAGACGAGAATGCTGGTGTCCGTGAGTCGACCACGAACGTCGTCACCGTGGCGACGCCCGATGACCGCCCGATTCTGCTGGCATTTGGAGACAGTCTGACAGCCGGTTATGGTCTTCCGGCGGACGAGGCATATCCCAAACTTCTGCAGAGAAGGATCGATGCGGCCGGGTATCGATACCGGGTGGTCAATGCCGGGGTCTCCGGAGATACGACTGCCGGAGGCTTGCGTCGACTTGAGTGGTCACTCGAGGGGCCGGTCAGGGTGATGGTCCTCGCCCTGGGTGGGAATGACGGTCTGCGGGGCCAGCCGGTGCCGGAGATGAAGGCAAACCTGGCGAAGATGATTGAGATAGCGAGGGGGCGCGGAGTGAAGGTGATTCTGGCCGGAATGGAGGCTCCGCCAAATCTTGGGCCAGACTACACAGGCAGATTCCGGGCAACATACCGGGAGCTTGCGCGGCAGTATGAGACTCCGCTCATCCCTTTCCTGCTTGAGGGAATTGGCGGACGTCCCGAGCTCAATCAGCCCGATGGAATCCATCCCAATCTCGATGGAGAGAAGATTCTCACGGAGAATGTCTGGCGGATTGTTGAGGGAGAGCTGGAGCGGTAATCAACGACGGCCTGACGATCGATGAGCAGAAGAACCATCGGGAAAAATGTGATCATGTCGAAACTGACGCCAGGCTGCTTTTTTCCGGTCTATCCTCCTAATCCGGATGATCTCTCCTTTCTCGAACCACCAGACTCAGGAGAGAGCCACTCATTGCTATCGCAACTCCCCCGGGAGCGGATGGCGAAGAAAGCAGACAGGCGGTGGTGTTGTTGAACCTGACACGGAGCGAGATCGAGGCGATTGCGCCGGACGAGGCTGTCCTGCGGGCCGGGGAGGAACTGGCCTGGTCAGGGCGCTGGATGCGCGTCGGGCGGATCGAGAACCTGCTCTGGGGTGAGTATCAGGGCAGTCGCGGTGGGGCTTACCGAATGGTCGCCGAGCTGGCCGTCAATCCACTCCGTCTCTTGCGCGTCGACTGTAACTGTCCGAGTCGCAAACGGCCATGCAAACACCTGCTGGGTCTCATTCTCAAGGCGGAAGGCGGACACATTGAGCCGGGTCAACCTGATGATTCAGGATCCGCTCGGTCGGCAGAGGATCCATTTCGCTGGGTTGAGCAGGCTGCCCGAACTGGGTCTCGATCCGGACCCGGCCGGTCGGTTGGTGAGCGTTCAAACGCCGCAACACGGCGGGTCGGTGTAGGTAATGTCCAGCGGGACAAGCGGGTCACCGGTGGGTTGCTTGAACTTGAAGTGTGGTTGACCAGGCTGATCACTGCCGGGCTCGCGGTGGCAATCGCCTCTCCGGGGGCAGTGCACGATGATTGGGAGCGGATGGTGAGGCGGATGGTCGATACCCAGGCCCCTGGTCTGGCCGCGCGACTGAGGCTCGCCTGGAGGCTTCTCGAGGAGGGCCGGATCGACCGGCTCCTCGAAGAGCTGGCGTTGATTCACCTCGCCTGTTCCGCCTTTCAGAAGATTGACAATCTGAGTGCTTTGGCCCAGGCCGATCTGCGTGCATTCATTGGCTGGAGCCAGCGTCGTGAAATGGTGCTCGCCAGCCCGCCGATTGCGGATCAGTGGCAGGTTCTGGGAAGGGTCGAGGAGGCCTCACTCCCGATTCAGCACCAGCGCATCTGGTTGCAGGGGCTTGCGACTGGCCGGGTCGCCCTGCTGATCGATTATGGGGATGAGGCGAATCGAGATCTTTGCGCGGGACGGTTGGTCGCGGGTGAGCTGCGCTACTTTCCGAGCGGCTGGTCCCAGCGGGCAGTTCTCGATCGCCCTGAAGAAATTCGATCGAATCCCACCGCTCATCATCCAGATGGCCGATCCGCACCGCTCTCGATTCTCCACTCACTTGAACGGTATGCGCTCGCCCTGGCAGGCAACCCATGGCTCGAATACTTCCCGATGTTTCTCGCGGCGGTCGAGCCGCGAAATTTTGATGGAACCTGGTTTATCACCGACCGCCAAGGTGATCGGCTCCCCCTCGCTACTCGTCGAGCTGAGAGGGCTGGTGGGGCCAGTAATGACGATAATGCCGGTAAAAATCGATCACTGCTTCCCTGGCGGATGCTGGCAATTGGGGGAGATCGACCACTCGACATTTTTGGTGAGTGGGATGGTCGCGCCTTTCTTCCACTGGCATCGTTTGATGGTCGAACTTTGACCGATCTGTCGACGGGCCTCGCGGCCGGAATCGGAGACGACTGAGTGGAGAGCTGGAATCATCTCGTCAGAATTGCCTCTCTCGGCACGGCCCGTGCCGGTGAAGAGCTTTCCCTCGTCGACTATCTCGATACTCAGGAGGAGCTGCGCGAGATACTCGAGGGGGAACAGGGTGATGAGCCGGCGAAGAGGCTTCTTCGGAATGCTGCCGTGTTGACCCTGCTCCGCCGCGCGGGGTCGCCGTCACGGCCAGCCACCAGTTCCGAGATTGGCCGCCTGACTCACTTGACTGAAGGCACGCCAGGGATCGATTCCCGCCCGGTCTGCAGTCTTGCCGCCGCCCGCCGCCTCGTCAGCATTCTCACTACCCGTCGCCACCTGCTCACCGAGTGGCTGGAGCTGCTCGATGTCTCGGCTTGCCGAATCCCGGAGGGTATGATCCCGGAGATGCTCGAGCTGGGATTGGTGCAGCCAGAGAGTCAGGGGATTCTGCGACGCCTGATCGGTCAACGTGGAGCCTGGCTGGCTGAGGGTGATCCGCGCTGGAGCTGGGTGAAGAGTCACCCGGTCGGTTCTGTCACTCGTTCTCATTCGCCCGAGTTGAATGGTTCACC
>CAIOZW010000321.1 GCA_903862855.1 uncultured Acidobacteriota bacterium
GCAGAAGACCGAGGTCGGGGACGACCTGATCGCCTCGAACGAGCAGATTCTGGCCTCGGTGGCCATTTCGCGGGGAAGGGTCTTCCTGGTCTCGACGAAGCATATCTACGCGATCGGCAAGCGGAGGAATCCGGCGTTGCCGGCGGTGGCGATGAAGTCCGAGGCGGCGCCGGCAGGGGCAAAGGTTGCGCATGTGCAGGTGACGCCGGTCGATCTGGTCGCGAGGCCGGGTGAGGCCGTTGCCATGAAGGTGCGCCTCTTCGATGCCCAGGGTCGCTTCATCCGTATTGAACCGCGTCCAGAGCTGGTGGCCGATGGATTGAAGGGAAGTGTGGCAGGAAATGTCTTTACTCCAGATCCGGCCGTGGGTGGACAGGCGGGAAGACTGAAGGTGACGGTCGAAGGCGTCAGTGGTCTGGCGCACCTGCGGGTCATCGCGCCATTGCCCTATGCCGAGGATTTCAGTAACGTCGCGATCGATGCCTTTCCGGGGACGTGGGTCAATGCGACGCCGAAGTATGCGGTGCGCGAGCTGGAGGGTAACAAGGTGTTGGTGAAAAGGTCGGACAATCCCGCATTCCAGCGCGCGCGGACCTTCATCGGGCCGGCTGAGTGGTCGAACTACACGGTCGAGTCGGATGTGCGGGCAGTCGAGAAGCGGCGTCAGCTCGGTGATGCCGGGATCGTTGCGCAGCGGTATCAGTTGACCCTCTTCGGGAACGGGCAGCGGATGGAGCTGACCTCGTGGCAGATCGAGCCACAGCGAGCGATCCGCAAGCCGTTTGCCTGGAAGAAGGATACCTGGTACCGGATGAAGTTGGAGGTGACCAATCTGCCGGCGGGCAAGGTTCGGATTCGGGGCAAGGCCTGGCCAACGGGGGAGGCAGAGCCGGCGGGCTGGCTGATCGAGCACGTCGATCCGCTTGGCAACCGCCAGGGCAGCCCGGGGATCTTCGCCTATGCGCCGAATGATGTCTTCTTCGATAATCTGAAGGTTACTCCGAATCGATAACGACTCGACTTCTGGAAAGAGAGAGCAAGATGAGAACAGATGGAAATATTGGGCAATATCGGCGATATTTCGCCTTGCTGACGCTGGTCGTGGCGGTTACATTCGCCCTGTCGATCTGGCGGGTGAGCGCTTCAGATCCGGTAGTCGGTGGAGCAGAGGCGAAGTCGGGTGGTGACTGGCCGATGTGGGGCGGTTCGGCAGATCGGAACATGGTCTCGAGCCACAAGGGTCTGCCGACGACCTGGGATGTCGAGAAGAAGGTCAATGTGAAGTGGGTCTCGACACTTGGTTCGCAGAGTTATGGTAATCCGACGGTAAGCGGTGGAATGGTCTTTGTCGGCACCAATAACGAGGGGCTGCGTGACCCGAAGCAGCCGGGTGATCGTGGCGTGGTCATGGCCTTTCGCGAGGCTGATGGCGAGTTCATGTGGCAGTTGACCCATGAGAAGCTCGCCGCGGGTCGTGTCAACGACTGGCCCTACCAGGGGGTGGCCTCCTCGCCGCTGATCGATGGTGAGCGACTCTACTATGTCTCGAACCGGGCCGAGCTGATTTGCGCCGATGTGAAGGGCTTTCACGATGGCGAGAATGACGGGCCGTTCAAGGAAGAGAAGTTCACCGGGAAGCTGGATGGGGACATTGTCTGGAAGTTCGACATGATCGAGGAGGTGGGGACGCACCCGCACAACCTGGCGAACGGTTCGCCGGTGATATACGGTGATCTGATCTTCATCAACACCTCGAACGGGCAGGACGAGAGCCACGTCAATATTCCATCTCCCAAAGCGCCGTCGATGATTGCGATCAACAAGAATGATGGCAAGCTGGTCTGGGAGGTGAACAATGTCGGGGAGAAGATCCTCCACGGTCAGTGGTCATCACCGGCGGTGGGCAAGGTTGGAGATGTGGCCCAGGTCGTGGTCGGTGAGGGAGATGGTCACGTGCGGAGTTACGAGGCTCTTACCGGCAAGCTGCTCTGGTCGTTCGATACCAATCCGAAGGAGTCGGTCTGGCCGAAGACGCGCAATGAGATCATCAGCACGCCGGTCATCTTTGAGAACAAGGTCTATATTGCAAACGGGCAGGATCCGGAGCACGGCGAGGGTGTTGGTCATCTCTACTGCATCGATGCGACGAAGCGGGGCGATCTGACGAAGGACGGGCTGGTCTGGCACTTCGACAAGATTCGCCGGTCGATCTCGACGGGGGCGCTGCACGAGGGATTGCTCTACTATTCGGATTTCAGCGGCTTTCTGCACTGTCTCGATGCAAAGACGGGCAAGGAGCTCTGGCAGCACGACATGTTCGCGGCGATCTGGGGTTCGCCAGTCGTGATCGACGGCAAGGTCTATCTTGGAGATGAGGATGGTGATGTCGCCATTCTGCAGGCCGGGCCGGAGAAGAAGCTGGTGGGCGAGATGAACATGGGCAGTTCAGTCTACGCGACGCCAGTGCCGGCCAATGGAGCGCTCTTCATCATGAATCGCAACCAGCTCTTCGCTCTGGCAGTCAGCGCAGCGAAGTAACCGGTTTTTTACAACCTGAGGCGGGAGTCTGTTCATAAAATGATCAGACTCCCGTTTTTGGTTTGGGAGGGTCGAAGTTTGGAGCCATCATTCGAGATCCATCCATTGCCGCGCCTCGTTCACGGAGAGGGAGTACTGGGCCGGGTTGGCGAGCTCGCGCGCGAACTTGGATTTCAGCGAGTCTTGCTGGTGGCCGATCGGGGCATGGTCACGTGTGGTTATGTCGGGCGGGTGACGGAGTTGCTGCTTGAGGTCGGGATGGTCGTGATTCCATTTCATGACTTCAGTGAGAATCCTGATACACTTGAGGTCGAAACCGGTCGGCAGGTGGCGGAGGCGGGGGCGATCGATTCGCTGGTCGCGCTTGGCGGGGGCAGCTCGCTGGATTGTGCAAAGGGGATCAATTTTCTGGTGACGGGTGGCGGAGTCATGGCCGACTATCGCGGCCATGGTCATCTCACGGCCCGGGTTGCGGGAACTGGGCGGCGGATGCTGCCGATGATCGGTATTCCGACGACGGCGGGGACGGGGAGTGAGGCGCAGAGTTTTGTGCTGATCAGTGATCACGAGACGCACGTGAAGATGGCGTGTGGTGACGGTCAGGCTTCGTTTCGGGTTGCGTTGCTCGATCCCGTGCTGACCCTCACCCAGCCACCGCGATTGACGGCGGTGACGGGGTATGATGCGATCTCGCACGCGGTGGAGGCTTATGTGACGGGGGCCGGGAATACGATCTCGCGACTGGCGGCGCGTGAGGCGTGGCGGCTGCTCGATGGCCATTACGAGCGGGTGCTGGCCGAACCAAAAGATCTCGAGGCACGAGCCGCCATGCAGCTTGGAGCCTGGCTTGCCGGGGTAGCGATCGAGGGGTCGATGCTTGGCGCGACCCACTCTTGTGCCAATCCACTCACGAAAAACTTTGGAACACCGCACGGCGAGGCGATCGCGCTCATGCTGCCTCACGTAGTACGCTGGAACCGGGTGGTGGCGGCCGACCGTTACCACGAGCTGGTGGGGCATCCCCAGGGTCCCGAAGCCTCCACTGAGGCCCTCGCGGCCCGGCTCGAGGTGTTGCGACACGTCGGTGGACTGCCGGAGCGTCTGGCGGTGATCGGGGTGCGTGAGGCCGATCTGGAGGGGCTCGCGGCCGAGGCTGGTGAGCAGTGGACCGGACGCTTCAATCCGCGCCCGTGGACATCGGCCGGGGCACTGGAGGTCTATCGAGAGGCATTATGAAAAAGAAGGCATTCACTCTGATCACGTTACTCGCCGGCCTGGCTGCGTTCTCTGCCGCGCGCGTCGCTTCGCAGACGGGCGATGGGTGGGCGCAGTTTCGCGGCAACCACCTCAATACCGGGGTCTCGACGGCGGCCATTCCCCCGGAGCTGAAACTATACTGGTCGTATGAGGCCGGAGATGTGATCGAATCCTCGGCTGCGATTCTTGACGGGACAGTCTATGTCGGCTCGGGCAAGGGGGATCTGCTGGCACTCGATCTCTGGTCGGGTAAGTTGAAGTGGAAGTATGGGACAAGCGAGCCGATCGGTGAGTCATCGCCGGCAGTCGGCGGGGGGATGGTCTTCATCGGGGATCTGGTCGGCGTCTTCCACGCTGTCAATGCGGCGGATGGACGGGGTGTCTGGAGCTACAAGACGGGCGGCGAGATCAAGTCCTCGCCGGTGATCGTCGGTGACCGGGTGCTGATCGGCTCTTACGATGGCTATCTCTACTGTTTCCAGGCCAGGGATGGACGGACAGTCTGGCGTTTCCGCACCGAGAACTATGTGCACGGAACACCGGCCGTGGTCGATGGTATTGCCTGGTTTGCCGGATGTGATGAGATCTTTCACGGGATCCGCATTGCTGACGGCAAAGAGGTGACCAGTATGCCGGCGGGCGGCAATACGGCAGCCTCGGCGGCCTTCGAGGGGCAGACGGCCTATTTTGGAAACTTCAACAATGAGGTGGTCGCGCTCGATCTGAAGACGCGCCGCCGCAAGTGGCTCTACACCCATCCGACGCGCCAGTTTCCGTTCTACTCTTCACCAGCGGTGTCCGGCGGACGAGTCGTGCTGGGCGGGCGTGACAAGATGGTTCACGCGATCAACGCCCAGACGGGCAAGGTGCTCTGGACATTTACGACGCGGGCGAGGGTCGAGTCTTCGCCGGTGATTGCCGGGGAGCGGGTCTACATTGGTTCAAACGATGGCCGGTTCTACGTGCTCGATCTGGCGAAGGGGACAAAGCTCTGGGAGTATAACGCCGGCGGGGCGATCTCGGCTTCGCCAGCCCTCGCTGCCGGGCGAGTGGTCATTGGCGATCAGCAGGGAAGGATCTACTGTTTTGGTGGATAGACCAATCGAGGGGGCGAAAGGGCTTATGATGAGACGATCGATGCGTGTGTTCCTGGCGGCGTTGCTGCTGCTCGTGGTCGGTCTGGTTCGTCCGGATCGCGGCTCTGCGCAGACTGAGAACGCGCCCCAGCCGCTGGTCTGGTACCGGATCGAGGCCCAGCTCAAGCTCGATCAGTCACAGCGCCCGGTCGAGATCGATGGCCGCGAGCAAATGAGTTGGCTCAACACGACGACCGAAGAGGTCCGCGAGCTCCAGTTTCATCTCTATCTCAATGCTTTTCGGAATGAGCGGAGTACCTTCTACCGCGAGTCGGGTGGGAGTCTGCGGGGCCAGGTTGCGGCACCAGGGGAGTGGGGAGGGATCGACATCCGCCAGATGAGGATCGTTGGTGGAGAGGATCTGACCAGTCGGATCGCGTTTATCCAGCCGGACGATCCACCCGATCGGCGTAACACCGATGACCAGACGGTGATCAGTGTTCCCCTCACGACCCCGGTCAAGCCGGGTGAGAAGATCACCCTCGACATCGCCTTCAATTCACGTCTGCCCCGGGTCTATGCACGCACCGGATACTGGGGAAGTTTTGCCATGGTCGGGCAGTGGTTTCCGAAGCTGGGGGTCTTTGAACCGGCCGGCAAGGGAGGCCGTGCGACCGCCGGATGGAAC
>CAIOZW010000322.1 GCA_903862855.1 uncultured Acidobacteriota bacterium
ACTGGCCATCTTTCTGGGAATATCAGCCGGCAACAGTTGATGCATTCAGTCGGGCGGGTGAGAAAGCGGTAAGGTCGAATGACGGTGTCTCTCCGGTGATCAGATCGACCAGAAGCTGACCGGTCAATGGGGCGAGCAGAATGCCATTACGGTACTGGCCAGTCGCATGAAAGAGTCCATCGATTGCCGGATCAGCTCCAAGTACGGGTAGCTGATCGTCAACCCGCGGTCGCAGACCTGCCCAGGTCTCGAGCAACGAAAGTCGGGCAAAGGTGGGCATCATCTCGACACAGTTGGCAATGATCGAGGCCATCCCGGCCGGAGTGTTGCGCCGATCATACCCGACGATCTCAGTCGTTGAACCACCGATGAGACTTCCATCCCGTCGCGGTACCAGGTATCCACGAGACGAATAGATGACGTGCTGCAGCGGTGGAGAGTCCATCTCGACGGCCATCATCTGGCCACGCACCGGAGTTACCTGAGGTCTGGGATGAATCTGACCACTCCAGCAGCCAGCGGCAAGAACGACTTGCGAGGAAGTAAAACGTCCTCGATCGGTCTCGACTCCACTGATCCTGGTTCGGTTGGCGATTCTATCTGTCAGCAGTGACAGGACGGTTGTCCGGGTTGAGATATCGACCCCGGCCGTCAGTGCTGCCGCGTGGAGTGCCTTGATGAGGAGTCGGTTATTGACCTGATGATCATCGGGGAATCTGAGTCCCCACCTGACGGCAGGATTCAAGGACGGCTCGATTGCCAGAATCTGCGTGGCGGTCAGAAGCTCAATATCGATTCCAGCCTCATTCTGCCAGTTATAGCGGGATTGAAGCTCCTCATCATCCTCGTCTTTCAAGGAAAGGAAGAGGGTTCCATCAGTTCGGTACTCAACATCGATACCAGTGGCACCGAGTAGCTCGGTCGAGAATTCCCGATAGAGTGATCGACTTTGTCGACAAAGTCGCAGAAAAGGATCATCACAATCTGCCTCGGCAAGCGGTGCCAGCATGCCACCGGCAGCATGTGCAGCTTCGCGACCGACTTCTCCACGTTCGATCAGTTGCACCTGAAGACCGCGGCGTGCCGCCTGCCAGGCGATCGACAGTCCAATCACTCCTCCACCGATGATGAGCAGATCCGGTCGATTCATCAGTCCTGGGACACCTCTGCTTCAGGAGTCCCATCAGGTCTCTTCTGATAGCGTTCACGCATCATCCGCGCATTCTCCAGGTGCTTGTCGGTCCATTCAATCTCTTTGCTCACCACCCAATTGAGGGTATCACGGGTCGTGGTCAATGCTAACTTCTTCATGTTCGCCAGTTCTTCGGCAGTCTTTTCCGGCAAAATTGCCCAGAATGTATCGATCAGCAGGTTGATTGGATTAATCTGTTTGTCAGCCATATTTACCTCATTGGTCAGTCAGTTTCGTCTTTCGAAAGCGGACATTGATCGTGTCTCAGTCGATGGTGTAGCTCGCCACACAGGTATCGGTCTCCCAGACACGCACCTTGTATACTTTGACACGCTCATTATCGACGTCACGGCTCACTTCACGATAAAAATAACCAGCCATCTCCTCGGCTGACGGGTTGAGTTCCGTATCGAAGGGCGGAAGTTCGTTAATATTCTTGTGATCAAGGTAATCAACGACCCGCTTCGTCGCGGCCTTGAGATCCTTGAAATCGATCAGTAGTCCAATATTGTTGAGTTGTTTCCCACGGACGTAGATCTCGACCCGGTAGTTGTGGCCGTGTGTATTCTCACACTTACCCTGGTAACCGCGCAGAGCATGGGCTGATGAGAAGCCCATCTCAATCATAACTTCATGTGTTGGCATAACGATCCCTCATACTCACCTTGATTGCCGCTGGTGATCTGGCGAAAACTGGCTCGCCACCAACGGTCATTCAGGAGTATACGGGACGAATCAGGGTCAAGACAAAGCAGAGTCTTGGTATTGAAATCCTGATGAAAGGCTGACAGGTCATTTCGACTTCTGTTCAGACTCGCGCAGACGACGGACGGCTGCTTCATGATCGGCCGAACGAGTTGAGAAGAGGTGCGAACCATCATTCTTTGTCACGTCAACCACAAAATAGAGGTAGTCGACTGGAGCTGGATTGAGTGCAGCTTCAAGTGATCTTCGGCCAGGTGAGGCGATCGGGCCAGGCGGCAGGCCGGCCTGACGGTAAGTATTGTAGGGTGATTCGCGATCGAGATCGCTGCGATATATCTTTCCTCGGTAACGATTTGCGAGAAGTGACGCATAGATGACCGTCGGATCACAGGCCAGCGGAACATTCTCGCGCAGGCGGCGGTGAAAAACCGCCGAGATCAGCTCTCGCTCACGGTCGACACGCGCCTCCTTCTCGATCAGGGTGGCGAGTGTAACCACCTGACGAATCGACATACCAAGCTCAGTCGACTTTCGTCGAAGATCATCATCAAAGACGCGGCGGAAGCGGTTGACCATCGTCTCAACGATCTCGGAGCGGGTGGTCAGGGTTGTGTACTCATAGGTGTCTGGAAATAGATATCCCTCGAGGTTGGTTGCCTGAGGGTCGAGATCTGCAATCAGTTGCGGGCGGTCGAAGAGGGTGAGTAGGCTCTCCGGAGTCGCCGGTGTGGCTTCGCGCAGGCCGGGAATATCGGCAAGGACTCGCGCAATATCGTAGCGGTTGTACCCTTCAGGGATGGTTAATGTTCGCGTCGCAACCTGACCACGAGACAGAAGCTCGAAGGCTTCACGAGGCGAGATGGGTGAGGGAAATCGATAGTCACCCGCCTTCAGGCGAAGATTTCTTCCAAAAGTTCGCAGCCAGATCCGCAGTGGCCAGGTGGTCCGTACAATACCTTCCTGATCGAGTTGGCGCAGGATCTGCTGCTGACTGCTGCCGGGGGTGATCGTGACGACCCGCCTGGCGGACTGATGGCTGACACGCTGATTGATCTGCTTTGTCACCCAGTAGACGCCACTGCCGGCAATCAACAAAAGCAATATGAACTGGGGAATGATGAGGCTCGACTTTTTGCGGGTCTTCTTTGCCATACTTCTATTCAACCTGATCAGAATAATGATTAGTCTCGTGACGATTCCTGGTAGCCAGGAAATCCTCGAGAATGATGACGGCAGCATATTCATCAGACATTTTCCGCCGTTCGCGGTCGTTCTTTCCAGCGTTACGCAGTCTTTCATCAGCCTCGCTGGAGGTCAATCGTTCATCGACGGTGTGGATCGGAATGGTCAGAATCATCTGCAACGCTTCGATGAATTGCTCCACCCGACGCGCCGATTCACCTCGTGTTCCGTCCATGTTCAGTGGCAGACCCACCGCCAGCTCACCAATCTCATACTCAAGGACATAGCGTTGAATCTCACTTGGAAGGTCGATCTTTCGCCCGGGGTGGCGACGGATAGTTCCCAGTGGGCGTGTCGTCAGCTGCAGCTCGTCGCAGATGGCCAGTCCAATTGATTTGGTTCCATAATCGATGGCCAGTACGCGCAAGCTAGACCTCACCTTTAACGGGGAACTGATCCGTCGGGAAGAGGGCAATCGATGACCCAACCCACGTCTTGTTCATATTGAAATTGACACCCATCATGAGACCTTTACTGAGCCGCGCCAGTGTCGTTACGGGAATGGGTCTTCCACGCTCTGGCCAGAGAATCATGATGCGGACCTCGACCCGGCTTGGCTCATCGAGAGTGTCGATGACAGGCGCATACTCGACGCGCTCCTGCAGCAGGTACTCACTACGTATCGCCTCCGGGATGGTTGCCAGGTCGAAGTGGGTCGGTGCCACCTTGACCCCCGAGCCAGCGAACGAGAAGAGCGGTTTGAGTACAAGGTTATCGAGGTCGGCTGGTGGCTCCGTGATTTGATCGAGAAACCACGCCTTTGGAACTGTCGGATGATTGATGTATGGAAGTGAGAATTTGCTCCAACGGAAGTACCAGTTTGGATGTCCGGCCCATTCCACATCCAGATCATCCCGCAGATCAAAGGGCAGGGTGAGTCGACGCTGGATCAGTTCGTCGATGATAACCCGGTTATAGATACGTTTGACCTCTATCTCACGACCATCCAGGTGATAAAAGAGTTTTCGCCCCCGCATTTTCAGATTGCTGATACAGACAGAACGGACACCAGTCAACTTCTCGGTCAAAAGAAAGTCAGGAAGAGTCTTCTGTCCAAGCGGTTCAATCTCCATGAGAATCACTTCTGCGGGATCTTGACCGTTCAGAATCGTCTGACGAAACATGCGCAGATATTCTTCCTCGTCGAGTCCTCCGAGCAGATGTGTCAGCCCATCCAGATTGTAGGTCTCGTGGTAGCAACGGGCGAGCAGATGCTGGTAAGCGTAGAGAGATGCACATCCCTGCAGCTCAATCAGACGTGGATAGATGCCACCCTCATTCTGGCAGAGTGCAAAGTCGATCTGCACGAAGTGGGGGTGTTTGCCCTCACCTGGGGCACGATACTCTGGTGGGATAGAGCGATCAGAGAGTGCGTGAAATCGGGGAGTATCGAGCTGGTCAATTATCGCCAGTGCGCTGTTGACAAGCTCTTCAACCAGCTCGGCCGGGAGAAAGACCGGGGTCTCACAGAGACGAAATCCAATACGCGTCCCTGCTTCTGATTCGAGGAGCTCAAGGAATTGTCGATATTTTAATTCGGTGAAATCGGCATTGAAGCGCCGGCGAATTTCCGGAATCACTGGTTACACCTGATTGGTTCAACTGGTGGAGCTATTTTGACTGCAGGTCTTTCCCGGGTTTGAAGCGAATGGTCTTGCCCTCCGGGATCGCCACCTGAGTGCCGGTACGTGGATTACGTCCGATACCCCTTTTGCGGGGTTTGACGACAAAGACACCAAAACCACGCAGCTCAATCCTTTCGCCTCGTTGCATGGCCCGCTTCATCGAATCAAAGAGCGCTTCGACAGCAGCCTCAGCCTTGGACTTCTGTACGCCCGTCTTTTCGGAAATCCTGTTGATGATGTCGAGTTTGATCATGGAACCTCCCGCATCCACGAGCGTGATGATTATGCAAGTTGCTGATTTCACAAGAGAAAAAGATATCGGAACAAAGCGGATTATAGAAATGGGGCAGGAGAGTGTCAAGCTGGTGGCACCGCTTGCGGGCAGCAGCGGGTTCGGCTAGACTGCGGATCGCCAATTGACATAAAGGAGATCACGAAATCGTGAGTGTAAAATCGGACCGCTGGATTGTCAGGATGTGCCGTGAGCAGAGTCTGATCACGCCATTTGAAGAGCAGTTGATCCGCTCGGTCGATGGACGCCGGATCATTTCGGCAGGCGTCTCCTCGTTCGGATACGACCTGCGGCTTGCCCCGGATGGGTTTCGCATCTTCTCACCCATTGTCAGCGCCGAGATCGATCCAAAGAACTTTGATGAGAGTTCACTGATCGAAGCACCGCTGCGGACGGCTGCCGATGGCTCACAATACTGGCTGCTGCCGCCACTCTCATACGCCCTCGGCGTGACTGTCGAGACATTCAATATTCCACGCAATGTGATCGGGCTCTGCATGGGCAAATCGACCTACGCTCGGAGCGGGCTGATCGTCAACACGACACCACTCGAACCGGGATGGCGGGGCCGCCTTGTTCTTGAGTTCTCGAACTCAGCGGATCTGCCGGTTCGCGTCTACGCGAACGAGGGAGTTGCGCAGGTGACCTTCTTCGAATCGGATGAAGATTGTCAGATCTCCTATGCCGATCGCGCCGGCAAGTATCAGGATCAGAAGGGGTTGGTCACGCCCCGGCTCTAAGTATCTGTGGTCGATCACTCACTGCTCATAGTCGGGCTGGTCAGATGAATGACGCGTCGAGCATTGCGGCGATAGGCAGCCGTCTCGTCAAGAGTTGCCCGGAGCAGATCTTCGATGGCTGGCTGCGAATCGGTTCTCCCGGTCATGCCCTTCTCCAGGCGCACATCACCATTCCGGCGTCGTTCGAGAGTGATCTGCCCATTGGCGGCAAACCATTCCAGGCCATAGCCAACGGCGGCCTCACGCTGCGCCAGTGCGCCGGCAAGTTCCTCAAGCGTCGTCCGTCCGTCACGTTTCCCGATGATAAACTTGAGCAGACCGCCCAACCTTTGCAGGAAGGACTCCGGTGTGGCTGGGGGTGGTAGCTGATGGAAGAGGATCACCCGCTCGGGTTTGACGCGGTCGAGCGCACTGTTCAGCTCGGATGAACCGGGTGGTGCTGTCCAGATGATCAGAACCGGTGCCTGGGTCAGTTCATGGCGACGGTAACCGCTGACCGTCGATTCTCCCTCACGCCAGACAATCGACTGCGGGTAGAGCTCGATCAACTCCTCCAAACGGCCGACCGGATCAGGATCGAGACGCAGGTCATCCGTGACCACTTCTGCGGACTCTCCATCGCGGGCTGACGACTCACCATTCCCGATATTTGAAGGCTCATCTGCTTGCAGGTCGATCACTTCAAGCAGCACCTCCGGGGTCTCTTCAAACCGGCTGATGGTCAGGCGCCAGGCGAGAGAGATCCTGTCGGATGGAATCTCATAGTTACCAGCCTTCCACCAGATAGCTCTTTGGCGGCGGCCCTCATGGTCCTCTATCTGCATTTCGAGGTGGTCTCCACGCCTTCCCAGTGCCTTTTTGCGAACCACCCGCAATCCGGGCGTGACAAGTGTGAGGGGGGGATTACCATTACCGAATGGACCAAGTCGGCCAAGATCTCCTGCCAATTCGAGACTGAGACGATCAAGACCAATCTCACCATCAATTTCGAGAACTGGTCGATCCTCTGTTCCGGCTCGCATCTTCCGAATGGCGATCGAGAACCGTCGGCGAAATTCAAACAGATCGGACGACCGCAGCGAGAGTCCGGCGGCCATGGTATGACCGCCATAACTGATCAGCAGTTCGGAGCATTGACGCAGCGCCTCGGTCACATTGCAGCCGGAGACCGAACGCGCCGAACCAGCCAGCACACCATTCTTCTCACCGAGCAGAATGACCGGACGATTGTGGACCTCTGCCAGCCGATTGGCAACGATCCCAACTACACCACCGCTCCACTCAGGATGTGCGAGGACGATCGCTGCATACTCCAGTATCGATCGATCCCTTTCGAGCAGCGCCGTGGCGCTCTCTTCAACCAGTCTTGACTCGAGTCGGCGCCGCGCATTCATTCCTTCCAGCTGTGAGGCCAGTTCAGAGGCTCGCGCGCGATCGGTCGTTGTCAAAAGCTCGACACCATCCCTTGCATCACCAAGTCGGCCCTGCGCGTTGAGTCGTGGGCCAAGACTGAAACCAATCGACGTCTCATCGACCATCTGGGGGTTGAGACCGGCAACCTCCATCAGCGCTTGCAGCCCGACCCGTTCGGTGAGCCGCATGGCCGCAATACCCCGCTGCAAAAGATAGCGTGTCTCGTCACGCTGAATCGCGACGTCGGCAACAATTCCAAGCGCAACCAGGTCGAGCAACGGCTCGGTCCTTGGGAGCAGACCAAGCCCGCGTATCAGCTCATAGGCGACACCTACACCTGGCAGGTCACGCAGCCGATGCCCCTCCGCAAGGCGCATCGGGTTGATCACTGCCAGCGCCCGCGGAAGCGTCTCGCCAGGTAGATGGTGGTCGGTGATGATTGTCTCGACACCAAACTTCTGCGCAAGTTCAACGGCATTGTGCGAGGTTATCCCGGTATCGCAGGTGACGATCAGATCGATACCACGGTCGAGCCAGCTCTGCAGTCGCGGCAAGTAGATTCCGTGACCTTCACCGTGACGAAGGGGGATATGATATTCAACATTGGCCCCGACCTCGCGCAAGGCAGTAAAGAGCAGCGCACTCGCCGTCTGCCCATCGACATCGAAATCTCCCCAGATGAGGATCCTTTCACCGCCACGGATCGCCTTCGCCAGCCGCTCTGCACCAATCTCGAGGTCGGGAAGCTCGAATGGAGACGATTCGCGGTATTGATCGGGATCGAGGAAGGCCCGCACCGCTTCTTCGCTGCTCATTCCAAGCCGGACCAGCCTCTCCGCTACCAGTGGCTCTCCACCCACCAAATGGCGCAGCTCATTTGGAACGGTGATCGGTGGCCGCCGCTGCCAGACCAATCCTTGCGCTATCGCTTTGCTCATCAGAGAGCGATCTCCTCCAGGTCGTCGAGACTGATCGATACCGGCAGATCAGCTTCAACCTGTCCATCCTCCCATTCGTCGAGCGTGGGCGTCTCGACTGTCCGCTCACAGAGCGTGCGGTAGGTGCAGAATCGACAAATCCGATCATCACTCACAAGTGGAAATTCGAACCTCTCGACCAGCTCCCCGGTGATCTCCAGCAGCCGCTCTTCATCCAGGATCTGCAATTCGGCGTTATAGTCGAGTTCGACCGTCGAACCATCCTCGGCAAACCAGTAGATCATCCGGATCTGCCCGGGGGAGACCGGCTGCCCGCCATTCATCCATGCACCAGCCCGTGAGAGGACATAACGGTAGACGATCGTCTGCAGCCTGTTTGCCAGAATCGCCCGACGCTGCGGTCGTCCGGTCTTCCAGTCGATGATCAGCAGCCTCCCATCTTCCAGTATGGTCAACAGGTCATACTTTGCCGCAAGCAGAAGAGGGGATGGTTCGTTCACGTCGGGAATGAGTGTGGTAGTCAGCGTCATCTCGGCCCATCGCTTTGCGGACATCCCATGCAGATTGGGAAGATTTCGTTCCTGCCAAGTGAGATAGTTTCGCCACCAGCGGCGCATGGTCTCATCCTCGATGGTCGACTCGAGTACCTCGGCTGCGACACCCATCGCGTGCTGATGAAGCAGATGGTGAAAGTCGTGACCCCGCTGCTGGCTCACCTCCAGCTCGAGTGCCTGTTGTGTCTCCAGTGCCGGCCAGCGCAGGTCGAGCAGATATCGAAGTTCAAAACGACGCGGACAATCGACATAGTCCTGCAGCGAACTCTGGCTCAGTATGAGATCTTTAAGCATAGCTGGTAATCTGTGGAAGCAATCCCTCAAGGCGTCGCTTCGATCGCCGCCTTGAGCATATGCAGAGGTCTCGCCGGACGCAGATCTCCACCGCGCCCGGTATTCCAGGTAATGATCAGTTCCCTCCGCGCCCGGGTTATTCCAACATAGAGCAGCCGCAAACGTTCGGCGGCATACTCAATCCGCGAGTCGATGGTTGCCTGCCCCTCGACATAGACCTCACCGGTCAGGAGGGTCTTCAATTGCGCCATCGCCTCGGCCGAGATGTTTAGTGAATCACGCCCATAGTATGGTTCACCGCGGTATCGATCGAATGGATCGGCCGAGGGGTAGTCGTAATTGTTGACCGAGGTCAGATAGACTCGATCCCACTCGAGCCCCTTGGCACCATGCTGGGTCATCACGACCACCTGACCCGGATATCTTGACGGGTCGAACTGATTGTCATCCTCGCCAAGACCGATAAACTTGCGCCTGTTCTGCGCGATTGCCTTCAGTTCCGCGACGAAGCCATCCAGCTCAGTATCGGGAGCGGCACGCTTCATCGATTGAAGATGAAGGGCAATCGAGCCTGCCGTCGCCATCTCCGCCGGTGTGGTGAAGAGATCTCCGCTCA
>CAIOZW010000323.1 GCA_903862855.1 uncultured Acidobacteriota bacterium
GAGGCGGCAGTCGTCGGGCGTCCGGATGATCTGAAGGGATCGGCGATCGTCGCCTTTGTCTCGCTCGAGGGGGGGCGTGAAGGCTCGGACGAGCTGCGACGGGAGTTGCGAGATCACGTGGCGAAGGAGATCGGGCCGATTGCCAAACCCGACGACATTCGGTTCACCGATGTACTGCCCAAGACCCGGTCGGGGAAGATCATGCGCCGGCTGCTCCGGGAGATCGCCGCGAGTGGAAACGTCGTTGGAGATGTCACGACACTCGAGGACTTCACGGTCATCGAGAAGCTGCGTGACGATGAGGATTGACCGGGGCGAACCGGCTCGAGAGGTGACAGACAGGCCGGAGGAAGACTCACCTCTTCTCCGGCCTGTTGCACATCCTCCGAACGGTGATACGTGAAGCCGCGTTTTATGAAGATTCTCGTGCTCAGTCTCTATTACGAGCCGGATCGCTGTCAGTCTAATGGCCCGATCATCCGTGCCCTCTGTGAAGACTGGGCGGCGGCTGGTCATGAGGTGACCGTTCTTGCATCGTTTCCCCATTACAGTTGCCCGGCGGTCTGGCCTGACTACCGGGGGCGGCTGCTCCAGTTTGACCGTGTCGGGCCGGTGCGGGTCATCCGGTCCTATATCTATGTCCCACCAAACCGCTCCAGTCTCGGTCGTCTGCTCAACTATCTGAGTTTCAACCTCTCGTCGTTCCTGGCGGGAATGCTGAGTGGACGCCAGGACGTCATCTTTGCCATGTCACCACCGTTGACGATCGGCTTGACCGCCTGGTTGCTCGGGCTGGTCAAAAGGATACCGTTCAGCTACAACCTGCAGGACATCTGGCCCGAGGCCGCGGTCAGGCTCGGTATGCTCCGCAACCGGCGGGTGATCGCTCTCTTCGAATGGCTCGAAAGATTCATCTACCACCGAAGCCGCCGCATCTTTGCCATCTCGGAGGATTTTCGGCTCAACCTGCAGCGCAAGGGTGTCGCACCGGAGAAGATCGTCGTATTGCCAAATTTTGTCGACACCGAGCGGCTCCGGCCTGAGCTGCGACAGAACGACTTCTCCCTGCGGCATGGACTCAACGATCATTTTGTGGTTCTCTATGCCGGCAATCTTGGCCTGTCGCAGGGGCTCGAAGTGATCCTCGATGCTGCAGAGATGTTGCGGTCGACTCAGGATCGGAGCGGGGAGAGGGTTCTCTTTCTGATCGTCGGGCAGGGAAGTTGCCGCGATCAGCTTATCGACGAGACGATCCGGCGGCGACTGACCAATGTGCGCTTTCTGCCATTGCAGCCGGAGTCTGATCTGCCACTGCTCTACGGCGCAGCCGATCTGGCCCTCATTCCGCTGAAGAAGGGGATCACGGAGCATTCAGTCCCGTGCAAGACCTACGCGATCATGGCCTGTGGAAAACCTTACCTGGCCGGGGTCGATCCCGGAAGCAATGTCTGGAAGCTGACCGAAGAGGTCGAGTGCGGGTGGACCATTCCACCTGAGGATGGGACAGCTCTGGCCGCAAAGGTGGGCGAACTGGCCGGGCAATCGGAAGAACTGGCGCGGCGCGGTCAGCGCGGTCGGGCCTACGCTGAGGGCCACTTCAGTCGGCCGGCGATTACTGATGCCTACCGGCGGGGGATCGAGGAGATGGTCGTCAGCGCAGAGGTTGACCAGTGAAGAGTTCGCTGATTCAGCGCACCGTTCTGGTGACCGGGGCGACTGGCACGATCGGTCGGCACCTCACCCGCCGTCTGGCTGGCTCCGGATATGCGGTGAGGGCACTGGTCAGAGATACTGCCGGCGCGAGTCATCTGCGCGGTATTCCCGGGGTCGAGCTCTGCGCCGGGGATATTACGGATCAGCGTGCAGTTGAAGATGTCGTCTCCGGAGTCGATCAGGTCTACCATCTTGCCGCCTGTGTCCACGCTCCTCCATCGACTCCTGAAGCCGAGTTCTTCCGGGTCAACGTGGAGGGAACCCGCTACCTGGTTGAGGCCTCTCTCCGCAGCCACGTCAGCAGCTTTCTCCATTTCAGTACGGTTGCCGTCCTTGGCGAGAGTGACCAGATCCTTGACGAGGAGAGCCCGGTCGCTCCGTCGAGCCATTATGGGCGCAGCAAGCTGTTCGCCGAAGAGGTAGTTGGTCAGATGACTCAGGGCTCATCGCTCAAGACGACGATTCTTCGCCTCCCGGTTGTCTACGGTCGTGGGGATCGAGGCAATGTTGCCCGCCTGATCGAGGCCATTCGTCGCCACCGGTACGTGATCATTGGCAACGGACGCAACGAGAAGAGTATGCTTGCCGTTGCCAACGCCGTCGACGCGGCCATTCTCGCCGCGGAGGATGAACGGAGCCGTGATCGAACCTACATTGTCACGGACAGTCGTCCATATTCGCAGCTCGAGATCGCCGGAACGATTGCCACACTGCTTGGTGAACCGCGCGACTTTTTTCACCTGCCCTCCGGACTTGCATTGGCAGCAGGATTTACTGCCGATATCCTCGGTTACCTGAGCGGATACAGGTTGCCTCTCTCGGCGGAGAGGGTCAGAAAACTGGCGCAGACTACTCGTTACTGCTCCGATCGCATTCGCCAGGAGCTTCACTATCATCCCCGTCAAAACCTCCGTGACGGGCTGGCCGAGATGATCGATTGAGACTGGATTGGTCGGTCTGGCTGGAGAGTGTCGTTTCCCAAGCCGCCCGGGCTTCCTGGCCGGCTCACGATAGAGCCGGTGAGGATACCAAAGTTGAAGAGGAGGTGGTTGAAGCGCATCATATGTTTCGAACGGCAATATTCATTCTGGCAGGGCTCATCTCCTACCTGACGACTGGCTGGCTGATCAATGGCCCGGTCTGGTTGAGGTCTCTCGATATTCCTAATCATCGCAGCTCTCACACGCAGCCGACCCCGCGTCTGGGTGGCCTCGGGATCGTGGCCTCCTTCGTTCTCCTGCTGCCGCTCCTCTGGATCCTGCTCCTCCCCGATTCCGGCAACTGGCTCTTCGCGACCCGGTTCGGACTGGCTATTCTCGGCTATGTGGTGATCGCCGTCGTCGGATTGATCGACGATATGCGGCGAATCCGCCCCCTGACCAAGTATCTCGGCCAGTTAATTGCCGCACTCATTGCCATCTGGAGTGGGGTGACCTTTCTCCATCTCGATCTCCCTTATCTTGGTCGCCTCGATCTCGCGCTTGCCGGGACATTTGGCGGTCTGATCGGGGCCGCCCTGACGATCCTCTGGCTGACCGGATTCAGCAATATTTTCAACTTCATGGACGGAATCGATGGTCTTGCCGGTGGCTCCGGTCTGATCTATGCGCTTGCCCTGGCCGTTGTCTGCGGCATGACCGGCCACCGCCTTCTCGCCGCCGGCTCGCTGATTCTCGCGGCGGCCTGCCTCGGTTTTCTGCTCCACAATTTTCCACCGGCCCGGATCTTCCTGGGAGATGTCGGCAGCCTCTTCATTGGTTATGTTCTGGCCGCCTTTGCCGTTCTGACGACCAACAGCGGGGTGCGCCCGGTTCCATTTCCATCTGTCATACTTATCTTTGCACCATTCATCTACGACACGACGCTGACCCTCATCCTTCGCTGGCGGCGGGGTGAGCGTCTTCACGAAGCGCATCGCAGCCATCTCTACCAGCGGCTGATTTCGCACGGACAGGGCCATCGCCAGGTCTCACTGACCTACTATGGGCTCAATCTGGTTCTGGGTCTTCTCGGGATTGCCTACGTTCAAGTGGTCGATCCCTGGCGGGTGGCACTTTTGATGACCGGCTTGACGATCCTTGTTGGATTTACTATTTATGTCTATTGGATCGAGGCTCGCCGAACTGCCTGAGGATCCGCAAGATTCCAGATTGATCGCGCCCACCTCAGGGTTGAGGGTCTTCCGAAAGCCCTCCATCAGCGGAGAAGTCATTGGATGGCTCTCCAAATCAAGACTTCCGCCGGAACGAGGTCTCGCTGGTTCTGACGGGAAGACGGAGCAAGTCAGTACAAATGTCAACAAAAAACGGTCATACAAATTTTCTGGTAACTGGTGGTGGCGGATTTATCGGTTCACACCTTGCCGAAGCACTGGTGAAGCGGGGAAAGAGCGTCCGGGTTCTCGACAACTTCTCGACGGGGCATAGAGCCAATCTCGACCATCTCGCCGGGAAGATCGAACTGATCGAGGGTGACATCAGGAATGAAGCGACGTTGCAACAGGCCTGTGCCGGCATCGACGTCGTTTTCCACGAGGCGGCGATCCCTTCGGTTCCCCGTTCGGTCAGAGAGCCCGAAGTCAATCACGATGTCAACGTCAACGGCACCTTCAGGGTGCTTCTTGCAGCACGTGATGCCGGAGTGAGAAGAGTGGTCTACGCCGCCTCGAGCTCCGCCTATGGTGAGATCGGCACTTCGGCCAAGATCGAGGATCAGACGCCCAACCCACTCTCGCCCTATGCCGTCGCCAAACTTGTTGGTGAGTACTACTGCCAGGTCTTTGCCAGTGTCTATGGACTTGAGACCGTTGCTCTCCGTTATTTCAATGTCTTTGGACCGCGCCAGGATCCATCGTCACCCTATTCCGGCGTCATCTCGAAGTTTGTCACGTCACTCCTCACCGGTCAGACACCAAAGATCTTTGGTGATGGTGAGCAGTCCCGCGACTTCACCTACATCGGCAATGTCATCGATGCCAATATGCGGGCGGCTGAATCAGCGGCGGCAGTTGGCCACGTGATCAATGTCGGGACAGCCTCACGCACCACGCTCAATCAACTCCTTGCCGAGCTGCAGCAGATAATTGGAACGACGCTTACTCCCGAGTATGCCGAACCGCGGGCCGGTGATGTCCGCCATTCACTGGCCGATCTCACGCGCGCCGCAGAGCTGCTTGGTTACGAGCCGCAGACCGACCTGACGACCGGGCTGCGTCAGACAGTCGAATGGTATCGTGAGCAGACCTCCTGACCGGTGACAGGCTGGGTCAGTTGAGAGGCTTGTCGAGGACGATCGTGACCGGAGAGTATCCGTTCTCATTCCAGAACTGAAGGGCCGGTTCGTTCTTCTGCAGGACGTGAACATAGACCCGGGAGAGTCCCTCTTCCCGGAGCCACAGCTCGGCGGCCTGGCTGAGCCTTCGCCCGATGCCTGCTCCCCGTTCCGTCGCCGCGACAAAGATCCCCGGGATGAGTCCGCCAGAGGAGCTGAAATTGGCACGCGGACGGCGGGTGAGCAGATCGATCACTCGCCGCCAGAGCCTCCCTCGCCGGTCTCCTCCGTGGATGACCGCCTTGGCATAGCCGATAACTGCTCCCGCCCGTTCCGCGACAAAAAATCTTGTACCCGGGTCACTCATCTGTTTGCGAATCTCTGCTTCGCTCCCTGCCCACGGTGTCGGTTCCCCTATCTCTCTGTTGAGAGAGTGCTCCCATCTGATCAGTTCCCTCGCGAGCAGGCTGATCCCAGGGCAGTCTGCCAGCGTTCCCGTACGAATCTTGATCTCCATCGAGAATAGATCTCCCTTAACGAAATCGACCGGATCAGGTTACCCTTCATAGATATACCTGTCATAGATATACCTGTCATAGATATACCTGTCATAGATATACCCCTAATAGGTATACCCCTGATAGGTATACCATGGATACTGGAGCGGCAGGCAGGCAGGCTGGCTGGCACCAGGATCATCCCCCGACTCCTGGCCGCAGTCCGGCGATCGACTCCTGCTTGACCAGGCCTGAAAGCGTACGCCATACTTTCGCCCTGACAAGGTGGATCGATGGATTGACCCACAATAATCTCAACCGGAGAGATGGGGGGAGGAGACCGGTCAGTTGAGACCATTCGACCCTTCCCGTACCGATCAGCTTATGAGCCTCCTCACACAGACGGAAGTATATGATCAGATCAGCCAGGCCGAATCGAGGCTCCAGCGACTGGCGATTGCCACGATTGTCACCACCAGTGGTTCGACCCCCCAGCGAACCGGGGCGAAGCTGCTCGTCTTTGAGGATGGGCGGATGCTCGGTACGGTTGGCGGAGGTTGCGTCGAGGCCGATGTCTGGGCTGAAGCGCGCGAAGCGCTCATAGATGGTCAGTCACGCCTCTGCCACTTCACCCTCCGTGACAATCCCGATGTTCCACCCGATGAGGAGGGGATGATCTGCGGCGGGGAGATGGAGGTGCTCATCGAGGTCTGGGGCGTTCCAAACTCCACTCTTCCGCTGCCCGCCAGTGCGATGACTCCGATTCTCAACCGTGCCCTCGCCGAGGGGCGACCAGCCTGCCTGGTCGCAATCATTCCCGCTCAGGGAGATCGCCCAGCCCCGCAGTCGACCCCCCCGCGCCTCTTCGTTGAGGTCATCCCACCCGATTCCACCGACCGGCAGACGACCCTCGAGACCGTTGCCGGAACACTTGGCGATCCAGAACTTGACCTGCTCGCCAGTCAGCACGCCCGGCTTCTCATGAATGATGACCGTCTCGAGATCGCCGTGGCTGGTCCCGCTGAACTGGCTCTCCCCGGGGGAGGCCGTCTCCTCTTCGAGATCTCCCGTCCACCGCTCGAGATGATCATTTGCGGGGGGGGACACGTCGGTCAGGCCGTTGCTCGCGCGGCACGTCTCCTCGATTTCAGAATAACCGTCATCGATGACCGTCCCGAGTTTGCCAGTCGCGACAGATTTCCCGATCCTGAGGTGAGGCTGATTGCTGATGATTTCATTACCGCCCTCCATTCACTCCGGTTCACCCCGGCAACCCACGTCGTCATCGTCACCCGTGGCCACCGCCACGATGAGATCTGCCTGCGCGAAGCAGTTGAGCGCCCCACCCGCTATCTGGGGATGATTGGCAGTCGTCGTCGCACGACCACCATTCGTGAGCATCTCCGCCGTCAGGGGGTCGACCCTCTCCTTCTCCGGCGCATCCACGCACCGATCGGTCTCGATATCAGTGCCCTCACTCCTGAAGAGATTGCCATTGCGATCATGGCCGAGATCATCCTTGTTCGTCGCGGCGGGACTGGCGCTCCGAAGAGCGCTGATGGCCCCATGGCCAAGGCACGTTGACCTTCCACCTCACCTGACCGTGATATTTATCGGTACACGCCGAAGACAGTCTTTCAAAGTACTGGCAAGCCGGCTTTCTTTCGTATAATATTTAATCTGTCTGTCTGACGGGTATGTGACAGTCGGACGCGTCTGCGTCAACGGTCTCTGCGTCATCGGTAAAAGCTCAGTGCCAGGGGATCTGTTGCGACAGAACCTTTCGCACTTAATAGTCGTCGCTGCAAGGGGGATTAACCGGCAGAGCATAACAGGCGGGTTAATTAGCAGTGCTTAACAGGCAGGTGGTAAATGAACGAGTGTCGACGGGTCGATCGATCACTCCTCCTCATTGCACCTCAGATGCCAGGCTATCTGGACAGGCAGACCGGGTGATCCCCGGAGGTTCGACCCAACTAAAAATAATTGACTAACAAAAAAACTATGAGAGGCGATTTGGGAATATGGACAACAATACATTGAGTTCACAAAATGTTCAGGACGCCTTCCTGAACAATCTTCGCAAGGATCGCATCAACATTACTATTTACCTGATGGGGGGCGTCAAACTGACCGGCAAGATCCGCAGTTTTGACAAGTTTTCGGTCGTGCTTGAGTCCGGTAATCTCGAGCAGTTGATCTTCAAGCATGCGATTTCGACCATCTCGGTGCCGCGTGGCAGTATTCACCATCCGCGACCGGATCAGGCCCAGCCGCATCAGACTGGTAATCTGCCCTCCACGCCACCCGCCGCCGCCCCGGCTCCACAATCTGGACAGGCAGGCGGCTCCTCAACCGGCTCTACCGGTAACGGAAACGGCTGATACGGACTGGCTCCGACCTTTATCAATTGTCGATCAACACGACACAGAGAAGCTTCAGGCCCCGCTGCTTGAAGCTTTTCTTGTCAGGTGATCCGGCCTCGAGAGAGATGAGACAGCCTGGACGGTATCTATGGCGTTTAGTGGAAGATTGATCACCTTTGAGGGAATTGACGGGAGCGGAAAATCGACCCAGTTGCAGTTGCTTGCCCGGTTGCTTGGCACTGCCGGCTATGATGTGTTGACGACCCGCGAGCCTGGGGGGACCCAGCTTGGAAAGCGCATTCGTGCGGCCCTGCTCGATGGCGAACATGATTCGGTCGATCCACTGGCTGAGCTGCTGCTCTATGCCGCCGACCGTGCCCAGCATATCCGCCAGCTCGTCCGCCCTGCACTCCAGTCTGGACGGATCGTGCTCTCAGACCGTTTCTTTGATGCGACGGTCGCCTACCAGGGCTATGGAAGAGGTTTCCAGCTCGATCTTGTTCACCAGCTCAACCGGCTCGCGACCGAGGGGCTGACGCCGGATCTGACCCTCGTCTACGACCTCGAGGTTGCCGCCGGGCTCGGTCGCATCCGCGACCGTCAGACAGGGTCTTCGGTCGAACAGCCTGACCGACTCGACCGTGAACCACTCGAGTTTCACCAGCGCGTTCGTGATGGCTACCACGCGCTCATTGCCGCCGATCCCCACCGCTTCAGGGTCATCTCTGCAGCCGGGTCGATCGATGAGGTCTTTGAGAGGACCTGTCGTGAGGTCTCAACCGTCATCTCCCTGACTGGTTCCATTTGAGGTGCTGTCAATGTCGTTTGCGACACTTGCCGGAAATGAGAGGAACAAACGGGTCATCCAGCGACTTCTCCAGCGTGGAGATGGTCAGATTGGGCGAACACTCATCTTTGCCGGCCCGGCCGGAGTGGGGAAGCGGCAGTTTGCCCTGACCATGGCCAAAGCGGCCAACTGTCTCGAGGTCGTTCCGGAGCAGAGCCCTGATAGTTGTGATCGTTGTGCGACTTGCCGCCGCATCGACGAAGGCAGCTATGGCGATGTGATAATGATCGTTCCCGACGGTCAGTCTATCCGTATTGCCCAGACCCGGGCCATGAACGATGAGGTCTTCTACCTTCCCCGTGAAGGCCGCCAGCGTATCTTTATTATCGATGAGGCCGAACGGCTCCGTGAGGAGTCGGCCAATTCGCTCCTCAAGACTCTCGAGGAGCCACCCCCGACATCGACCATCATACTTGTCACGTCGCGACCTGACTCTCTCCTCCCGACCATCCGTTCCCGTGCCCAGCGACTCAATTTTACGCCACTCGATCTGCCCGCTCTCGAGGCATTTCTTGCCGCACATTACCCCCGCCCAAGAGAGGAGAATGCCCTCCTTGCCCGCCTCTCCGGAGGTTGTATCGGGGCGGCTCTCGCCATCGATCTCTCGGTCTACCGGCAGGAACGGCGCGTTCTTCTCGAACTTCTCGAACTGCTCGCCGATGGCCACCAGCGCCACCGGGTAATGAAGGCTGCCGAGTTTGTCGCAAAAAAAGAGAGAAACGAATTTGAGGCGGCGATCGAGGCGATCAATGGTCTGCTTCGCGATCTGGTCATCATCTCTGCCGCCGCCGAGGGAGGCTCTATTGTCAACATCGACCTGACTGACCGACTCAAAGATCTGGCACTCCGGCTTGGTCCACGACGCCTCATCTTGTGGTTTGAGAAGTTCAGCGAGTTGCGTCGCCAACTCCGTGTCAATGTCAATCGCCAACTGGCGATGGAGGCCCTCCTCCTCAGCCTACAGAAACAATGACTGTTGAGAGGGGGTGGCGACCATCTCTTTCCTTGACAGTTTCCTGACAGACTACTATCCTCTAACTTTTGCGTGGGATGCTTGGTCTGATCTGCCAGATGCCAGATCAATACATTTGAAAGCCGGACAAAAGACCTAGGATGGCGGGATGAGCGCCAGGTAGTGGCCAGGTAGGGGCAGGGTATGGCCGGGCAAGTGCCGGGTAGGCAAGTCACGGTGGGCAAGTCACGGTAGGCAAGTCACTTTAGGGAAGTCACTGTAGGGAAGTAATAAGATAGACGAGTCTGGCTGTTGGTGGACAATGTTTGAAGCTCTGTCGGACAAACTCAAGAAGGTCGTCAAGGATCTCCGAGGCGAGAGTCGTCTGACGGCCGAGCACATCGATCTTGCCATGCGCGAGATCAGGATTGCGCTGCTCGAGGCCGACGTCAACTTCAAGGTTGTGAAGAGCTTCATCGACCGTGTCAGGGCCAAGGCTGTCGGCCAGGATGTCATTGGGGATCTTACGCCAGGCCAGCAGGTAGTCAAGGTCGTCTACGATGAGATGGTCGAGATGCTCGGAGGCACGTCGAGCCGTCTGGTCTTTACCTCCCGCCGCCCGAATACGATCATGATCGTCGGGCTTCAGGGGTCCGGAAAGACGACCTCGACCGGTAAGCTGTCGAGATGGCTCCAGAAGAACCAGGAGCGCAGTCCGCTCCTCCTCTCGGTCGACGTCTACCGTCCGGCGGCCCGTGAACAGCTCGCGGTCATCGGCAAGGCGCTCAGCATTCCGGTCTTTGACGGCCAGGGAATCGATGATCCGCTGGCGCTCTGCCGGGCTGCCAGGCTCCACTGTGAGCAGATCGGGTTTGATACCCTGCTCATCGATACGGCTGGTCGGCTTCATATCGACGATGCTCTCATGCAGGAGCTGCAGCTCATCAAGACGGAGATGCAGCCGGTTGAGACCCTCTTCGTCGCCGACGCCATGACCGGCCAGGACGCCGTCAAGAGCGCCCAGGAGTTTCACGAGCGGATCGGGGTGACCGGAGTCATCCTGACCAAGATGGACGGTGATTCACGTGGTGGAGCAGCTCTCTCCATCAAGGAGGTCACCGGCCAACCGATCAAGTTTGTCGGCGTCGGAGAAAAGTACGACGCCCTTGAGCCTTTCTATCCAGACCGGATCGCTTCACGCGTCCTCGGCATGGGGGATGTCCTCTCCCTTATCGAGAAGGTCCAGGCGGAGGTCGATGAGAAGAAGGCCCTTGAACTGCAGGAGAAGCTGGAGAAAAACTCCTTTACGCTGGAGGACTTTCGTGATCAACTCCAGCAGGTAAAGAAGCTCGGCTCTGTCCAGAGCCTGCTCGATATGCTCCCGGGAGACATGCTTCCCGGAATGCCGAAGATGACTCCTGAGATGTCCACCCAGATGGAGCGGGAGATGAAGCGGACCGAGGCCATCATCAACTCGATGACCCAGGCGGAACGCGACAATCACCTCATCATCAGCGCATCAAGGCGCAGGCGGATCGCTCTCGGCAGCGGCAATACCATCAACGACGTCAACAAACTGCTCAAGCAGTATGCGGAGATGAAGGTGATGATGGGCCGCATGATGGGGTCCCAGGGATTGTTGGGCGGATTGCGTGGCAAGGTGATGGGGCGTCTGACCAAGGGGTCATCCAAGTCAGCACCAGCCCGTAAGAAGAGGCCCAAGAAGAAGAAACGTTAAATTCTGGAGGTAGTACCATTGTTAGCTATCAGACTGACGAGACAGGGTGCGAAGAAGAAGCCGTTCTATCGTGTGGTGGTCGCTGAGAAGCGGGCCAAGCGCGATGGCCGGTTTGTCGAGATTGTTGGTTTCTATAATCCGTGCCGCGAGCCAATTGAGCTTAAGCTCGATCTGGAGCGCATCGGCTATTGGATCAAGTGTGGCGCACAGCCGACCGAAACGGTTCGCAATCTGATTCGCAAGAGCGAGCAGGTTGTGGCCGGCTGAATCGGAGCAGGAGACATTGGGATAGGAGAGACCGGTATCTTTATCGCGGCAGGTGCGTCATCAGGATCTGCTTGCGCCGACTGGTACCATTGAGTCGTTCCAGATCATCTCAATCGTTGCCTTAAAAGAGTGAGGTCAGGATGAAAGAGTTGGTGGAATTGATTGCCAGGTCACTCGTCGATCGTCCCGATCAGGTTGTTGTGCATGAACTTGAGGAGGCCCAGGCGACCGTGCTTGAGTTGCGCGTCGCTGGCGGAGATCTCGGCAAGGTGATCGGCAAACAGGGGCGGACGGCCCGGGCCATCAGGACAATTCTCAACGCTTCCGGTACGAAACTGAAGAAGCGTTTCGTCCTTGACATTCTCGAATAGATTTTCGATACCCGGGAGCTTGCCGTGGCCGACGATGAAGACTTGATCACCGTCGCCGTCATTGCCCGACCACAGGGGCTGCGCGGTGAGGTGATTGCGGATCTCCAAACCGACTTTCCAGATCGGTTCGATGATCTCGAAGATATCCGGCTTCGCCTCTCTTCCGGCTTGATCGTCGAGCGGCAACTTGAGTACGCTCGGTTGCACAAGAGCCGGATCGTGCTCAAACTGACGGGCATCGATTCGGTGGAGGAGGCAGAGAAGCTGCGCGGAGCGGCCGTCGTTATCACCAGGTCGCAGCTTGTTCCGCTTCCGCCCGACAGCTTCTATGATTTCGACCTGATCGATTGTCAGGCACTCCTGAGAACGGGAACCCTGATTGGCCGGGTTGCGGGGGTCGAGCATTACGGTGCAGCTCCGTTGCTGGTGGTCATCTCCACGGATAACCGCGAGTTCCTGATCCCGCTTGCGGCCAGTATCTGCGTCGAGGTTGACACAAGGCAGAAGAGGATCATCATCGATCCGCCTGCCGGTCTGCTCGACTGATGTGATGGGATATGCGTTTTGACCTGCTGACCATCTTCCCGGACTTCTTCACCGGCGCCATCGATCACGGGATCATCCGCCGGGCCCGTCAGCAGGGACAGATCGGGATTGAGATCCACGATCTTCGCTCTTTTACAGATGACCGTCACCACATCGTCGATGATCGGCCTTTTGGTGGTGGTGATGGAATGGTTCTCAAGCCGGAGCCGATCTTTTGCGGTGTCGAGACGCTTCTTGCTGGTCGACTCCCGGGAGATCCCGAAGAGCCAACCGCCATCGTTCTTCTCACCCCGCAAGGTCGAGTCTTCAATCAGCGTGAAGCGGCCCGGTTGGCCGTTGGCTACAAAAGACTGATCTTCATCTGCGGACGCTATGAGGGAGTGGATGAGAGGGTTGTCGAGCATCTCGTGACCGAAGAGATCTCGGTTGGCGATTATGTTTTGACCGGGGGAGAGCTTCCAGCTCTGATTGTCATCGATGCTGTGACGAGGCTTCTTCCGGATGTCCTTGGCAGTGAGACATCAGCAGTTCACGACTCTTTTGCAGACGGGGCGGAAGGTCTTCTCGACTATCCGCACTACACGAGGCCGGCTGAGTTTCGTGGCTGGCGGGTTCCGGAGGTGCTGATCGGTGGGCATCACGGTGAAGTCGCCAAGTGGCGACGTCGCGCCGCCCTCAGGAAGACCCAAGAGCGTCGTCCCGAGCTCCTCGCTGCTGCCTCACTGACTGAAGCGGAGCGGAGCTGGCTGACCCGGCTGGACGGGTTCGACAAGCAGTCGTCGGTCAGCGGCAGTGAGAATCCGCCGGAAACGGACGGGCAGTCGGTCGACCGGGAAGTTGGGATCGACAAGAAATGTTGACCGATCACCGCGCTGAATCGCGTTGATCATCCGGTAACAGCAGTATTGGCAGC
>CAIOZW010000324.1 GCA_903862855.1 uncultured Acidobacteriota bacterium
GTGTGTAGATTGAGAGTTACCCTGAGAGGGGTCACAAAGCTGTGCAGAGGGGCACAGTAATACTGAACACCCAGTGCTCCAGGGGTTGTTTGACGGTGGCATTTCAGATGAGCTGAAAACCATTGACAAATGAGTTGAAATAAGGACAAAAAAACAACGATCACCTGGTTAAAGTGGCAATAAATTGAGCAATAAATTGAGTAAAAGATCGATCGACAGGTTGACCAACAGATTGACCGGCTGAATGGCCCACTGAATTGTCGACTGGCTATCCTTAATAATGGCCAAGAGGAAAATAATTCCTTCTTTATTGAATAGTATTTAACGGGTGCGTGAATTTCCTTGAATTTGGCCGGACAAGGTGAACATCAGAGGCCGGATAGCTGGCCACTCGTTTCAAATTTTTTGAAATCTCTTTAACGGGGCTTGAATATTCTTGAACTGTAGGCCGATGAGTACCTGTTTGCTCAATTACTACTCCAAATCTTGGTGAAGATCGATCGAGATGAGCCAGAATGGAAGGCCGGTAATCCTGAATATCGAGGCAGGCCAGGACGGAAGCGAACTATGGAGAAAATTGAATGAAAGCCATTATTTACGAGCAGTTTTCGGTGCGCCCGGAGTTCCTTGAAGTGCCCGATCCAGAGCCGTCACCTGACGGAGTCGTGCTGGAGGTGCGGGCGACCGGAGTCTGTCGGAGCGACTGGCATGGCTGGGTTGGGCATGATCCGGACATCCGGGTACCACACGTTCCCGGACATGAGCTGGCGGGGGTGGTGGTGGCGAAGGGGGCCAATGTTCGACACTGGGAGATCGGGGATCGGGTGACGGTTCCATTTGTCTGCGGGTGCGGTGATTGTGCCGAGTGCCATCGTGGAGATCAGCAGGTCTGTCGGGCGCAGTATCAACCCGGCTTTACGCATTGGGGGTCGTTTGCCGAGTATGTGGCGATCCACCGGGCAGATCTGAACCTGGTCCGGTTACCTGACTGGCTCGATTTTGATGTGGCGGCGAGTCTGGGATGCCGGTTCACGACCTCGTTTCGGGCGGTGGTTGATCAGGGGCGGGTCGGGGCCGGGGAGTGGGTGGTTGTCTACGGGTGCGGTGGAGTCGGTCTTTCGGCGGTCATGATTGCCAGTGCGAGTGGGGCGCGGGTGGTGGCGGTCGATATTGCGGCTGAGAGTCTGGCTCTCGCACGGGAGCTGGGGGCAGAGGTAGTGATCGATGCGCAGGGAAAGGCCGTGCCTGAGGCGGTTGTCGAGGTGACCGGCGGAGGTGCGCATCTCTCGATCGACGCGCTGGGGAGCGTCGGAACCTGTGTCGACGCGATCCGGTCACTGCGGCGGCGTGGGCGACACGTTCAGGTCGGACTGATGGCCGGAGAGCATGCCGATCCGCCGTTGCCGATGGGTCGGGTGATCGGATATGAGCTGGAGATTCTTGGCAGCCATGGCATGCAGGCACATCGATTTCCGGCCGTCTTTGGGATGATGGCGACGGGGAGGCTCGATCCGGGGCGTCTTATCAAGCGTCGGATCGGCCTCGCCGAGTCGATCGAGGCGCTGGTCAGAATGGACCGTTTCGAGAGCAGCGGGGTGACGATCATCACGGCTGCGCATTCGGATTGACGGTTGGCAGCCGGGCCTCGACCCTCCGGCGCCATTCGTCGAGCCTTGATCGCAGTCGCTCCGCCTGGGCAGGTTGGCGGCTGGCGAGGTCGGTCTTCTCGCCCGGATCTTCGCGCAGGTGGTAAAGTTCGACGTGCCGATCCTCGAAATATTCGAGCAGCTTCCAGTCACCCTCGCGGATGGCGCTGACGGGTGAAGAGGTCGGGTAGTAGTGCGGATAGTGGAAGTAGAGCGCCTCCCGATCGAGTCTCGACTGGGGATTGCGCAGCAGGGGCAGGATGCTCAGACCATCGACGCCGGTCTCACCATTCACGCCGGCGGCCTCGGCAAAGGTACGGAAGAGGTCCATCGAGATGACCGGCTGATCGATCACTGCGCCGCGCCGCGCTACTCCCGGCCAGGAGACGATCAGGGGGACCCGCACTCCACCCTCGTAGAGGGAGCCCTTGCCCGAACGGAGCGGGGCATTGCTGGTCACCTGTCGCCCCTTGTACTGATTGACATACCCACCATTGTCGGAGGTGAAGACGAAGAGGGTCTGCGCCGCAAGCCCCTTCTTTTCGAGATGGCTCATGATCCGCCCGACATTCTCATCGAGAGTCTCGATCATTGCCGCATAGTCCGGGTTCTGATGGTTGAACCCCGGTTTCAGCCTCTGCCGATACTTGGCCGTCAGTTCCGGCTTTCCCTCGATCGGCGTGTGCGGGTTGTGATACCAGAGATTGAGGAAGAAGGGCCGACCGGCGGACTCATCGATCAGGCGCAATGCCTCATCGGTGAAGCGATCGGTCAGGTACTGACCCTCCTTTCCGATGCCGAGACCCGGCACATAGCGAAATTCACGCGACTGGCCAAAGGCGCCACGGAAGGGCCAGAAGAAGGTGGCCGGAGCGCCCCAGTGTGTTCCACCGATGTTGAGATCGAAGCCCTGGCTTTCGGGTGAATTGGCGGCGTCACCAAGGTGCCACTTGCCGACGTGGAAGGTCAGGTAACCGGATTCGCGCAGCAGTTCGGCAATGGTCGTCTCATCGCTGCCAAGGTTGTGGATGGTCGCCGGAGGAATGAGCCGGTTCTTTGAGCGGGCCGCCTCGGCATCTCGCCCGATCGATGCTTCACGCCAGATCGTGAAGTTGAGACGGGCTGCATGCTTCCCGGTCAGGATTGCCGAACGGGTCGGTGAGCAGACCGACATCGCATAGGCCTGGGTAAAGCGCACGCCCTGGCGCGCCAGCCGGTCGAGGTGCGGCGTCTCGTGCAGATCGGCGCCGTAGCTGCCGAGATCGGCCCAGCCCAGATCGTCGGCGAGGATGAAGACGATGTTCGGGCGGACTGGAGACTGGCCCGGTACCTGGCCGCCGAGCAGCACGATGATCGAAATAATCAGTACCAGCTGGCCCAACTGGCCCATCTTGATCGAAATATGGCGCATGCTTGTCTCCCTATTCGTAACTGCCGGTGGCTGATTCCCCGATCGTCTCGCCGCATTCTTCGCGAAATCGGCGCAGATCGGCCCGCAGCGTATCGGTAAAGAGGCCGATATCGCCGGAGTGGACGATCAGGTTGACACCGGCCTTCGCCCACCGAATCTCGTCCTCGATCCCCCACCAGTAATGGACACCGGCCCCAACCTGATGGGCCCGGGCCTGGCGGATGATCGTCTGGATGGCCGCCTCGAAGCGTGGATGTGACCACTCTTCGGGAATCCCCAGGTTGCAAGATAGATCGTGCGGCCCGACCTGCACGGCGTCGACTCCGGGTACGGCCAGCAACTGGTCGAGTGCGGCGATGGCCGGTTCGCTCTCGATGTTGATCAACAGCAGGTTGTTGGCACACCGCTGATCGATGTAGCTCTGCAGACCCGGGTCGAGCGCACGCCGTCCGCACAGTACATCGTCGAGAATCTGCCCCTTGAGTGGCCGCAGCTTGACGGCACCGCGCAGCCGCTCGACCTGCTCGACCGTCTCGATGTAGGGGGCAAGCACTCCACAGGCACCGTTGTCGAGGGCGACCGTTGCTTCGTATGGATCGGGTGAGGGGATGCGCACGATCGGTGGCAGCCCGAGGGCCCGAAATGTCTGGCACATCCAGGAGAGCGTTGTCCGATCGATCGCGATATGCTCGGTGTCGATGAAGACAAAGTCGGCCCCGGTCGATTTGACCGCTTGTGGCCAGTGTGGTGATGTCGACGCGATCATCGTGCCGTAGACTCGACGACCAGAATGGAGCGCTTCTTTCAGTTCCTGTCCTGTCATTTTTTGATTAACCAGATCTCTGCAACCTGGGTACCACGTCCGGCGGCCCGGCTGCCGGGCGCCTGTGTCCAGGCCAGATTTAGTTCACCCGTCGCGGTCGCCATCGCCGGGATATCGAATTCGACCGGTCCGAGCGGCTTCGGGATGAGCGGGTGTATCTCCAGATTGTCGTTGGCGACGAGTCGAATCGGAATCTGCGTCGTCGCGCTGCCATAGACAAGGCGAACCCGATACGCGGCCTGTGGATCGAGCCCGGTGTAGCGCATTCGCAGTGGCACATCATAGTACGATTCAGCGATATCCCACCAGGAGCGGCGGCCATAGGGTTGAAATCCGACACCGGTCAACTGGATCTCGCCGGTTCGCGCCGCCGCCGGACCATCAAAGAGACCGACCATACTGACGACACTCGATTCGAGCAGATAGGGATCCTTCGCGAAGCCCGGTCCGCGAAGAAGGTGTGGCTGGCGCGTCAGATTGCCGAGATCGTCGTAGAA
>CAIOZW010000325.1 GCA_903862855.1 uncultured Acidobacteriota bacterium
CGGTCGCGACGACGATGATGATCGAACCGTCGGCCCGGTCGCGTGGAGAGGTGGCCGCCGAGCGATCGATTCGCCCTCCCTCGACCGCTTCACGAAGATAGTATTGTCCGAGGCTCTGGCCGACGGGAGCGCCGGCGATAGTCAGTACGCCGCCGTAGTTGCTCTGGACGAGGACGCCAATATGGTAGCCTCCCAGCGGACCGAGTGCGGCCGGAAGCTGCCGCGATGAGGTGCCGATCCCGCCCTTGAATCCAAAGGCCATGGTCCCGGTTCCAGCGCCAACGCTCCCCTCGGCGACGGGCCCCTCGCGTGCGTCGCGCAGCGCGGCAAAGACCTCATCCCGCCCGAGGTGGCGGCCGCGGATATCGTTGAGGTATCCGTCGTTGGTCTCACCGATGACCGGATTGACCGAGCGAACATCCTCGTTGCCGGGCAGGGCCAGCATCCATTCAATCAGTCCATCGGCAACCTTTGGCACATTGAGAGTGTTGGTGAGGATTATCGGTGTCTCGATCTCGCCAAGTTCGTTGACCTGGGTCGACCCGGCCAACTTGCCGAAACCGTTGCCGACGACGATGGCCGCCGGGACCTTGCGGCGGAAGAGGTTGCCTCCGTGGGGAAGAACGGCGGTGATGCCGGTCCGGATATTCTCGCCCTTGATCACCGTCACCTGGCCAACGCTGACTCCAGGCACGTCGGTGATCGCGTTCAATTGCCCGGTGGGAAGGATACCGATCCGCAGACCGAGGTCGCGGGCGCGGGGCCGGTTCTGGCTTTCATTCGTCTGGGCCATGAGCGTGATCGTTCCAAGCAGGGTTAGCATAAGCAGCAGCGTCGTTCTCATCCGGTATTCCTCATCCCGGCGGCGATGCCGTTGATCGTCAGCAGAATCGCGTAGAGCAGTTTCTCCCGCTCCGCCGCCGGCAGCTTCTCCGATTCGGCCCCGCGCTTGCGTCCGAGCAGCTCGACCTGGAGATAGCTCATCGGGTCGACATAGGGATTGCGAACCGTGATCGAACGCTGCAGCACGGGCGACTTGTCGAGCAGCTGCTTCTCTCCGGTGATCTGCAGCACGACCCGGCAGGTGCGCTGGTACTCCTCTTCGAGAATCTGGAAGATTCGTCGGCCGAGCCGCCGGTCGGCAACACTGTCAGCATAGTGGCGCGCTATCTGAAAATCGGCCTTCGCGAGGGTCATCTCGATATTCGAGATGACGCTGTGGAAGAATGTCCACTCCTGGTACATCTCACGCAGCAGTTCGAGGTTGCGCCGCGGACTCTCCTGGATAAAACTGGTGAGAGTCGATCCGACCCCGAGCCAGCCCGGCAGCAGATGCCGGCTCTGCGTCCAGCCAAAGACCCACGGGATCGCCCGCAGATCGGCGAGACTTCGTGAACCCTGTTTGCGCTTCGTTGGACGCGAGCCGATTCGCAGATGCTGCAGCTCTTCGACAGGTGTCGCCGCGGTGAAGTACTCGTAGAAGCCCTCTGTCCCGGCCACGGTCTCCCGGTAGGTTCGGTAGGCGGCATCCGAGATCCTCTCCATCGCCTCCTGCCAGCGCGGCAGCTCGGCTGATTCGGCGCGGCGCGGGAGGCTCGCGGCGATCACAGCCGCCGTCGTCAGTTCGAGGCTCCGCTGGGCGATCTCCGGCAGGCTGTATTTTGATGAGACCACCTCGCCCTGTTCGGTGATCTTGATCCGTGCCGCGACTGTCCCCGGGGGCTGCGCGAGGATCGCTTCATGGCTCGGCCCCCCGCCACGCCCAACCGTTCCGCCACGCCCATGAAAGAGGCGCAGCGAGATGCCATGCGCACGCGCCACCTCCCAGAGCCGCTCCTGGGCCTTGAAGAGCTCCCAGCTCGAGGTCAGAATTCCGCCATCCTTGCTGCTGTCCGAGTAACCGATCATGATCTCCTGCAGATTGCCCTGCGATTCGAGCAGCCGCCGGTAGACCTGATTCTCGTATAGCCGCGCCATCACTTCCGGAGCGCGTCGCAGGTCATCGATCGTCTCGAAGAGCGGACAGACTCCGATGCGGCTGTTGACCGGCACCAGCCGATCGGTCGCCGGTCCGGCATATTCCACCAGTCCGGCCTGCTTGGCCAGAACCAGCACTGCCAGCAGATCACTCGCTTCGTGCGTCATACTGACAATATACGTCCGGATTGCCTGCGGAGTGATCTCATCGAGAATGCGCCGGGTCACCCGCAGGACATTGAGCGACTCGGTCGTTTCGCGATCGAGATGGGCCTCGGGCGCGACGAGCGGCCGTGGAGTGAGCAGCTCGGCCGTCAGCCACTCGGTCCGCTCCTCCTCGCTCATCTTATCGTAGCTCGGGTTCATCCCGAGATGGCGCGTGATCTGGTCAAGGGCCGCCGTATGCCGCTGACTGTGCTGACGCAGATCGAGCGTTGCCAGATGCAGATCGAATGTTCGCACCTGCCGCATGAGCCGGTTGACCAGTCGCCCGGCGGCGACCGCCTTACCGTTGATCAGGCTGTCTCGGACCAGACGCAGATCCTCCCACAGCTCATCTCCGCTCCGATAGATCGATGGAGTCGGCTTCTCGGCCCGCGTCAGCGCGGCGATGATCGGCAACGCCGGGCGAATCGAGAGCAGCTCATCCGGTTTTTCGATCAGCAGACCTGACGCCAACTCCCGGTTTCGTTCGAGTGTCTGCTCGAGCCGGCGCAGCACAAAAGCCAGCTTCTGTCGGTATGGCTCCTCCGGAAAGCGCTTCGCGATCTCCCCAACCAGCTCGGGCATCTCGGCTTTGTCCCGCTCGATCGACTGGCGCAGCTCGCCACTCGGCGGCGCAAAGCGATCCGACTCACTGAGCCGCCGCGCCAGGTCGTTGATCAACTCCCGGTACTTCTCCAGAATCAACCGCTGCTGCTGCCGCGCCGTCTCCCATGTCACCTCCGGAATCACAAACGGATTGCCATCACGATCACCTCCAACCCAGGAGCCAAACCTGAGCGGAACCGACTCTTCCCGCAGCCGCACCCCCGGAAAGTTCTTCGAGAGTTGCTCATCGAGCTCCTCAAGCAGCGTTGGTACCACCTCGAAGAGCGTCAGATGGAAATAGTAGAGAGTGTGGTTGACCTCATCCAGAACCGTTGGCTGAGTGTGCCGGACCTCATCCGTCTGCCAGATCGACTCGATCTCTGCGGCGAGTTGCGATTGCAGCTGCTCGCGCCTTCGCGCCGGCAGGTTATCGTAGTCGAGGGCGGTCAGCACATTCGCAATCCGCTGGTGCTTGTCGAGCAGCGTCCGCCGGGCCGCCTCCGTCGGATGGGCGGTCATGACCGGGACGATCTCCAGCCGGTCGACCACCTCCTGAACCGCCGCGGTCAACTCCTC
>CAIOZW010000326.1 GCA_903862855.1 uncultured Acidobacteriota bacterium
CACCTTTCCACGGTGAGGCAGGCCGGGCTGGTCACGCTCGAGAGTGACCTCATCCTGGCGTGGATTGTCACGCAGCCGGGTTTGACCAAGCATGAGGCTGCTGCTCATGGTGCTGCCAAGAAAGTGTCTTCGATCCATATGATTGGCTCCTTTTTCTCTTTGGGTTCCGCTCCGGGGCATCCGGAGGGAGTGGGACAATTGTGGCGCAGCCTCTTCAAGTGTGGCAAGAGTTGTGAGGAAAAGGATTGAAAAAGGCTTCTGGTCAGTTCTGCCAGTTCAGGACGATTGCCGCTTCAGACCCAGGAATCGATCTATGAGTCACAACAAGGGGGGACATTTCTATCTTGGTACGACAGGAACAACACTTGTCATTGACTTCAAGTCCTCTTTTCATTAAATTATCTTAGGTGTTGGGTAGTCTTTAGGAGATTGACTTGCCACACTCAACAACCTCGTATCACCAAACAGATTCACTAATCTGACATCACTTACATAGTTTTGGTACTGAAGAGAGTAAATGACAAGGTCTTGTAAGACAGTGTTGTGTATTAAATTCAGGCACATCCAGGACAACACTGCAAGACTTAAATCTATCTCACCATTTCATTGGCAACAATGCCAGCGTGATAGCAGGACCGCTCACTTCAGTCACAACCTGTAACTTTGAATCTTAATAATGGCACATATGTGCTGAGGGAGATTGACAATGCCCGAAATTGAATTGGATATCAATTACCTTGTCTCTTGTATCGAATCGATCAATCAGATCAGTTCCATTCCTGCCGCGCAGGGTCTGAAAGACGTTGTTAACAATTGGGTCGACGAAAAGACAGGCGAGGCACTTGCTGACCCGACTGTAAGGCTCCAGATATTCTCAATATGGAGAAGGCTCTCCGGTGATGCCGATTCAGCGAGGATGGTTGAAACAATCGCCAGTCTTCCCAGCAACCAGCTCTCCGAAGATATTCGACAGTTCTTTCTTGAGCGTGTGAATCATCAGTTGGACGAAGCGATGAAAGATCCTGCGAATAAGATGCTCTTCTTCCGGAGCTGGCTGGCCAGCTCAGCTACTCTTGCGTCTGATGAGAGTGGGGCAACAGATGTGACTGGTACCAATCAGAATGGGGCTGATGAGTCAAATCCTAACGAGAACGACAACCCACACCATATCTGGTAAGAAATCTGACAAATGCCCATGAAAGGGAGAGCTTATCCATTTTTCCTGCCAAATGTTCGGTTTGTGAATTATCGCAGTTAAGAGAGATCCGGGGTAATTGCTATGCATCCACGAATCATCAGCCTGGTCAACTTCAAGGGGGGAGTCGGAAAGACCTCTCTCTCCGTCAATCTTGCCGCCTGCCTGGCCCATACACTGGGTCAGAGAGTGCTTCTCGTCGATTGCGACCTTCAGAGCAATTCAAGTATCTGGCTCCTGGGATTCAGTCAATGGAACTTTGTCAATCAGCATCGTGGCCAGACCATTCGGGGTACATATCTGCCCAATGGGTTGCCGCTTCGGAACCGAATCATAAGACAGGTGCTGAGTGACAGGGTTCCTTCCGGACCAATTCACAATCTCGACCTGCTTCCAGCAACCTATGAACTCTTCGATTTTGAGGAGAGCCGACTCGAGGATAACTTCTTCATCAGATTCAACAGTGAGTTGGATTCGGTGCGTGATGATTATGACTATATCATCTTTGACTGTCCGCCAAATCTCTTCAAGGCAAGCCGGACAGCGGTCTTTGCGAGCAATGAGATCTATGTTCCCTGCAATCCGGATCATTTGAGTGCGATCGGACTGAACCTGCTGATTGGAAAGCTGATCAACTTCTACCGGGACATCGAGCGGATCGGCTTGCCACTGGCCAGTGACTATCGCCACGCAACCATATCTGGGGTAATTATGAACAATGTCGAGACTAACCGAAAGATAGATGCCATCGAGGGGATGATGCGGATGACTCTCAATGGAGGTTCAGAGTCGGTCTCAACAAATGCAACCGTGCTACAACAGCGGATTCGTGCAACGATCAATGCCCAGGGGGTCATTCAAAAGAACCTTCCAGTTGTCATTGCACCTAGCAATGGTAATCCAGCATTTACAGGGCTGCGTGAGGACTACATCAGCCTTGCAGAACGCATCCACCAAACCAACCCCGCAATTTGAGGATCAGCCATGTCCCTCTCAGAGAGAGTTAAAGAATTGAGCACGGTACTTGCGAAGACCCCGGGATTAGAGGATGACCCATCACTTGAGTCGGCTCGAGACGAACTGCTCAAAGCGATCGAACAGTTTCAAGAAGAGCACGCATCTCTTCTCGACCGACAGAATGTTCAGGCTCTCGACCTGATCGCCTGCATCAGGAATGCGCGAAAGAACTCAGCGGAGTGGCTGAGCAACAAATCACCCGGCCGGCATAGTTACCTGAAGGGAAGCCAGATCGAGCTTGAGGAATTTGCCCGGGAAGCCCTCTCACATGGCCTAGCAAAGAGACTGATCGACGAGTTGACTGGTGAGCAGGATCGATATGCAAGATTGCTCCAATCACTTGTCAATCTCAGTGAGGAGAGGCTGGAGATCAAGCTGAACGGTATCGAAGACGGGGAGATGATCCGGTTCTGCGAGAGTAATGAGATCAAGATCTCTCGCACGGCCAAAAATCCATTCAATCGGACAAAGACCATCGTAAATATCAGGCGCCGGGTCGAGGAGCTAAAGGAGTACCTCAAACTGTCGCAAGTTGGGTCGTGAAGAGACAAGGCAGAGTTGACGCTGCTCGATTCAGATTCTTGCCTCGACAAAACGCTCACTGTCCGGTCATTCTGATCCTGACAGAGTTTGCCGGGAGTCCGGCCACGGTTGTCAGCAGATCCACCTCGCCACGTCCAGCGAGCTCGCGGGGAATGCGGACGTTGAGCTGATCAAGGCCGGCATAATTGCCCTGGGCACCGGCATAGACGACCTGGGCATCGACTCCACCTATTCGTACGCTGACCGACCCTACGCCGCCGTGCTGGCGCAATCCAGTGCCATACATAACAAGATAGAGTGTCTCATCAGCCGATCCTGGATTGATCGGGCGTCCGACAAAGATCTTCCCAACGGCATCGTACTCGAAGACCGGCTCGACGCCCACGAGTTCGCCTCCACGATAGCGCAGGAGTGTCGCGGCCGGGTAGCCACGCCCACTACTGTCGGCAGTAAAGATTGCCGGCGCCAGTGGATTGACCCGGATCGTGCCGCGGCTGGCAATCTGTCCATCGATGAAGGTTTCGACGAGTGCATTACCCGTTGCCAGACCTGCGGGTACCTGGAAGTTGATCTGACCGGGTGAGACGAAGAAGAGAGGAGCGCCCCGTTCAACCCCGGAGGAATCGCGCAGGTTGACCGTCACTCCACCGAGGGTGGTCGGGAGCGGCTGCTGGGTGGCGAGACTCGTCCCGGCGGCAAGATTGAGACCAAACGTCGCGACAATACTCTCCGGAGCTATAGCCTCGGTGCTGTAACTGGCGGCAGAGGCGACGGCGAGAGGCGTCACAGCACGAATATCGAAGGAGTGGCCAATCTCGCGATTGCGGCGGCTCGCAGTCTCATCCTTTGCCAGAACCGGACGAACCAGCTCAACCCGTGCCCTCTCGGGAGAGACGGTGACGCGAAGATGGCCAGGACTGCCAAGAATCGTCCCATTGACGTATCCGTAATCGGTCGCGCTGTTGGCCTGATTGAAACGCGGATAGCCAGGTTGTGGCACCTCCTGGTAGACGATGCCATCGAGATCCTGTTTGACATAGAGATGATCGTGGCCATGGAAGACGGCGGAGACGCGGTGTCTGACCAGCAACTGGTGGATCGGCATCGCCCAGCCCGGTCGCTTTGCCGCAAACTCATTGACGTCACTCAGATTGGAACCACCCCATTCGAAGTACTTTGCCGCCTCGATTCCACCACGCTGTGAATTGTCACGACCTCCAATGAGATGGTGCAGAAAAACAAACTTGTATCGCGAGTTGCTCGTCTCAAGGGTCCGTTTGAGCCAGTCATACTGGGTCGAGCCAAGAGTCCATACCCAACCATCTGTCTGGCCGGTCCGTTTCGTGATCCAGAAGGGATCGAGAACGATGAAATGGGCATCACCCCACTGCCAGGCAAAGTAGTTCTCGATCGGTCCGGCAAGCTGATCAGGTGTAGTGTTTCCTGTATAGAAGCTGTTTGGTACCGGATTGGGGAAGAGGGTCTTCCTGAGACGATTCGACCAGATGGTCATGTTATCGAGCGTGCCGTTGAGGTATCGTCCCTGCTCACCATCATGATTGCCGAGCGCGAGAAACCAGTATGCAGAGTGGCCGACCAGTCCAAAATAGTAGCGTTGGGCGAGATACTGCTTCTCTGACTCCTTATAGTCCGGAGAGTACTTGTCAGTCATGAAGGTATCACCCAGATCGACGACAAAGTCGACCCCATCGGTGAGCATATTCTCGACCGCCCTGGCGTAGATTGCCGGCTCGGTATTCTCGTCCAGATGCGAGTCGGCTTGCATGGCAAAGACAAATGTCGAACCAGCAGGCCGTGCTGTCATAAAAGTATACTCCGGACTCAGCTCATCGGCAGTTGCGCCAGTATCACGAATCCGCAGACGGTAGTAGTAGCGGGTATCAGAAGAAAGCCCGGTCAGCTCTATCGAACCGGGAATCCCTGACTTGAAGCTGACCGCCGGGGTCTGCTGCGAGTAGCTGCCCCTTGTTGTGCCATACTCGATAATTGCTGCCGCGTCACGATAGATCATCAGACTTGCGGCAACTGAGTTACCAGTCGGTCGCGTCAGGATAATGTCCCAGGGGTGGGCAGGAACATCGGTCTTGTGGAGTGTTACCTGTTGAAACCCTGCGAGAATCATGACCATGATCACGGCAAGGGTGGTCGCCATCAAGATCTTCGCCATTATCTTTTTCTACACCTCTCTGTCAACCAACCTGTTATTTGACATTGATCGTGACCGGAGTCGATGAGCGTCCGGCGATACTGAAGATGACCGCCGCTTCACCGCGTCCGATTAGTGACCTGGGAATTCTGACATTGATCTGATCAAGTCCGAGAAATTGCCCCTGGGCACCGGCAAAGACGACCGGCGCCGGTGTCCCGCCGATTCGCAGACCAATTTCGGTCGGATTGGCGATCTTCCTGATCCCCGTCCCGAAAAGGGCCAGGTAGAGCTGATCGGTCTCCGGTCCGAGATCGAGTGGAGCTGGCACACAGCTTCCGGCCGTCGTCCCACAGTTGAAGACCGGTTCGACCGATTGCGTACCATTGGCACGAACCCGGATAGCCAGCGCAGCCGGGACACCAAGTCCGCTGGCATTGGCAGTGAAAAGGGCCGGGGCAACTCGCTCGATCATCATCTCCGCTGTCGGCAATCCCGGGGCGGACTGCGCGGAAGGGCCGATCGAGACAGTCGCCATTCCACTCGCCAGTTCGGCGGGCATGAGAAAGTTGACCTGATTTGATGATGAGTAGAGTACCTGGGCAGGTCGTTCGGTTCCCGCACCGTCGCGAACGATCACGCGGGCCGGATCGGTCGACGTGGCGAGCCCACTGCCAAAGGCCGAGACAAGAGACTCCGCCGCCGCACCGATGTCGGCATAGTTGGCGGATGAGACCAGCGTCAGTCCCGGTGGGCCACCGATGCGGGTCGAATAAGCGACGGTCCGGTTGACACCCGGGTCACGGGGAAGCTTGACCGTCACATAATCGACCTTTACTCCGGCCGGGCCAACTGTCACCCGGACGTGGCCCGAGTTGGGGAGTGTCAGGCTCTGCGGATAGGCGTCGAAGTTGCCATCAGTGACATTGCCGGGAAAATAGGTCTCGCTGCCCGGGTCAGGATCTGCACCCGGCATCGGAACCGAGATATAGGTAACGCCATTGTAGAAACCTCGCGCAAAGATGTGGTCATGCCCCTGAAAGTAGACCGAGACATTGTTCTCGGCAAGCAGGTCGTGGAATGGTTTCTCCCAACCTGGGCGGTTCTGGGCAAAGGTATTGTCTCCCTTCCGGTCCTTCCCTCCCCACTCGAAGAGCGGGGCAACCTCGATGCCGCCGCGTGACTGGCCCTGCAGGTGATGCTCGAAGACAAACTTGTACTTTGCCCTGCTGTTGCGCAGTGTTTCGCGAAACCACTGGTACTGCCGATCACCGTGTATCGTGTCCCAGGTCGTCCCGCCACGCGTTGCCATCTCCCAGTATGGATCGAGGGCAACAAAAAGCGCATCTCCCCACTCCCAGGCATAGAAGCTCTCACGCAGCCCTCCATCCACGCCGGCTTGCGGGGTCTGGTCTCCGGAATAGAATCCATCCGGACGGGGATTTGGAAAGATCGCCAGTCTCGCGTTGGTCGACCAGAAAGGAAGGTTCGGATTCTCGTTCGATTCCGGCTTGGTATAGTAGAGATACTCGGAATCGTGATTACCCATGACGAGAAAGAGCGGTGCCGAATGGGTCAGCAGGCCAAAGTAAGGGCGATGTGCAATCAGACGATCGATAACCAGTTGATAGGTTGAATCGACCGGCTCGCGGGTCAGAGTGTCAGTCCGGAAAGTGTCTCCAAGATCGATATGAAAGTCCGGGTTGTCGGCCAGCGCATTGCGGAGAGCCAGTGAGTAACGCGCCGGATCACAGTGCTGGGTGGTAAAGAGATGCGAGTCGGCAATGAGTGTAAAGGTGAAGGTACTGCCCGGAGCTCGCTGGGTATGAAAGGTATACTCAGCGGTCGCCGCATAGGCGCTCTGGCCCGGACCGCGAAATCGAAGTCGATAATAGTAACGACGATTCGGCTCGAGGCCGGAGAGAATCTCCTCAAAGGCGACTCGCGACTTGATGACAGAGCGCACTGGCGTCTGGCGCAACAGCGAACCAGGAGTGTCACCGTATTCAATGAAGATCGACTCCTGGTCGGTATTGAAGAGTATGTTGACGGTCACCGTGCGATCGGTCGGGCGACCCAGAATGATATTGCCATCGAAGGTCGTCGAGACCTGAGGTGGAACGAGCGTGGCGAGCAGGGTCAAGAGATGGGCGACGAGAAGCTGAAGCAGATGGATCGAAATCAATTCTGTCCTCCTCTCACGCAGCGCAGTCGAAGTCGATCAGTCTTTGTGTTGTACGAGGCAATGCCAAATGTGAAATCGACGGTCCAGGCGCGGGCAGTCTGATTGACCAGCGTAGTCGACGACCAGAAAGGTGCGGCGGTTGTTCCCGGGAAGAGTGTCGTTTCGATCGATGGGCGGACGCGGGACTCATCATTGATCGAACGGATCTCCCGCAGGCTCGGCAGTCGCCAGTCGCCAGCTCCGGCAAGAACCAGATCCTCGCAGTAACGGATTGCCTCTTCCCAGGTACGGTCCGTGATCTCTGGTTGCTGCCAGACGAGGCTTGTCCGTTGGTCAGTAACGGTTCCGTTCCGGTTGTCATCGAGATAAGTGGTCAAGGAGAGTGGCAGCCCCGCCTCGCGGACGCAGCGTACGTGAAAGCGCTTTGTTCCGCCGGCACTGATGGTCTCACTTTTCGGATGGGGGCCGGCTCCACCGCCGGCATTGGTCGCCCAGGCGCGGGCTGAATCGTCGGAGCGGAGCGTCGCACTCCACCAGTACTCGGCGGTCGTGCGCGTAAATGATCCGTCGAGTGCCGGATTGACAGTGTTGAGCTGATTGATCGAGAAGAGCTCCGGCAGTCGTGGTAACCGCCAGTCATCTCTCCCCGCCAACTGGAGCGAATCGCAGTAGCTTGCGGCTCCATCCCAGGTCTTCTCTCCCCCATCGACCTGCTGCCATTGCAAACCGGTGATCCGGTCGTTGACCGTCCCGTCGCCGTTAGCGGTGTAAGATGGCGGATTGATCGTGTAGTCCGAGTCTTCACCAAATCCGGTCCCGAAATGGCCGGTCTGACCGGTATCCGGTTGCTGGCGCATCGACCAGGAGAGCGAACTGGTCGATGATCGACCGATCGCCAGACGGACTGTATTGGCCAACCGCCCATCGACACTGATCGTCACATCGAACTCACCACTGGCCGTGGCCAGCGCCGCCGGCATTCGCAGGTTGAGCTGATCAAGTCCGACAAATCCACCCTGGGCTCCGGCATAGAGGACCTGGGCATCGTGACCGCCAATCTGTGCAGTGATCGCGCCGAGTCCGCTGCGATGGCGAATTCCCGTCCCAAAAAGGATCAGGTAGAGCTCATCGGTCGTCAGGGTTGTATCGATTGGCACAGCCACAATGCGACTCGTTGCCTGATCGTAACGCGTTACCGGATCGGCAGAGAGATAGGCTCCATTGCGGTAACGGTAGACGAGGGCGGCCGGATAACCGCGCCCCGTGGCATCGGCCGTGAATAGACCTGGGGCGACACGGGCAATCTCCAGATTGCCAAACCCGGTGAACGAATTGCCATTCATCCCCGTCGGGCCGATCGAGATCGCCGCCACACCCTCGGCCGTCCCGGGTGGAATCTCAAAGTTGATCTGGGTCGGTGAAACATAGAAGAGCGGCGCCAGCCTCGCCATTCCCAGACTGTCGACAACGCGAACGGCCGTTCCAGCCAGATCGGTCGGGAGCGGCGTACTGGTAGCACTACCACTGCCGGTTGAGAGTCCGGCTCCAAAGAGTGCCACGATGCTCTCCGCTCCAAGCGATCCACTGCTGTAGCTGGCTGCCGAGACTCCGGCGACCATCCCCTTGCGCGTGTAGCTCTCGCTCCGTTTGGCTCCGGTCGGATCGATGAAGTCGTAATAGTATTTACCTGTTGCGTCGATACCGTAATTGACACGGTAGAGCTGATTGTTCAGCGTATACTCGAGCGACCAGGCATTTGGACCGAGTTGTGTAAACCCGGTGATCGAGGCTCCATTGAGGGGTGAGGTGAATGGTCGCACCGACCAGGCCTTAGGCTGCGGGACAATCTGGTCATTGCTGACCGTCACCACGCCGCGCATCCCACCGTTGATGTATGGATAGGTGAGTGTACTGTGATAGTGGTACTTCCCGCCGCTGTC
>CAIOZW010000327.1 GCA_903862855.1 uncultured Acidobacteriota bacterium
CCGGCGGCGCTGATCAGCAGCCCACCACAGAAACAGGCACAGCTCACAACCATCGTTCTTCGCGGTCCGCTCCGCTCCACCCATTTGCCGCAGAACGCCGCCGAGAGGCCAAGCATACAGAGCGCGATGGAGTAGATCCATCCAACCATCGGAATCGTCCATCCAGGAGCCGTCCGGGTCAGGGGAACGTTGAAGACTGAGAAACCGTAGACCTCACCGATACAGATATGAACGGCCATCGCCGCTGGTGGAATCAGCCAGCGATTAAATTCGGCACCCGCAACTGTTCGCTCCCGGGAAAGAATCTTCATGACATTACGACATCACTGGTGGACGTTATCGGCGCTCAGTTTCCGACCGGTCTGGTTCTTGGCTTTGTGAGATCGACACGGTCAAAGACAACTCCCTTCACGTCGACCGCTTCGATCGTTGCTGTTCCATCCGCGCGCAGCTCGACGTGAAAAAGATGGTTTCGTGGCTCTGCCTTTGCCAGCCACCATCCGACCTCAGGCGATGGAACCTCACGCGGCTGCACTCCCCACGCCCCGTCACCAAGGAAGAGCAGCCCATTCTCATCATCCCGCTTGTGATTGCGCAGCCGGTGGGTTCGCTTGAAGTTGTGATGGTCATTCTCGAAGAGCGCGGTCACACCATACCTCTCAAAGTGCGGAATCCAGCTGGCCCGGATGGCAACCGACTGCCTCGCATCGTATGGCAGTCCACCCTTCGGGGCCTTGGTCGTCCCGTAGGCTGGATAGTGATAGAAGCCGAAGAGAAACTGCTGACCGGGCCGCTTCGCCAGGGTCTCACCAAGCCAGTCCGCCTGCGCACCATCTATCGGCTGAGTATGACCAGAGTCGAGCGCGATGACCGAAAGGTACTGGCCAAAGTCAAGCACATAGTTCGATCTCCCTTCTGGTGTGGCAAACAGGCTGTAGAAGAATGGCGCATCATCGGGAACCCGACCATTGTATCCTCCCTTGACTTCGTGGTTGCCAATCCCGATGACGAAGGGAATGATCCGCCGATCCTTCCCCATGCTGTTCTTCATCCACGACTGAAGCCAGTCGACCCAGCGGGTCGCCGCGACTCCGTTAGCATAGGCAAGATCGCCACCCAGCATGGCAAAGTCCGGATCGAGCGCGCCAGCCCTTCTGTTCATCGCGTCGACCATCTCCCGGCTGTGCATCATATCCCCGCCAGAAACGAACCTCACCGGCCGCGACAGTGACCCGGGCATGGTTCGGAACCGCCAGCCGTCGGTCTCCTTCGCCGGTGGCTTCCCGATACCGAATTCATAACTCGTGTCCGGGGCGAGTCCGGTCAGCTCCACCCGGCGAACCTGAAGCGTCGAGACTCCAGCCCGCGTATGTGTCCCCTCGGCCGAGAGCCACTCCGTCGTCCCCTGCCGCCGGTACCAGACAGTCCGACTGCTCCCTTCAAAGAGATCGACCCAGTTGACGGTCATCGTCGTCGCCGGATCCCCTTTCCAGGTCAGATAAACTCCCACCAGATCCTGGCCCAGCGCCGAACAGGTCAACACCAGACTGCAAACGACGAGCAGCAATACCGCCCGTAGCCCCCTGACTGGTCGTGGTTCCCGGACTTTAACCGATCCCATCATCAGGTCACTCCTCTTCTTCAAGCGCATACTCCTTCAGCTCTTCAAGCGTCGCGTATCGCAGCGTCCCCTCGTGGGTCGCCTCCAGCTTTACCAGTGGCGCCGCACCCGCATTGTAGGCCTCTTTCCAACGCGCCGCACAGACACACCAGCAATCCCCAGGCTTCAGCCCGGGAAAGTTGAAAGCCGGCATCGGCGTCACCAGGTCATTCCCCTGCGCAACGCTGAAGTCGAGGAACTCCTTCGTCACTTTCGTACAGACCGTGTGGACTCCGGCATCCTGTGGCCCGGTGTCACACTTGCCATTGCGATAGAACCCTGTCAGGGGTTTCATCGAACAGGTCTCCAAATCTCCTCCCAGCACATTCCGTGCTGGCCGCTTCTTTCCATTGCCATTGTAAAAAGTCATAACTTTTCCTGGTTCAGAATTGACGTACCCACAGTTTATTCAACCTTTGCGCTTCATCGGTTTGGCCTGCAGCATACGAAAAAATGTGCCGGTTGTCCATGATCGGGCCTGAGAGTGTTTTCGGTCCTGCGGGGCACCACGCTTCAGCCTCACTTTATGCACACTGTGTCGCCAACTGTCGATGTCGTTCGATCTCTCGAACCTATCTACTTTGTGATGGAGTGGAGTATTGGAGGAGTTTGATTCGAGCTGACACCCTGACAGCCCGGGCTTCCAGATCAGGCCGACTGACACTTCTCGTCAGCGAGCACAGCCTCAATTGGCCTCCAGCCATTAAGCTGAAAAGCACCTGCATGTCAGTGCGATGTTGGCGTTCACCCGTTGATCTTCTTTCAGACGCATAAAATTGAGGTGGTCAGTTCAACCTGACCACCTCGATCACAAACCGCACACTATCACCAAACAAACTAAACTCTTTCGCGCCCGGTAACTGATTAAACAACATCGCTCTACCGGCGCCAGCACCATTCGTACCAGTCTGAATAACGCAATTCCGACCCGGTTCGTGGATTAAGATAACTATTTCCAGAAAAGCCTGGCTGCAAGCAGCCCGTAAATTGTGGTGGGGTGAATATTCAGATCTTAACCAGGCGCGGCGGGGAGTCTCAGTAGTACCTGGATCGGGGATGAGGGAGGGCGCTGATGGGGCACCCGTCAATCTCTGACGGCATCAACGCATAAATGAATGTCTGACTAATACTCGACCTTCTGCGGTGTCTTACGCCCCTGCAGGCGTCCGGAGTCGACTGCTGACAGCGCGAGCTGCAACTTCTGCTCTACCGCCTTCAGCTCGCGGCTGATGCGTGGCCGCCGATTCTGGATGTCACGCGGGTCGGTGAGACCATCAATCTTGACAACGATCTCGTCGAGAGTCTCTTCATTTCGACGCAACTCAAGCAATCTCTTCTCGCGATCACTCAGACGGCTGAAGGCCTGCTGCAACGCCAGTTTCCCATCTGCGGTATCAACCGATCGCTCGTGCTCAATCGCCACAAAATCCATATACTCGACGCGGTCGGTATCACGCCATTGCCTTCGCAGCATATCGATATGGAGGTGTCTTAAAACACCACCAGCCCAGCTGACCACCGACGCCCCGTGACGACCGCTGTACTTTCGGATCTTGTTTGGCAAGCGCAGGAAAAACTCCGACAGAAGCTCGTCTGCCTCGATCGCCGAGTGGCGACACATCCACTTAGTTGTCCGTCCAAGGCTGCTGAGAAACGCCGGGTTATTAACCAGGTTCTGATAGGCCTGCAGGTTACCGCTGGCCGCAGCCAATGCCATTCTTGTCAGTTCATGATGTGGTGATACTTCACGTATCTCCGCCGTACTGCTCTCGATCTCATAATTCTGATAAAAGTGTGTGTGCATAGTTCGTGTCTCCATGTGTGTCCGACCTCCTCTGATCCATAACTCGATACTTCAGGATCAGCAAAGTGACATCTGACTCACCTCTCACACTTCCGGCGAGATGGTGGTCTTGTCCTGTTTTGTCAACTACTGAAGCTCTCTCCTGTCTCCTCGGGCAAACCGGAGTGACTAACCTGCTTCAGCCATCTTCAGGACCGCTCTCAATTCAGCTCTTTGTAAGAGTGTCTCTCTAAGCTATGAAGAGCGGTGCAAACCTTTGTAATGACCGGTGGTTGAAACTACGGTCACCAGAACCGGCTTACACTGCTATAGACGAAACCTCGGTCTCGAATTTGTTCAGTGCTGCATTTTTTTTAGCAACCAGCCTGAACCTGTCGGGGATTTGCAGTGGGGGGACACAGGCGGAACAACTGTCAGTCAGCAACCGGTGTCGGTTAATGGAATCAACCGATGGTCGCCACTCTCTAAAGTTGATCACGTTCGCATCAATGACTAGCTGCAATGACTACCTGCAACTGACACCCAGTGAGTCATACCGCAAATCGAACGGATTCAGAGTGGCGTTGAATGACGACAATAAAGTCCCGAAGGAGAAGGCAACCTTACCCGGGCTTCTGATATCTCAGCGCGGGTTGCTGCGTATTGTCATACACGGGGCGTGTATTCGGGGCGGAAACCAATCAAAAAGCAGCAGTCAAACATGAGGCAGAGAGACTGCTTTTTGGGGATATCTTGTCGGGGGGATACTGGTACAGTTTGTCTTTGTTCCCTGATATCTGTATTTCTTGTGTATTAAAATCTTATCCGGTGACTGCCATCTGGTTTTGACGCTCAGTTCTTACTCTTCCTGAAGAAAGTCTGATCTTTTCTATCTGATCTTTTCTAAGAGAGCTAAAAGACCCCTGATCTTTTATGATCCAATCTTTTATGATCCGATCTTTTTTAATCAAAGTCAGATCAACACTGGACTGAAACCTGAACTGAAGCTCAAACAGCGCATATATCCTGGGGGCAGCCAAGACCAGGTCACTA
>CAIOZW010000328.1 GCA_903862855.1 uncultured Acidobacteriota bacterium
ATCGCAGGAGTCTCCGGGATTGAAATGATCTGAAAATACCGGGCCTGAATGAGGTTGCTCAAGCGGCTCCACCTGGCAAAGGCCGGTTCTTGCTGGGGAGAATCAGGTATGGTGGCCTGATTCGATTCGTTGGCGACAAGCAGTCGGTGCGGTCCGACAAGGCGAACCTGCAGTCGGTCACCCCTTGTCCTGTTCGAGCAGGTAATGCTGGACGTCGAAGGACTTCTCGTCCGACTCGCGGAGTCGGGCGTATGATCCGTCACTCTGCAGCCAACGCATCTTGACATTGTCCTGCAGAGGGAGAACGATCGCTTCGCGGACGATCCGCTCGCGCAGACTGGTCGATTCGATCGGGAAGATGATCTCGACGCGCCGATCCAGATTGCGGGTCATCAGGTCGGCACTCCCAAGGTAGACCTCCTCATCACCGCCATTGACAAAGCGATAGACACGCGAATGCTCGAGGAATCTCCCGACAATGCTCCCGACCCGGATCGTCTCGCTCCGTCCAGGTATCCCCGGACGAAGGCAGCAGATCCCCCGCACGACAAGATCGATCGGAACCCCTTCGCTCGACGCCCGGTAGAGCTCGTCGATCATCCCCGTGTCGGTCAGACTGTTGAACTTTGCCGAGATCCCCGCCGGCCGTCCTGCCTGGTGGTGGATTATCTCCCGCCGGATCATCTCCGTCATTGCTTTGCGCAGACTGACCGGTGAAACAAACAGCTTTCTATAGCGGTTCTTTCTGGAATAGCCGGTCAAATAGTTGAAGAGATCCGAGGCATCCGCCCCAAGATCCGGATCGGCAGTAAAGAGTCCAAAATCGGTGTAGATACGCGATGTCACTGGACTGTAATTTCCCGTTCCGAGGTGGACGTACCTCCGCAGTGAGCTCTTCTCCTGCCGGACCACCAGCGCGATCTTGGCATGCGTCTTCAATCCAACCAGGCCATAGACGACGTGCACCCCGGCCTTCTCAAGCCGTTTTGCCCATTGAATATTGTTCTCTTCGTCAAACCGGGCCTTCAGTTCAACGAGCACGGCGACCTGCTTGCCATTCTCTGCCGCCTCGATGAGGGCCTCAACGATCGGTGAATCCTTGCCGACACGGTAGAGGGTCTGCTTGATCGCCAGAACATTTGGATCGCGCGCCGCCGCCCGCAGAAACTCGACGACCGGTGCGAAGGAGTCGTACGGATGATGGAGCAGCAGATCCTGCTGCCGGATCGACTCGAAGATCCCCTCGTCGCGCTGGAAAGCTGCGGGAATAACCGGGTTGAATTGTGGATCCTTGAGAATTGGCAGTTCCGTCAGTTCAGATCGTTCCGGAAATTCTGACCGGTCTGCCATCTCCGTAAAATCGGTCCTCTCCGGAAACTTCGGTAATTCGAGCCGGGTCAGTGGCAGCAGATCGGGAATGTTCAGCAGACCGTCGATGGTATAGACGTCACCATCACCCAAGTCGAGTGAGTCTCGCAACAGTCGGACCATTCGCTGGCTCATCCCGGCGGCCACCTCGAGGCGAACACCGAACCCGAAGCGCCTTTGACGCAACTGTCGCTCGACCGTCTTCAGGAGATCTCCCGCCTCGTCCTGCTCGATCTCGATGTCCGCATCACGCGTGATACGAAATGGCTGGCATTCCATGATCTTCATGCCCGGAAAGAGCTTGTCGGTGTTGGCCCCAATCACCTCTTCCAGCAATACGAATCCAAAATCCTCACCTTCAACGCGGATCAACCGCGGCACATTGGGCGGCAGCTTGACCCGTGCAAAGCGTAATTCGTCGTCGGGAAGAGGATTCTCCGGAATGACCTGGATCCCAAGATTGAGACTGATGTTCGAAATGTACGGGAAAGGATGGCTTATATCGACCGAGAGCGGAGTCAGCACTGGAAAGATCCACTCATTGAAGAGCTTCTGCAGAACTTCGCGCTGCTGCTCAGAGAGCTCGGCTAGTGGTATGATCCGAATCCCGCACCGCCTCAGACCGGGAAGAATCTGCTTCTCCAGGCATATCATCTGCAGATTGGTCAGGTTGTGCAGCCGCTCCGAGATCATTCGTAACTGCACTGCGGGCGTCAGGCCATCCGGAGAATGGAGCTCTGGATTGGCTTCCAGTTGCTCCTGCAGTCCAGAGATCCGGACCATGAAGAATTCGTCGAGATTGGTCGAAAAGATGGATAGAAACTTGAGCCGCTCCATCAGTGGTTGCGTCGGGTCGAGTGCCTCTTCCAGGACGCGGCTGTTGAACTCGATCCAGCTCAACTCACGGTTGAAATAGGTGTATTCGCTCCCAGCCCGTCGGTCGACCAGCGATGGTACTGCCAGATGGCCTGTCTCCATGAGATCAATCACCCTCTCCTGTCATTCTTCTGATTCAACAGGATTATAATCCATTACTTTACGATTCAACCAAGGAGATCGGTATTTCTTGACCATGGGAATCGCATTATGTAACGTGAAGATCCTCCAAATTACAGCCATGGTTACAGCTATGGCAGATATGGAGTATCAATGTTCAAATATGACAGGGTAGATTTGGACACCCCCGAAGCGGGTGGTTTGGTCTCATCGCCGATGGCGCACTCCTCTCCTCTGAGGGTTGCTGAATTACCTGCTCAAGATGGCGTATTGCCCTGAAATAGGGAGCAGTGGTCAATTGAGCCTGTCGGGTCGACCCCCTGTCTTGGAGTCGGGCACTGAAGCGGCCCGATTTTGCGCTTTTTTGCGCCCCTGACGTGAGGCCACAAGGTACGCTCTATGCGATCTCAAACGAAGCCACAAAGCAACAAATCAGGGGGAGGGAATAAAAATCGTGCCAATGGTGGTACCGCGATCTCGGACGAAGCCTTGAAGTCAATAAGAAAGGTGACAGGAGAGAGCGATTGCCTTTATCGCTTGACCGGTTTCGTGTTCTCTCCGGTTCTGCCCTCTTACCTCACCACGACATGTCCCGATGTCGGCTCTTTCTATTCAGATCGGCAGATCAACCGTCGCCAGGGATGCTCCTCTCGCCACTCACTCGAGGTTACCGTGAGCCTTCCTTTCCGGCGTGAATTGCCACACTCCCCACCAAGCCAGAGCCTTTCAACTTGCGCGATCCGCCTTGTCTTACCCATAATATGGAGGTATGACTGACAATCCTAAATTCGACCTGGAGAAGATCGCCGCCGGCGTTCGCCTCATCCTCGAAGGGATCGGCGAGGACCTCTCCCGCCCGGGTATCATCGAGACTCCCCACCGCGTCGCCGAGATGTATGAGGAGTTATGCGGCGGACTCTATGAGGATGTTCAGGATGATATCAAGGTGATTCCTGACGAGAATCATGACGAGATAGTCATGATTCGCGACATCCCCATCTACTCTATCTGCGAGCACCATCTCATTCCATTTACGGGTGTTGCCCACATCGCCTACATTCCCGGTGATGGGCGGATCATTGGCCTCTCAAAGATTGCCAGGATCGCCGATGTCTTCTCCCGGCGTCCGCAGGTTCAGGAACGGCTCACGACCCAGATCGCTGATTCACTCCATCTCGGGGTGCTGAAACCGCGTGGGGTGATGGTGGTCATCGAAGCCGTCCATCTCTGTATGGTCATGCGCGGAATCAAAAAACATGGAGCGACCACGCTCACCGCTGCCTGCCGCGGACTCTTCCGCGATGATGAACGGACCCGCAGCGAGGCCATGGCGCTTCTCTCCCCCAACCGCCACTGAACGCAACCCCATGCAGGAAAGACTCCAGAAGATAATCTCCGCCGCCGGAATCGCCTCGCGCCGCAAGGCCGAGGAGATGATCGCGGCCGGTCTGGTCACCGTCAACGGCCAGATCGTCACCGAACAGGGCACCAAGGCCGACCCCGCCTCCGATCACATCAAGGTTCAGGGAAAGCTGATCAATCCGCGTCTCGAGCGGCAGGAGAAGATCTATATCCTTCTCAATAAACCGGTCGGCTTTCTTACCAGCCGCTCCGATCCACAGCATCGACCCCTGGTCACCGACCTCCTCGGGCCGTATGGTCGCAAGGTCCATCCTGTCGGGCGACTCGATTTCAACACCGAGGGACTTCTTCTGCTGACCAATGATGGCGATTTTACCCAGGCGATTGCTCACGCTTCACGCAAGGTCGCCAAGGTCTATACCGTCAAGGTCAAGGGCCGTCCGGGCGAGCAGCAGATCCTCCAGCTCGAGCGGGGAGTCTTCATCGATGGTGTTCGGACTGCCCCGGCCAAGATCGAAATCATCGAGGAGAGCCAGTCCAATGCCTGGTTCAAGGTCACCCTCTACGAGGGGCGTAACCAGCAGATTCGCAAGATGTTTGACTCGATCGGCCATTCCGTCATCAAACTGCGCCGGGTCGCCATCGGCTTCCTGCGCCACGAGACCCTCAAACCCGGGGAGTTTCGCCACCTTCGTCAAGTCGAGGTCAAACGGTTCCTGCGAACAAACTGACCCCTCCCTCTTCGACCTTGCTCGGCCATCCCTCCGGTCTCTTCCATCAGGGAGTCTCGGAGTGGCCACGGCTTGACAAGCGATCGGCAGGGCCGTTAGATTCAAAATGTGTCTGTCAAAGACCTAATGTTATCGCAGGTGCGTCAGTCAGCGCCTGGCTGCGCAGGTCAGCGCAAGAAGGGATCAACCACGATGGAGATCGTCCTCGCCGACAGTCTCGGTTTCTGCATGGGGGTCAAGCGGGCCGTCGACATGGCCTACCGCGCTCTCGAAAAGTCCCCCACAATGCCAGTTGTCACTCTTGGCCCGCTCATCCACAATTCGCAGGAGATCGAACGACTCCAGCGGGACGGGATCGATGTTGCCGATGTGGAGACCCTCCCGGATGCCGGCACCGTCATCATCCGCGCCCACGGTGTTCCTCCCCAGGCCTATCAGGACCTCAAGTCGCGCGGTCTACGCATCATGGACGGCACCTGCCCCTATGTCCACTACTCTCAGCGCAAGGCCATCGAGCTGCGCAACGAAGGATTCTCCGTGGTCATCATCGGTGACCGGGATCATCCTGAGATCCGTGGAATTCTTGGATACATAGATAATGATGCCCTTGTCGTCAAGTCGGTTGAGGAGGCGGCGAGTCTGCCCTTTACCGAGCGGATCGGCACCGTCGCCCAGACGACCATCAGTCCGAAGAAGCACCAGGCAATTCTAGACGTCCTGAGTGGGCGGACCAACGAGCTCCGTGTTTGTGAGACCATCTGTGACGCAACCGAGGAGAACCAGCGGGCGATCAAAACCCTCTCGACCGAGGTCGATATGCTCTACGTTATCGGGGGGCGTCATAGTGCCAACAGCAATAAACTTGTCGAATCGGCCCGCGAGTCCTGTCCACGTGCCGTCCTCATTGAGACCGCCGCAGAGATTGATCCGGCCGATCTCCAGGGAGTCCGACGTGTCGGGGTTAGTGCCGGTGCCTCGACCCCCGACTGGATGATCCAGCAGGTCGTTGATGCCCTCCGGCGGATCTCCGCCCAGATTGAGGGTGCCTGAGCCATCACCAGCCCGCTCGACCCTCCCGGTGAGCGGTGAGATCGCGGTCGGCCGCACAATCGGTCGGCCCGTCTCTTTTTGGGAAGTCTGCAGTTTTTCGCTGGTGCATTGGCAAATTGCCGGGCAAGGAGTATGATGTTCATTCGTATTAACAGGCGTAACCCCGATAAGCTGTCAGCTGGGTTTACGGGTATGCCTTCCGAATCGCATGAGTGATTCGGGTAGTTCTCCCAGGAGGAAGTCCATTTTCAATGTCAACAAATAACCCTAACCCGTCCGCTCCGGCAAACGGCGAAGTTGATCCGCTCAACCAGCCTGAGGCCGAGGGCGCTCAAACAGTCGCTCCGGAGACTGAAACCGCTTCTACCTCTTCCAGCCAGGCCGACGTGGCCGTTGCTTCATCAGCCGAGATCGCAGACGCCGATGACGCCGATGACGCCGATGACGATGGAGGAGACTTCTCGATGGAAGACTTTGCCGCCATCCTCGCCGCTCACGAGCAGAATAACCGCTCCGAGATCAGCGAGAATGAGGTGGTCAAGGGCCGCGTGATCAAGATCACCGACCAGGCCGTGATCATCGATGTCGGCTTCAAGTCCGAAGGCATCGTCCCCCTCGCCGAGTTCAAGGAGGGTGATACGGTTACCGTCGCCCCGGGTGACGAAGTCGATGTCTTTGTCAAGCAGCTCGAGAACTCCGAGGGCTATGTCGAACTCTCACGTGTTGATGCCGAACGCAAACACACCTGGGAACAGATCGAGCAGGCCTACAAGACCCAGGCGATCATCACTGGTCGCGTCATCGATCGGATCAAGGGTGGTCTTCGTGTTGAAATCGGCCGCATCCAGGCTTTTCTGCCCGGAAGCCAGGTCGACATTCGCCCGGTGCGCAACCTCGATATCTATCGTAACAAGGATATCGAAGTCCGTGTCCTGAAGGTCAACAAGAAGCGCGGCAATATCGTTCTCTCCCGCAAGGTCGTCCAGGAAGAGCAGATCAACGGCAAGAAGAGCGAGACGCTCAAGAACCTCGAGGAGGGCATCATTGTCGAGGGTCAGGTCAAGAACCTGACCGATTACGGCGCCTTTATCGATCTTGGCGGTATCGACGGGTTGCTCCACATCACCGACATGTCCTGGGGCAGGATGCAGAATCCACACGAACTGCTCAAGATCGGTGAAAATGTGCAGGTCAAGGTTCTCAAGTTTGACCGTGACAAGGAGCGGGTCAGCCTTGGTCTCAAGCAGTTGACTCCGGATCCCTGGGCAAGTGCGATCGAGCGCTTTCCGGCCAACGAGCGGATCAAGGGTAAGGTCGTCTCACTCACCGATTACGGTGCTTTTATCGAACTCGAGCCGGGCGTCGAAGGTCTTGTCCACGTCACCGAGATGAGCTGGTCGAAGCGGGTCAAGCATCCATCCAAGCTGCTCGCAATCGGACAGGAGGTCGAGGCTCAGATTCTCGAAGTCGATCAGGGGTCACGTCGCATCAGCCTCGGTCTCAAGCAGATCGAGCCGAATCCCTGGGAGACTCTCCCCCAGCGTTACGGTATCGGTACCCGCATCAAGGGGCGCGTCCGTAATCTCACCGATTTTGGAGCGTTCATCGAGATCGAAGAGGGAATCGATGGTCTTGTCCACGTCTCGGATATCTCCTGGACCAAGAGGATCAAGCATCCCAGCGAGTCCCTCAAGAAGAATCAGGAGGTCGAGGCGGTCATAACGGCCATCGACGTCGAGAACCGTCGTCTCTCACTCTCGATCAAGGAACTCGAGCCGAATGCCTGGGACAGGTTCTTTGATGAACACAACCTGGGTGATGTCGTCAATGGCAAGATTACCAGATTTGCCAACTTCGGTGCCTTTGTCGAGCTCGAGGATGGTATCGAAGGCCTCTGTCACGTCTCCGAACTCTCTGACGACCACGTCGAGAAGCCTGAGGATGTTGTGAAGACCGGTCAGGTCATGCAGTTCAAGATCCTCAAGATGGAGCGCGATCAGCGCAAGATCGGCCTCTCGGTCAAGGCGGTCGGCAGTGATGAGCCGATCATCGAGTCCAGAAACTACACGTCTGCCGAAGGCGGAATGGCGAGTCTTGGCGAAATTGCCGGTCTCAACACCTCCTCCAGCGACGAGTCCTGAGCCTGCAGTTCCAAAGGCTGTTGATCAAGTCTGGGGAGCATCGGTCATCAATGATCGGGCTCCCCGGACTTTTAGCAGCTTGAGAGTCATCGTTTTTTACTCCGCTTACCCATTCCGCTTATGCAAAAAAGATCTCTCACCACGATTCTGATTATCGGTCTGATCCTCTTTGCCATCTTTCTTGTCAGCATCTTTTCGTTTATGGCCATCGTCTCTGATGACGATCCAATGGCAGGGTTTTCAGCAAGCGGGGCCAAGATTGCCATGATCCCGGTTGAAGGGGTTATTGACGATCGAATGGCCAAGAATGTCAATCGATACCTTAAACAGTACGGTGAGGATGACCGAATCAAGGCGATTATCTTGCGCGTCGACAGCCCTGGTGGCGGCGTCTCGGCCTCGCAGGAGATCTACACCGAAGTACGGCGGGTGAAAGAGGAGAAGAAGAAGAAGATCATTGTCTCGATGGGGTCGGTTGCCGCATCGGGAGGCTACTATCTGGCCTGTCCCGCCGATATGATCTTTGCCAATTCAGGCAGTGTTACCGGCAGTATCGGAGTGATTGCCGAGTGGATCAACTACAAGGAGCTGGCGGAGTGGGCCAAGATCAAGCCGGTCGTCTTTAAGAGCGGTGAATTCAAGGATACTGGTTCGACGACCCGTGATCTGACTGAGCGGGAGAGGGTCTACTTTCAGTCGATGATTGATGAACTGAATGGTCAGTTTGTCGGCGCGGTTCTTGAAGGCCGCCAGGGGCGTGGTGAGCAGGGAAGTGAGATCAACGAGGAGCGGCTGCGCGCACTTGCTGATGGTCGGGTCTATACCGGGGCGACTGCTCTCCGTAACGGGCTGATCGATGCGATCGGAAACTATGAGGATGCTCTTCGTAAAACAGCAGAGTTGGTCGGCGTGAAGGGCAAACCAACCGTTGTTACGCCACCGAAGGAGCGTGAGCAGTTCCCGCTCATCGACCTTCTTCTCGGCGCGGCCCGGATTGGCAATTTTTCTCCCGCCCAATTGCCCAAGAGTCTCAGTGAGGTTGATACATCGATCAAATTCAAGTATCAATGGAGATAAGTGGGGTAAGTGGAGAGCTGGACGGAACAGGAACGGACACGCCGGAAACCGGTGGTGAGAGGTAGCAGAAGGAGCGGAGCGGCTGAAAGTCGTGCCGACCGATTCCGATCTAAATGCCCGACGGTCGGGATGGAGGAGCCGATTTTGGCCAGCCTCCACATATTACAAGAGGCAGGAAGCCTCTACAGAACCGGGGCATTAGTTGAGCAGGAGAAGAGAAGTCACAATTGTCTGACCGGATCACTTCACCGTCAAACGGAGGAAAGATGACAAAAGCAGAATTGGTTGACGAGGTCGCTCTTGCCGCGAAACTGACCAAGAAAGACTCGGAAGTCATTGTTGACGAAGTCTTCAAAAATATCGTTCAGGCCCTCAACCGTGGCGAAAAGATCGAACTGCGCGGTTTTGGATCATTCCGGGTGAGGCAACGTAAAGCCCGCCGGGGGCGCAATCCGAAGACTGGCGCACCGGTCGACATTCCAGCCAAGGCGGTTCCATATTTCAAACCGGGCAAGGAGCTGAAAGAGTTGATCAACCCCGATGATATCGGGCTCGACTTCGATGATGATGATGACGACGAATAGTCGATGCGCCATTGCCGCTGTCATTCAGCTCGATCTTCATGCCGACCGTTAGGAGCAGTGCCGGCAGCCTGACCTTCTTCGCTCCTGATATTCGCCCGTCCATCCAGACAGAGCACTGCCAGGCATCAATCATCATCGTCAGGGTGTGATTGAACACTCACGCCATTGGTACTATTGGATCCTGCCTTGCGGCAAACTTGCTACTCAATTAGACGGCTCAAGACATAGACGCCCCCGGAGAGGCTGCCGAGGTAGAGGCGCCGTGGGTCGAAGGGGTCACCGGCGATCGATCTGAAGATACCACTTGGGAGGCGGGAGATATCGAGCCTGACCCAGTTTTCGCCACGGTCGGTTGAGTGGTAGATGCTTTCGCGCATCTCGTCCGCAAGAAAGAGCTCGTCCGGATTGAGTTCATTGATCCTGATGGCACTGGCTCTGGTGTGGAGCGGCATCCCTCCACCGCGTGGTTCCCAGGTCTGGCCACCATCAAATGATCGAAAGAACCCGCCACTCGTCCCGGCATAGATCGTTCCCGAGGTTCGTGGATCGAAAGTGATTGTCCGGACGGCGAAATGCTCCTCACCAAGCTGCCTGCGCGAGAACGTCCTTCCGTTATCTTCAGAGATGTAGAGCCCGTCTTCAGCACCGATGAGGATCAACCCCGCCTTCTGGTGGGTCGTGGCAATGGCTTTGATGTGCGGATCACGCCCGGAATTGAGTCGATTGATGCTGATCCGGCGCCATCCCAACCGCTCATCCTCGGTCAGGTAGAGTCCGTCCCAGGTCGAGGCAATCAGCCATTGATGGATGACTGGTGTCGGTGCGCTTTCGTTTGAGAGCAGATCGCGCCGGGGCTTGAATGTGGTGATCGAGAAGACCTGGCTGCGCAGATCGATTCGCTCCGGTTCACTCGTTCTTATTGCCGATGCCGGGGGGGGCACAGTTTTCGCGGCTCGGGCAGCTCCTCTCCGAGATGGCCGGGGTGATGGTCGTGAACGCGACTTGAGGCTCAATCTGGGTGGAGGGGGCGGAGTTGGTCGCACCACCTCCCGCCATGTCTCACCCTGATCATCCGAACGATAGAGACCCTGGTTCGTTCCCGCATAGATGGTCGAAGTCTGGTATGGTGATTGGTGGAGCGAGTAGACATCCTTCTGCCCCAATCCGGTCACCGACTGCCTCCACGTCAGTCCACCATCGGCACTGATGAAGAGACCACTCGACTCTCCATCAAAGAGAATGCCGGCATAGATCCGGCCACGTTCGTTGAGATCTGCCAGAACAGCGCCAACCTGCCGGTTGATGAAACCATCGTTTGTTGGCTGCCAGGTCTCTCCCCGATCATTGCTGACCAGGACTCCGCCATCCTCCGTACCGATGAAGACCCGCTCCGGTCTCGACGGATGAATGGCAATGCTGTTGATCAGCAGGTGCTCTGAGGTGACTCGGCGCCAGCTCTCGGCCATCCCGTAGAACTTCGACAACCAGAGCCCCTCTGTCGTTCCGGCATAGAGTATCTCTGGCCGGGTAGGGTGCCGGTAGATGACCTGTGTCCGCCGACTCTCGGTTGGAATGCCCTTGAATTTTGTCCAGGTGGCACTCCCATCGAATGAACGGTAGATGCCACTGCAAGCGCTCAGCAGAATTGTATGGGGAGTGTCTGGCTCGATCTGGATCGAAAAGATGTCGGAGTCATCCAGCATACCGGTCGCCGTGGAACCTGCCAGCTGCCAGTCGACACCTCCGTTGATCGTCTTCCACGGAAGATGGCTCGTGCCCGCATAGATGACCTCTGGAGAGACCGGATCGATCGCTACCGAGTGGAATCCGCGCATCTCTGTTCTGCCGGCCGGGCTGATCTTCTCCCATTTCGATCCGCCGTCAAGGGTTCGATAGATGCCATCGAGGGCAGCGACTGCCAGAACTCGCGGATTGGAAGCCGACTGCGAAACACCACGGATCGGCCGGTCGAGCAGACCTTGAAAGGCCCGCCAGGTCGCCCCGTCATCCTCGCTGACAAAGAGGCCTCCTCCACGATCAGATTCGTTGAGGGCGATGATCGATTTCAGCCCAACGTAAATTCGCCTTCCGTCCACCCGGTCGAAGTGGATCGCCGTTACCGTCTGCCCGGTCATACCCGGACCTGGCTGGAGGTTCTGCCAGAATCTGCCCCCATTGCGTGACTGGTAGAGCTGGCCATCACTCGTCCCGATCAGAATTCGATCCTCGTCTCGAGGATCGATCACCAGCGCCGTCACATCCCCGCCAAATGGTCCGGTCAACTGCCAGAGGCGATCTCCGTTGCTTCGGATTCCAGCGATCCTCTCGACTCCATTATTCCGGACGGCCTCCGATCGTGACTCTCCAAGGTTCTGACCGCTGACAGTCAGAAGGATGTTCAACAATATGGTCGTTGTCAGCAGAAAATATCGCTTGTACCGAAAAGACTGATCCATCGATCCTCACTCCAAACGAATCAAGAGACAGCGTAAGCAACAGTGCTGATTGTAAAGCACGACGGGTTGATTGAAAACGATAACGGTCGATCCAGGCCAGGGGCTGAGGCTATGGGCCATTCAGTCATCTGCTTGTC
>CAIOZW010000329.1 GCA_903862855.1 uncultured Acidobacteriota bacterium
ATCGCCTTCAATTCACGTCTGCCCCGGGTCTATGCACGCACCGGATACTGGGGAAGTTTTGCCATGGTCGGGCAGTGGTTTCCGAAGCTGGGGGTCTTTGAACCGGCCGGCAAGGGAGGCCGTGCGACCGCCGGATGGAACTGCCATCAGTTTCACGCCAACAGCGAATTCTACGCCGATTTTGGAGAGTATGATGTTCGCCTGACCGTCCCATCGATCTATCGTGGCCGCATCGGAGCAACGGGATATCTGCGTTCCGAGACAGCCAATGGTGATGGCACGGTGACCTACAACTTCCATCAGGCCAATGTTCATGACTTTGCGTGGACAGTCGATACGCGCTACCAGGTCTACCGGCGCAGGTTTGCTGCTGACGCCGAAGTATCGGCAAACGACCTGGCGGTGGCCGCGCGCCGCTTTGGACTCGGGCTTGATGAGGCCGCGCTGCGCGACGTCGAAGTGACTCTGCTGCTCCAACCGGAGCATGAGGCCCAGGTCGAGCGCCACTTCCGCGCCGCCTTCAATGCGATCAGATACTTCGGTCTCTGGTATGGGCGTTATCCCTATGACACACTGACAATAGTCGATCCACCCTACAATGCGAGTGGAGCGGAGGGGATGGAATACCCGACCCTGATCACTGCTGGAACGCGCTGGCGCGCCGGGCTCGACCAGAATCCGGAGGCGGTGATCGTCCACGAGTTTGGCCACCAGTACTGGCAGGGGCTGGTCGCCTCGAACGAGTTTGAAGAGTCCTGGCTCGACGAAGGGTTCAATACCTGGTCGACGGCCAATGTGTTGCAGCGAGCCTATGGCGATGATCGCCTGCCCATCAATCTGCTTGGTTTCAACTGGGGCTACCTTCCCGTCACACTTCGCCACCCATATGAGAACCGCATCATGACCCTGCGCGGTCCCTTCAACGATCCGATCCTCACCCCGGTCTGGAAGTACTACGATGCCCTGAGCTATTCGTTCAACTCCTACCCGCGGACAGGACTGGTCATGAGTACCCTCGAGCACTACCTTGGCGAGGAGACGATGTTTCGACTGATGCGTACCTACCATCAGCGCTGGCGCTATCGCCATCCCAACTCGGCCGACTTCTTCCAGGTCGCCAGCGAGGTGGCCGGCCAGAAGCTGGACTGGTTCTTCGATCAGTATGTACGCGGTACCGCCGTGCTCGATTACGAAGTGTTGGACGCCGGTAAGCCAAGTCGGATCTCACCAGGTGGTCACACCGTCACGATCCGCCGCTCCGGTGAAGCCTGGTTTCCGGTCGATATTCTGCTCACTTTTGCCGACGGCCAGCGGATCACCGGGTTGGCCGCTCCCGGACCTGACAACTCAATCATCTACCGTTTCGAGAACAGTCGGACTGGCGCGACCTGGCAGGAGTCGTGGCCGATCGACCAGCGCTGGATGCGAATTGAGTACGATGGAAAGCTGGAACTGGTCCGGGCGCAGGTCGATCCCTGGCAGAAGGCGCTGCTTGACGCCAATCTGACCAACAACACCTGGACCCGGGCGACGGGTGTCGCCCCGGCGACACGCTGGGCCGCCGGGGCGCTCTTCTGGCTCGAAATACTGTTGCAGTTCTTCATTGCCGTTTAGGCCAAAAGCGGAGGCAGGCTCCTGATGTTCATCTCATTCTACAAGGGTCTTCTCCATTCTCTGCAGCAATGGAGAATGGCTGTGCTGATGCTGATCACCTCACTACTACTGACGGTGCCGCTGGTGCTGCCGATCTTCTGGATGATCTTCGATACCACCCGCGCGACGGCCGTCGCCGAACGGATGATGGCCGATCAGATCGACCTGCTCTGGCTGATCGATCTGGTCAAT
>CAIOZW010000330.1 GCA_903862855.1 uncultured Acidobacteriota bacterium
CCGCCGTGGGCCCGCCGCGCTGGCGAATTGAAACCCATTCACGCACCATTCCCCCCATAGTTTTTCAACAAGGGGAGAAGAGTGTGCCAGGAAAATCAATTACCATGCGCAAGATCAATGAAATCCTCCGGCTGAGGCATCAGTCCGAACTGTCTCAAAGAGAGATAGCCAACGCCTTGCGACTCTCCGTGGGAGTCGTAAACAAATATTTGAACGCAGCAGCGGCAGCGGACATCAGTTGGCCATTGCCGGATCTGAGCGAACCGGAACTCAGACACCGCATTAAGTCACGAGACGATATTCCAACTGCTGCCACCCCCGCTCAGCCTGACTTCATCCTGATGCACAGCGAGCTGAAGAAGAAGGGGGTCACGCGACAATTGCTCTGGGAAGAGTATGTCGCCGATCATCCCACCCATCACTACAAGTACAGTCAGTACTGTCATCTCTATCACCAATGGTGCAAACGACAGAAGCTCTCGATGAGACAGACCCATCAGGCCGGCGATAAAATGTTCGTCGATTATGCCGGACCGACGGTGCCAATTATCAATGCCGAAACAGGTGAGACCAGCGCTGCACAGATCTTCGTCGCCGTACTCGGAGCCTCCAATTACACCTTTGCAGAAGCGACCCTGACTCAGCAGCTGCAAGACTGGATTGGCTCTCACGTTCGGGCATTTGACTACTTCGGCGGTGTCCCACGAACGGTTGTCCCGGACAATCTGAAGAGCGCCGTCAGCCGGAGCGATCGATACGAGCCGGTCCTCAATCGCACCTATGAAGAGATGCTCGCTCATTACGGAACCTTTGGCATGCCGACCCGTCCGCGAAAGCCAAAGGACAAGCCAAAAGTCGAGGTAGCAGTCCAGATCGTCGAGCGCTGGATTCTCGCCCGGTTACGCCACCAACGGTTCTATTCGCTGGCGGAGCTTAACCACTCCATTGCCCTATTGCTGGAGGATCTCAATCAGCGTCCGTTCAGAAAGAGGCCTGGGACAAGGCATTCAGAGTATCTTGCTCACGATCGACCAGCACTGTCGCCACTCCCGACCGAGCCTTACCAGTTCGCTATTTGGAAGCAGGCTCGGGTACAAATGGACTATCACGTCATGGTGGAGGGTCACCTCTACAGTGTGCCGTACCAGCTTGTCACTCAACAGCTGGATGTCCGAATCACCGACGGAACGATCCGTTTCAGCTACAAAAACCGGCAGGTCGCTCTGCACATTCGTTCGACCGTATTCGGCCAGACGACACTGCCAGAGCACATGCCACCCCACCATCGCGCAATGAGTGAAGAGTCCATCGAGCATTACATCGACTGGAGCCGGAGCATTGGTCCTCATACCAATGACTTTGTAATACGACTCATAAGCTCGTGGGCCAAACAAGGTTCGGCAATCAGGTCATGCCGCGGTCTGGCCTTTCTGTTAAAGCGTTACGGATCCACCCGGCTGGAAGCCGCTTGTCAAAGAGCGATTCTCGTTGAAACGATCCGCCAGTCGAGTGTGCGGTCAATGCTTGAGCAGGGGCTGGAATCAGCGCCACTGCCACTAGTTGAAACAGAAGCGGCCCTCCCTCTGCCTGTTCACGAGAACATTCGCGGAGCGGCCTACTACCAGTAAGCCGACGCGGTATAGGTCATTCTGCCGTCATCCCGCGTCGATCCTGACGTAGCCTTTGCTGCGACGTCCGTCAAGGAGCTTCGCCCGCTTGCGCGGCCTGGCTGTCGCCAGGTCCCTGACTGACGTCTCGCTTCGGCTTCAGTTCAGCTATGGAGGGCCGAGCCCTCCTGGTCCCGCTACCCGGGACCCACTTTTTGACGGGATACGCCCGGTGGTCTGAGCATCGGCTCTTTCACCCACAAGGGTAATGGAGCATCATCAATGAACAATCAACAGACACTGCAATCACTGCGATCCCTGAAGCTCGCCGGTATGGCGGATGCGTTCATCCGTCAGCTGGAACATCCACAAACACAGCAGCTATCATTTGAAGAACGCTTTGCTCTGCTGGTCGATTCCGAGCAAACCCACCGTCAGAACCGCCGGTTACAGCGCCTTCTCGCCATCGCGCGTCTCAGGCATAAGGCCTGCGTCGAGGATATCGATTATCAGGTCAAACGCGGCCTTAATCGCTCGCAGGTGGTCTCTTTGATCAACTGCGAATGGATCCGGATGGGGCAGAACCTTCACATCACCGGGCCGACCGGGACTGGTAAAAGCTGGCTCGCCTGCGCCTTCGGCAACGCTGCCTGTCGAAACGGTCTGACAGTACGCTATGAACGAACCAGCCGACTTCTTGAGGAGTTGCGGATCGCACGGGCCGATGGAAGCTATAAGAAAGCATTCCGTGGACTGGCCAGAATCGATCTCCTCATCCTCGATGATTTCGGACTGAAGCCGATGGCACAGGCCGAACGTCACGATCTGCTTGAGCTGATCGAGGATCGCCATGAACTGCATTCAACGATCATTACCAGTCAGTTGAAGGTCAGCTCGTGGCATTCCTACATTGGAGAGCCGACGGTGGCCGACGCATTCCTTGACCGGATTCTGTCGAATGCGCACCGACTGGAGCTGGAATTAGTCGGCGAGTCACTCCGAAAGTCCAAAAAAGCTTGATCGATCGTGAACACCTGATGTAACAGATCGATACCAGCGCGACGGGTGTTCACGATGCCCGGAATCAGCGTTCACAATCAGCGGAATCCGCAATTATCGAGCAGCCGGAAATTCATCTACATCCTAGCGCCCAAGCGGCACTGGCCAATGTGATGATTGACGTCATTAA
>CAIOZW010000331.1 GCA_903862855.1 uncultured Acidobacteriota bacterium
TGGTCGATTCTGGCCGGGCAGGGGAGACGGAGCAGCGCGACCCGGGCACGCTATTTCTACTGGCTGAATGAGCTGCACGCGGTCCGGCGGGACAAGTGGAAGCTTCATCTTCCCCACCCGTACCGCCACCTCGCCAGTGCTGGCCACGATGGCCAGCCCGGTAAGGATGATACGTGGCAAACCGAAATTGCACTGTTTGATCTGGACAATGATCCCGCAGAGAGCAACAATGTCGCCGCGCAATATCCAGCAATCGTCAAGCAATTGATGACCGATGTCGAAGTGGCCCGCCGGGATCTTGGCGACTCTTTGACCGGCCGGGTGGGGGAAAACGTCCGTCCGGCTGCCAAACTGCAATGATCGATCAATATCGTTGAGGATAAGAAAATGAACCTGAAGCAAGAGGTGGAACGGCGCGAGTTTCTGCGTGGGGCGGCGGCTATGGCATTTACCGCTGCTTCATACGGCCGTATTCTCGGTGCCAACGACCGGATCCGCATCGGTGGGATTGGACCGGGCGATCGAGGGGCCGGGAGGCTTGTCGCGGCACAGAAGATGGGGGCGGAGATTGTCGCCCTGGCCGATGTCAACAAGGGGATGATGGAGCGGGCCCAGAAGCTGCTCGCCACCCGGGTCGAGCATACCTATGTCGACTACCAGGATCTGTTGGCCCGGAAGGACATCGATGGTGTCATCATTGCGACGCCAGATCATCTGCACCACCAGTGTCTGCTCGACTCCGTTCGGGCAGGTAAGGATGCCTATATCGAGAAGCCCCTGGCGCGAACCATTGCCGAGGGTGAAGACATGGTCGCCAAGGTGAAGGCCACCAAACAGATCGTCCAGGTTGGCAATCAGCGGCGGAGCGGTGAGCATTTCAAGAAGGCCCACGACATTGTCGCCGCCGGCGGAATCGGGCAGATCCGTTTTGTGCGCATCTGGGATTTTCGTTATCGACCGAATGATACCTATATCAAACGGGCTGGTGACCAGACCCTCTTCAGCCCGGAGCTGGTCGACTGGACCAGGTTTCTCGGTAAGGCGCCGAAGCGCCCCTACGATGCAAAGAGGGCCTCGGCCTGGCGCTGGTACTGGGACTATGCCGGTGGGCTTATGACCGACATCGGCCCGCACTGGCTCGATGTCGCCATGTGGATCACCGGCAGCAATGGTCCGCAGCGTGTCTCCTGCAATGGCGGCAAGTATCATAACCTCGACTGGGAGACCCCGGACAATGTCCACGCAATCCTCGACTGCGGAAGTTTTGCGATCGTCTTCATGGTCCAGTTCATGAACGGACAGGAGTATGATGGCGCTGGATTCTACGGTCTCGAGGGATCGATCGTGCAGGACAACAGCCGCGGGATGATGATTCGTTACGATGCCAAGCGGCGCGAGGTGGAGAGCTGGAAGGTCGGTGATGAGAGCCCCGCCCACATGCAGAACTTCCTTGACTGCATGAAGAGTCGGAAGCAGCCGAACTCACCGGTCGAGCTGGCCAACCGTGTGCTGCTGGGAGCACATCTGGCCAATGAATCCTACCGCTCTGGAATGCGGGTCGGTTGGGATCCAGTCAACTGGAAACGGGCCCGGAATGGCTGAGGTGCTCAGGGGGTGGGGTGGCAGATCTATCGCCGCCCGCCCCCTGCCACTCTCTCAGGAGGTTCCCTGACGACCGAAATCATCCTGGAGCCTGACAATGTCGTCCTCACCAAGGTAGTCTCCGCGTTGAACCTCGATGAAGATCAGCGGCTCCTGACCGGGGTTCTCGATCCGGTGGGCAGCGCCGACCGCAATGTCGATCGCTTCGCCGGGACCAAGATTGATCTCTTGCCCATCGAGGGTCATGAGTGCCGTGCCGCTGACAATGAACCAGTGTTCGGCCCGCCGGGCGTGCTTCTGGTAGCTGAGTCGCTTGCCGGGTTTTACTTCGATTCTCTTTACCTTGTAGAGATCTGCCTCGTCCAGTACCGTATAGTTGCCCCAGGGGCGTTCATCGAAACGTGATGGGTCGGTTGTCATAACTGATTCCTATCTTTTTTATGTAATCAACGAGAGTTCAAAGACGCAATTCTACCCTGTGTTGAATCAAAGATAAAATTGACGAGGTTGAAGAGTTGGCGTCTCATCTGCTCAGGGTAGTGAGGCCTGGCTGTCCGAGCAGGGTAACAATCCGAATATGTTTTACGCAAGTTATCGTTCAATCGCGGTCACAATGCTGATGCTGCTGACCGTCGTCATCAGGGGGCAGAATCCGAGACCTGTTCCATCTGTCCCGGCCGATTATCAAGCGTGGTGGACGGCAGGCCACCTGAGCCGGATCGATCCATCAAAGGTGCGTCACCGTGACCTGGTTCTCTATCTGGAGCAATTGAAGACGGCGGGCGTCAGGGTTGAGGAGGTTGGGCGTTCGCTGGCCGGGCGTGAGATCTACCAGATGGAGTTCGGTCGTGGCCCGTTGAAGGTCTTCCTCTGGTCCCAGATGCATGGTGATGAGCCGACGGCGACCAGTGCCCTGGTCGATCTCTTTCACTACTGGCAGAGCCATCGTGACGACCCCAGGGTGGCGGAGATGGCGCGCCAGCTCACCGTTCGCGCTGTCCCGATGCTCAATCCGGATGGGGCAGAGCTCTTCCAGCGGCGCAACCTGCAATCGATCGACATCAATCGAGATGCCCGACGGCTGGTGACGCCCGAGGGGCGGCTGCTGAAACGGCTCAGGGATGAGTGGCAGCCAGAGATCGGATTCAATCTCCACAACCAGAATATTCGCACAGCCGTTGGTGATTCAGGTCGCCAGGCGATAATGTCACTGCTGGCTGTCGCGCACGATGAAGCCAGGAGTGACAATCCTGGAAGAGTCAGGGCCAAGAAGGTCTGCAGTACCCTCTACAGGGTGCTCTCCGGATCGATACCGGGTCAGATTGGCCGCTACGATGACACCTTCAATCCACGTGCCTTTGGTGATCTGATCAGTCAGTGGGGAACACCGGTCGTGCTGATCGAGACAGGTGGCTGGTTTGGCAGACCGGAGATGGACCTGGTACGACTCAACTTTGTCGCGCTCGCCTGGACATTGCAGGAACTGGCGCAAGGAGGGGTTGACCGGGCCGATCCTGCCGTCTACGATTCCATACCGTATAATCAGAGCGGTGGAATGGTTCCGCTGATCATTCGCGGTGCAACCGTTCACAATCGTTTTCGTGATGGGCGCTTCGAGGTACCGTCATACTCGGCCGACATCGGGGTGAACATCGAGGGGCCGCGGGCGACCATCCAGGATCTGGGAGACCTCGGAGGGTTTGCTGCACTTGATGAGTTCGACGCCCGCGGGTTACACGTTACGGTCGCCAGAGGGACTCTGCGAACCGGTGGAGAGGCGAACCTCCTCTTTTACAAAAGCGCCCGCGCAAAGACAATCGACTGGAGCGTCCCAGATCTGGAAACCCGCTTTCCGCCCGATGCCACGTTCCGACAAGGGCGCTGGACAGGGCGTGAGAGTCTGCAAAAAGCAGATCCTGTCCGGCAGTGATGCACAGTCTCCGGCAGTCATAAATTTCTACCAAACCTGTATGAGAGATCGATTCGAGAGGAATATCTGAATGACAGAACAGAAGAAACCGGAACCGGTAATTATTCTCAACCCAGCCGACAATGTCGCCGTTGCACGTGTTCCGATCAGTGAAGGGACCGAGATCACCGTTAGTGGTCATCGGGTGACCGTTAGACAGACGATCACCCCGGGGCAGAAGATTGCCCTCGAGCCCATTCCGGCTGGTTACCGGGTCAGAAAGTATGGTGAGATCATTGGGGAGGCCACTGTCGATATTGCTCCCGGTGAGTGGGTCCACACGCAGAATGTCGTCCCTGATTTCAGCGGCAAGGAGTATGAGTTTGCGACGCAGGCCCCGGTGACCAAATATATGTCACCGGAAGAGGCCGGGACCTTCGATGGCTATCTGCGTGAGAATGGCGATGTCGGGACTCGCAACTACATTGCCGTCATCGCGACCTCAAACTGTTCGAGCCATGTCACGGTCGAGATTGCCGAACGGCTGCGCCACGTCAGTATGGAGACACACGGAGTCGATGGCGTGGTCGCCATCCCGCACCAGGAGGGGTGTGGTCATACCCAGGGAGAGGATACCTGGCAGCTCGAGCGGACCATTGCCGGGATGATCTACCATCCGAATGTTGGTGCGGTACTCATGGTCAGTCTCGGCTGTGAGGTGAATCAGCTTTCGCAGTACATTGGTACGACTCAGCTTGGACAGCAGCATTTCCGCAAAGGCAAGCTGATTGTCGGGTTGGAGATGCAGTCGAGTGGCGGAACACGCCAGACGGTCGACCGCGGAGTCGCCCAGGTCGAGGAGCTGATCGCCCATTGCCAGAAGATGAAACGAACGCCACAGCCGATGAGCAAGATCATTCTTGGCACCAACTGCGGGGGCTCGGATGCCTTCTCGGGCATCTCTGCCAATCCATCGCTTGGATATACGAGTGATCTGCTCGTCCGTGCTGGTGGAACCTCGGTGCTTGCCGAGATTCCTGAGTGCATGGGGGCCGAGCATCTTCTGACCCGACGTGCCGTCGACGAGGAGACGGGACGGAAGGTGATTGCTGTCAAGGAGTGGTATGAGAACTATCTCAATCGGTTCGGTGGCAACTGGAATGACAATCCTTCACCTGGCAACAAGGCGGGGGGCATCTCAAATGTCTGTGAGAAATCACTCGGTGCGGTTGCCAAGGGCGGGACGACCGCGCTGACGGGGGTCTTTGCCTATGCCGAGCGGATCAACCGCCCCGGTTTTGTGTTGATGAATACCCCTGGCTACGATCCGGTCTCGCTGACCGGTCTGGCGGCTGGTGGAGCGAACATGATCTGCTTCACGACCGGGCGTGGATCGGCAATCGGTAACCCCGTCGTTCCGGTGATCAAGATCTCTTCCAATTCACGAATCGCCCGCATGATGGAGGACAACATCGACATCAATGCCGGGCGGGTCGTCGATGGTGAAGCGACGATCCAGGATGTCGGCAGTGAGATCTATGAGCTGATCCGTCGCGTCGCCTCCGGCCAGCGCACCAAGAGTGAGCTGCTTGGCCATCAGGAGTTTGTCCCCTGGCGCATCGGGCCGGTGCTCTAGGAGATGGAAGCTGAGATGAGAGGATCGATAAAAAGTCTCATTACGTTATCTCTCCTCCTGGCGGCAAGCGTCTTTGCGCAGCCGGTTTCAACCGATAATGTGCCCAGCCGCTATACGCTGCTGGGCACTATAGGTCAATCCTATCTCGTCCGGATGGATCTGGAGCGAACGGGCGACCAGTTCAAAGGCCGTTATCATTACGAGCGACCCGGGGTTGTTCGTCCGGGGAGCAGCGATCTCAGTCTCACCGGACGCATCGATTCTGCCAACAGTCTCGAGTTGATTGAAACGACCAATGTCGATGGGCGCGAGGTTCGGACTGGTGAGTTCAAGGGGGTGCTGCGCCAGTTGTCCATCGATGGCCAGATGGTGTCGCGTCTCGATGGCACCTGGACCCGGGCGCGTGACCGTGCCCCTGATATCCGTCGACTCCCTTTCATTCTTGAATCACCCCGCCTGGTCTTCGGCGACGTAACACTCTCTTCAAGGGATGAGCGTGACGAGAACCAGGCTCTCAACTACACACTTCGACTCCATCTGCCAGCACTCGGAGAA
>CAIOZW010000332.1 GCA_903862855.1 uncultured Acidobacteriota bacterium
AGGAACGCCGCATATTCCTACTTGGCAGACCTCCAGCCAATAAATCAAGGGGCGTTCAAATGTTGCACTATGCGGCGTTCCTTCAGAACGCCTGAATGGGGTGCCATGTCTACCCGGGGTTGCACCCCGGGCTGGTATGCGGCGCCCCGTTGGGGCGCTGGAGGAAATGTCCATTTATGGCACGGAATGTCCAATGTCTAGTGGGGCGCTTCACGACGCGCCCCTGCATTTGCAGCATCTACGAGCTCTTTCCCGGAATTTGCGTCGTCATCACCCCCCTCTCCCTCGAGAGCCTCTCTCCCTGGAAGTGATTGGCCGGGTGATTGTCTGATCGGCCCATCTGTGGTATTAAACTCTCAGCCCTTCAAAATAAGAAATTGGACTACCGAGAGAAACTGCATGAACATAGTCAAGCTGGCAACAAGTCTGGTCTTCACATGTGTGGCGGCAGGTCTCTTCCTGCTAATCCCGGCGACGACGGAGCAGGTTGAGGCGACACAGGAGCTGACCTTCAATCGTGACATCCGACCGATCCTCTCCGACCGCTGCTTCTTCTGTCATGGGCCGGATGAGAAGACGCGGAAGGCCGGGCTGCGGCTGGACACGTTCGATGGAGCGACGAAGGATCGTGGTGGTTACCGGGCGATCGTGCCGGGCAAGCCGGACGAGAGTGAGTTGATGCGCCGGGTGACGGCTCATGATGCAGCGTTGGTCATGCCGCCGCCGGCAGCGAAGAAGGTGGCGATCACTGAGGTGGAGGCCAGCTTGCTGAAGCGGTGGATAGCCCAGGGAGCACGATACGAGGGGCACTGGGCATTTCAGCCATTGGGGCAGATGGCGCCGCCGCCAGTGAAGCGGCGGGAGTGGTTACGGAACGGGATCGACAACTTCGTACTGGCGCGGCTGGAGCAGGAGGGGATCGCGCCGGCGGTCGAGGCAGATGCGGCGACGTTGATCCGCCGGGTCTCGCTGGATCTGACGGGACTGCTGCCGGGGCCGATGGAGGTCGAGCAGTTCGTGGGTACCTATGCAGGGGCGGATCGAGCGAAGCGCGAGAAGCTCTATGGTGCGCTGGTCGACCGGCTGCTGGCCTCGACCCATTATGGTGAGCGGTGGGGTCGCCACTGGCTGGATCAGGCGCGGTATGCGGACACGAACGGCTACACGATCGATGGTGAGCGGGTGATGTGGCCCTATCGTGACTGGGTGATCAGGGCACTCAATGAAGATCTGCCCTTCGACCGGTTTACGGTCGAACAGCTGGCGGGAGATCTGATGCCATTACCGGCAGATGCGGCGCGGGCGAAGGCGCAACTGATTGCGACCGGTTTTCACCGCAACACGGTGATCAACGAGGAGGGTGGAGTCGATCCGGAGCAGGCAAGAGTGGAGCAGGTGATGGACCGGGTCAACACGACCGGAGCGGTCTGGCTGGGGCTGACGGTTGGCTGTGCCCAGTGCCATACGCACAAGTACGATCCGATCACTCATCGCGAGTACTATCAGATGTATGCCTTCTTCAACTCGACCATGGACTATAACAACACGGGTCCAACGATCTCGGTCGAGAGGGGAGAGCTGGTCGGGTTGCGAGAACCTGCCAAGTCTCCGGAGTTATTTGACGAGGTAGAGTGGGAGAAGGCGGAGGTCGCACGGCTCGAGAAGAGTGCTGCTGTGAAGGCGCCGCCGGGGCCGGTCGAGTGGCTGCCGTTCAGGGCGTTGAAGATCGAGACCGAGGCCCACGGGCCGATCCGGCAGCTTGAGGATGGATCATTCATTGTCGAGAAGCATGGGTCAGCGAATGATGGATACCGGTTGCTGGGTACGATCGAGCAGGCAGCGGTCCCGGCGGTGCGCTTGACGGTATTGCCTCATGCGGGGCTGCCTGGCAAGGGGCCAGGATTGGGTGATGGCGGGAAGTTTGTGCTGAGTGAGTTCTACATCGACTCGGAGGGGGGAGCGAACCGCTTTGCCGAGGCATTTGCGACGACGGATCGTCCGGAATGGCCAGCCCGGACAGCGACAGACAGTGACCGCCGGACGGGCTGGTCGATTGATCCAGGTCGGGGCGAACCGGCCGAGGCGATATTTGTCTACGGTCCGCAGCGGAAGTTTGACAGCAAGCAGATCCTCTTTGTGCTGCGCCACGATGCGCTGGGCAATCATGGCGTGGGGAGGTTCCGGATCGAGATAGCCTCGGCTGTGCCGCATGATGCACAGGGCGCGGCACTGTTGGCCGCGCTGCGAAGACCGGTGGCAGAGCG
>CAIOZW010000333.1 GCA_903862855.1 uncultured Acidobacteriota bacterium
CGTAGCCCTCGCGCGCCAGCCGCTCACGGAGCGTCGCTCCAAGTGAACGATCATCCTCAACCAGCAGCAGTCTTGTCATATCGACGCTCTTTTGAGCTCCCCGGCGCTCAGCCTCCTCTCTGCCGTCGGCAGGGTCAGCCTTGCCAGAAATCCTCCATCGACACCCGGCTGAAAGTCGATCGCCCCACCCATCCGTCGCGCCAGCCGGCGTGAAATGTAGAGCCCGACGCCGCTGCCACTGCTCCGCGTATGGCGCGTGAAGAGCGTGCCGAGTCGATCGTAGTCACCACGAAACCCCTCGCCATCATCGGAGACGACAATCTCCGTCCGCTCACTCTCGACCGTCACACTGATCGACACCTCCGTTGCCCGTCCGTGAATCACCGCGTTCTGGACCAGATTGGTCAGAATGCTCTCGAGCGCCCGTGCGTCGGCGACCACCTCTCCATCACCAGCCAGCTTCAATCCAACCTCCGGCCAGTGGAAGCGCAAGGACTCGATCATCCGCCGGATGCCGATCCGCTCGCGCAACAGGCTTCCGCGGCGCAGATTGACCAGAAAGAGCGAATTTTCGAGCTGGAGCTGCAGCCGCAGCGTATCTTTCATCAGCCGCTCGATGAGCGGATTCGGAACATCCCCGCCGAGATCCTCACGGATACTCTCGGCCTGCAGCTGCATGCTCGCCAGCGCCGTCTTTGCATCGTGCGTGAAAGCCGCAAAGAAGTCCTCGACCTGCCGGTGGCGCCGATGCTCCCGCCAGATGTACCAGATCAGTGCCACTCCGCCACCCAGCAGCATGACGATCAATACACTACCTTCCCAGACCAGCATCCGGTGCTGAACCGTCGCCACAGGTAGATTGAAGGCCGTGCCCTGCTTCAACTGTTCGATCTGTCGCAATCCGAAGATCATCCACCAGCAAGCCAAGGTTACCGTGAAGACCAGCCAGACAATTGCCAGGACGATTTTCAAGCGATCACTCTTTCTCTCCATAAACAATCAGCCGGATGTTATCCGGACTGCCTCCAGAATCGCCTCGACCGTTCGGTCGATCTGCTCGTCGGTATGGGCCAGCGAGAGAAAACCCACCTCGTAACCACTTGGGGCAAGGTAGATCCCCCGGCCCAGCAGTTCGTGAAAGATCCGGGCAAACCGCTCACCATGCCCCGCCGGGATCGCCGCCACCGAACGGATCGGCGCACCGTTGGATCCGTGAAGCCAGAAGAGTGACCCGCAGCGGGCCATGCGGAACGGGAGCCCATCCCGCTTCAATCCGGCCTCGACTCGGCGGCAGAGATCGGCCGTTCTGATCTTCAATGTCCGGTAGGCGTTGACCTCGATGATCTTCCGCAGGGTAGCCAGACCGGCCCGCATTCCAACCGGATTGGCGCTGAGTGTCCCGGCCTGGTAGACCGGTCCGGCCGGCGCGACCTGATCCATCAGATCGCGCCGCCCACCATAACAACCGACCGGGAATCCGCCTCCGATCACCTTGCCGTAGGTGACCAGATCCGGCCTGATCCCCAGCACTTCGGCCATTCCTCCCAGCGCAACCCGGAATCCGGAGATGACCTCGTCAAAGATGACCAGTGCGCCGTGCGCCCTCGCCACCCGCACCGCCTCGTCCAGAAACTGACGGCGCTGAATCAGCAGACCATAATTGGCCGGCAAAGGTTCAAGAATCAGGGCGGCAATCTCATTCCCGTACTCGGCAAAGACCGAACGCAGCGCCACCTCGTCATCGAGTGGCGTGACGAGAGTCTCCGCCGCGACATTGGCCGAAACTCCGGCGCTCGTCGCGGCGGCGACCCCGGCCAGACCGCTCCCGGCCTTGACCAGCAGTCCATCGGCATGCCCGTGGTAACAGCCCTCAAACTTCAGAATGCGGTGGCGTCCTGTCGCTGCCCGGGCGACTCGCAGAGCGCTCATGACCGCCTCCGTCCCCGACGAGACGAAACGCAGCTTCTCGACCCACGGCAGCCGCGCGGTGATGAACTCGGCCAGCTCCAGCGAATAGGGTTCACAGGCTCCAAAGCTCCACGCCGTATTGACTGCCGCTTCTACCTCACGAGCCACATCAGGATCGCGATGACCAAGCAGCAACGGCCCGAAACTCTGGCAGTAGTCGATATACTCCCGGCCATCGACCGCCCGCAGCGTCGCCCCCTGCGCACTCTCAAAGAAGATCGGCGTTCCACCTACGCTCCGAAAGGCGCGAACCGGACTGTGTACTCCGCCCGGTGCCACCCGCAATGCCCGCTCAAACAATGCCTCCGAGGTCGTCATCTCATCCTCTCTCGCCAACCTA
>CAIOZW010000334.1 GCA_903862855.1 uncultured Acidobacteriota bacterium
GGTATGCCCAACGTCGTCCAGAAGAGTCTCCAGTATGAGACCATGACCACTCGTGAGTGGCAGATGGGCTTCTTCTTCCGCGATCGCTGGCAGGCATCGCGTAATCTGACGCTGACCCTTGGTCTGCGTTATGAACTCTTCCCGATGATGAACCGCAAGGATCGCGGCATCGAGCGGATCGATCTCAACAGCCCGGTTGTTCTCAATGCGGCCGGTCAGCCGAACGGCGTCATGAACGTCCTGATCGGCGGACGCGGCAGCAACCCGAACGACCTTGGTGTCGGATCAAGCAAGAAGCTTTTCGCACCGCGCGTCGGCTTCGCCTATCGTATGGGTGATGACACGGTCATCCGTGGCGGCTATGGTATCACCTATGATCCAATGCCGTTCGGCCGTCCGCTCCGCGGATTCTATCCGCTGACGATCGCCCAGTCGTTCGTTGCGACGGCGCTCGATCCGACCGCGAACGAGATCTTCACGCCCTGGGGCTTCACTTCCGCCGCTCGGACCCCGGGTCTGACGGTCGGTATCCCGGCCTTCGGTGGTCCGGACCTGAGCACTGGACGAGTTGCCCTCCCCGGCACCGTCGAGATGCGCAGCCCATATGAGGGAACCCTCAACCGTGGCTACATCCAGTCCTGGAACCTTATGATCGAGCGCAAGCTGATCAAGGACATCAAGGTCGAGGTGGGCTATGTCGGGACCGGTACCCGCAATCAGTTTGGCGACATCAATATCAACGTCGCTCAGACTCCGAACAGCATCCGCGCACTGCAGGCCAAGTATGGCCGTGTGGCGAATACGCTGATGTGGGATGGATTCACCAGCACCAGCTACCACGCTCTGCAGGTGGCGGTCAATCGCCGCTACTCGAATGGCCTCTTTATCAAGGGTGCCTACACCTGGTCGAAGTCGATCAACTTCTTCGACGATTCCGGCTGGGCGGGTCTGCCGCTCTTCAACGCCGCTTCGCAGATCGGTCGTAACCGTGGTCTCGCTGGTTTCGACATTCCACATAACTTCCAAGTTGGGACTGCCTATGAGCTTCCTTTCGGCAAGGGCAAGAAGTTTGTCAGTGAGGGTGTCGGCGCCAAGATACTTGGTGGCTGGCAGCTCTCCGGCATCTACAATGCCACGGCTGGTCGTCCGTTGACCGTCGGTGCCGCAGCCGGCTCACTCAATGCTCCTGGTAACTCCCAGACACCTGACATGATCGGTTCGGCCAGCTATCCGAAGGTTACCGGTCAGGGTCAGATCTGGTTCGATCCGAGCCCATTCCGTCCGGTTGAGTTCTCGCCGGAGTGGCTGGCTTCAGTTGCTGCTGGCACCCCACGGCCGTTCCGCTACGGAACCGCTGGTCGTTCGGTGCTTCGTGGACCTGGTTACCAGAACCTTGATGTCTCCCTCATCCGGAGCTTCCGTATCACGGAGAAGGTCAACACTGAATTCCGTGTCGACGCCTTCAACTTCACCAACACACCGTGGTGGGGTAATCCGGGAACAAACGCCTCGTCGCCAACCCGCGATGCGCAGGGTAACATCCTGCGTGATGCGGCTGGCAACCTGCGCCTCAATGGCTTCGGCCAGGTTCTCAGTGCCAACCAGACCCAGCGTCAGATCCGCTTCGGTTTCCGAATCGGTTTCTAACGATTGACGATCAGGAAGGGACCGCTCCGGCGGTTCCCTTCTTAAAATCAGAGCCCGTGCCGGTGGTCATCCCATCAGCACGGGCTCTCTTATTTTTGAGAATCCTTGAGGGTAAATGTCGGGCCGCCAAGGTTAATTCTATTTCGTCACTATGCGGTGTTCCTTCAGAACGCCTGAATGGGGGGCCACGTCTACCGAGGGTTGCACCCTGGGCTGGTATGCAGCGCCCCGTTGGGGCGCAGGAACCATCTGCCTGTCATTGCTCACGTAACAATGAATAACTTTGGACACCGCCGATTCGTGGCTTAGTGTGCCATCCCCGACCGGTTGGCCCTGGATGAAAATCAAGCAACGATAATCTTGCTGGCAACGATAACGGCGACATCAGTCAGCCTGAAGTCACGCCCACTTATGGAGTGAGCTTCTTAAAACCAACGCCCGTGCCATTGGTCTATTCCATAAGCACGGTCACTCCTGTTTTGATCAGGCGTAGAGCCTATCTGTTATCAGACGCATCGGTCACACAGCACCACAATCCAGCATCGACATATTCTCTTCAAGTCTTCGTGTGCCATCCGCTGCCAATTGGCCCCAGAGGTTATCATGTAATCAGGCATCGACGATCTTGCTGGCGACGACACCGGCGACATCAGTCAGCCTGAAGTCACGCCCACTGAAGCGGTAGGTGAGACGGTCATGCTGCAGTCCGAGAAGATGAAGGACGGTGGCGTGGAAATCGTGGATATGCATACGATCCTCGACAGCGTGATAGCCGACCTCATCAGTGGCACCATAAATGAAGCCGGGCTTCACTCCCCCGCCTGCCATCCAGATCGTATAACCGTACGGATTGTGATCACGCCCATCGCCGCCCTGCGAGACAGGCGTGCGGCCAAATTCGCCGGCCCAGATGACCAGGGTATCCTTGAGCAGCCCCCGGGCCTTCAGATCCTTGAGCAGCCCGGCGATTGGCTTATCGACCTCACGGGCATTTCGGGTGTGGCCATTGAAGAGCTGGTCGTGCTGATCCCACTTGTAACTATGGGTACACTGGATGAATCGCACATCCTTCTCTGCAAGTCGGCGGGCGAGCAGACACTGCCAGCCAAAATCGGCCGTGAGTGGATCATCGAGACCGTAAAGTTTTTTGGTTGCATCCGACTCCTGGTCGACCTTGAAGACATCTGGCGATTCGGTCTGCATCCGGAATGCCAGTTCAAAAGCCTGGATACGAGCCTCGAGCTGCGGGTCGTTCTGGCGCAGGGCCTCGTGACGCTGGTTGATATTACGCAGCATCTCCAGTTCAAATCTTTGCGCATCGGGTGATAGGTGCTTGTTGAGCAGGTACTCGATCGGCTCGCCCTTGATGTCTTCGACCTTCAGACCGGCATTGCCGATCGAGGTGCCCTGAAACGCTCCTGGAAGAAAAGCCGAGCTCCAGTTCTTCGCCCCACC
>CAIOZW010000335.1 GCA_903862855.1 uncultured Acidobacteriota bacterium
CGTGGCAAAAAGAGCGCCTTTGGCGATGATAGAGGCACTTTTCGGCGGTATCCGAATTTACTCACTTTTTCATGGTCGCGGACACCAAATGGCGCATGCCGTTACACAACTAACTGGCGGCCCGAAAATTGTGCTTGACTTGGTCCCGGATTGTGCTAAGTTCTCGTCATATTTGACCTTGGCGCACTCGATAGCACCGGATTTATGATTCCGAGCCAGGGAAGCAGCTAATCTTGCGGTCTCCTGTAGCGATTAATCGATTCAGGGCCGATATCTCGGCAGTGCCGGAGAAAAGGTTATCAAAACGATGACACGCGCACTCAACAGCCAAGTGCGAGCGCCGTTTCAGCCAAAAGGCGCCGATCGTGTGTTGCCGACGGAAACCGTTTCCGCTCCACCCCGTACACCTAAATTGATGGATCAGCTCGGTGAGGCTTTGCGCTCTCGCCACTATAGCCGCCGGACCGAGAAAACTTATCGTCACTGGGTCAGGCGATTTATCTTCTTTCATAATGTTCGCCATCCCGCGGAAATGGCTGAATCGGAGATCAACGCTTTTCTGACCCATTTGGCGGTTGAAGAAAAGGTCAGCGCTTCGACCCAGAATCAAGCTCTTTCGGCAATTCTATTCCTTTATCGATACGTCATCGGCCGCGAGATTGGGGATCTGGGTCAAGTGATTCGCGCCAGAAAACCCAAACGCCTGCCCGTCGTCATGACTCGCCAAGAGGTCAAAGAGGTGTTGGCCAACCTGTCGGATGATAAATGGCTCATGGCTTCGCTCATGTATGGGGCAGGATTGCGGCTCATGGAATGTTTGCGGTTGCGGGTTCAGGACCTCGATTTTTCCTGCAGCCAGATTCTGGTGCGCGATGGAAAGGGCGCCAAGGACCGAATTACCATGCTTCCCGAATCGCTGAAAGCCCCACTCCAAACTCATCTCACGAAGGTCAAGGAGATTCATGCGCGCGACTTGGCCGAAGGGTTGGGTAGTGTCGCCATGCCTTACGCACTCGACCGCAAGTACCCCAATGCCTCGAAGCAATGGCGCTGGCAATGGGTCTTTCCCCAGGAAAAGCGCTGGAAGAATGCCCAGACCGGCGAGCAAGGACGCCATCATATCGATGAGTCGCTTGTTCAAAAAGCAGTCCGCGATGCGGTGACGAAGGCCGGCTTGACCAAACGTGCCTCCTGTCACACTTTTCGCCATTCCTTCGCTACCCATCTCCTCGAAGGCGGTTATGACATTCGTACTATCCAGGAACTCCTGGGGCATAGCGATATCAAAACTACAATGATTTATACACATGTCCTGAATCGAGGGGCGGCCGGAGTCAGGAGCCCCATGGATGGCCTTTGATCATACTTCGGATGAGGATCTTATACGGGTCCGTATAAGATCCTCGGGTAAAATCAAAAGGCTCTTGCAAACGACTGTAAATACGCGTATTAGTCGCACTATTAAAAATTGTCGGATGGCATATTATCCGGATCCGGAGCTGCAAGCGCGGAATTTTATCTGGATCCTGCTATTTTCAAGTTAGGCATCAGAAAAGCAGTTTCATATTCGCAGTTAAGGGGCAATACGATGAAGATCGAACAAAAGAAGTGGTCGAATCAGCACACATTCACGTTTGGTAACGACGCGCTCAATTTTGCCTACAAGGACAAGTCCGGGTCTGGTGACGTAGACATACCGTACGGTGAGATACCAAAGAAGTCCTCCATCCGAATCGAGCAAAATACATGGCTACGGAATGTTGGATACATCTGGTGTGTTCTCGGCGTTATCCAAATTGGACTCGCATTGGTGGGGGGCAAACCATTATCAGGAACTGGTTTCTGGCTCATGCTTGGCGCTGGCTGCTTGGCATGGAGCTATTTTACTAAGGTTAAATACACCGTATTCCAAGCGCCGAACGGTAGCCTCTTCGTAATACAAGATGACAAGACGCATGACAAGATCATCGAAGAACTCATGTCGCGAAGAAAGCTTCAGATGCGCGCATGGTACGACCACATCGATGGAAACAAGTCTGTCGAAATCGAGCTAGCTAAGTTTAAATGGTTACAGGAACAAGATGTCTTAACAAAAGAAGAGGCCACTCAACGCATCTCACAAGTACATGCGGAGTATGGCGTAACAACGCCACCTTCTCCGAGGACACTGAACTGATGCCTAACATCGCGTTCAACGCGGACCTTCGGGTCGCTGCGCGACCCTCGGCCGGTTAACGCGAACGTTAGGCTGTAAAAAGTCGATAGTCATAGGAGAAAAATATGACCGTTTACATTAATGTTCCACTGATTAAACAAGAAAAGAGCATGTCATGTTGGCATGCTAGTGCACGAATGATTTGGGCATATAAGTATAAGCAGTGTATCAATCCTTTAAGCAAAGTATTCACCGCGAACACTGGTGTTTCAACAGCACAATTCGTTCAACTCGCAAAAACACTCGGATTAGAGACTGTGCCATCGATCAATATGTCATATTCTTGGTCTGCATTAGCAGAACTCTTGCGAAAACATGGTCCATTATGGGCCGCAGGGTATTGGTATGGCGTACCTCATATCGTTGTAATCACAGGAGTCGAACCAAATGGCAAAGTATATATAAATGATCCTGCTGGCGTGAAGAAGATTCACGATATAAAATTCTTTAATGAGAAAGTGGCGAGTGATGTTCCCAATCCCTTGATGTACTTGCCAAATAGCCGCGCAAATCAACATGGATATGGTACTTTTTTTGAATAGAGTTTTGCCATGTATGCAACCATAGCCTAACGAGGCAAATTAACTCGGACCGTAAAAATCGCTGCGCGCTTTTTACGGCCGGTTATTTGCGGCGTTGGGCATCATCTGAACTAATGGAGGTGAACCATGTGGGCAGTAAGTGACATCGCAGATTGGTGGGACGAGCAACACCGCCAAGCGAAGAAGGAGCTCGATCACTTTGTCGACAACAATCCAAATCTTTTCGGTGTCGTCGTTGCGACTGCTGTAGCAACTGCAATGGAAGTTGGCGCTGGCATGGTCGATACGCTACGTTTTGGACAAGGCTTGGCCGAAGGAGGAGTGAAGGGCGTAGGGAAAGATGCTCTACGTCTTATAGGTCTCGCGGGGCCACTGGGACGCGGAGCCAAAATCGTTCAAACATCGGCGAATGCAAAGCTCGCCCGTCTGATAGTGGATCCTGGCGGCCCCATATGCGGCTGGGTATCGGGGACGCAAGCGCTGCGGCAGACTGGTACCAAGGCATTTGCCGCTGTGGACGATTTATCGCAGGCGTTGGGCAAGAGTATCGCGGAATTGGGAGGGCCGCAGCTAGGCAGTCGTGTTGAACTATTTAAGCAGATCGGCGCACGGATATCAGCCCTAAGGTCAGTAAAATCAATCGACGACATTGCAAGAATGACGCAAAACAATGGAAACGTCACGATGTTTGATGTTTTCGGTAAACGAATGGAAGGCGGCGTTCTAAAACCCGTGGGTCACGCTGTTTACGCATTTCGCGACAATCTTGGACGGCTTCGAATCCTAGATCGAGGCGTGAGTGCAGGCAAGGCTGGCGAACTATTTGGCTCCCTGGAGGAGTTAGCGAAGAAATACGGGCTTCAAGGGAGCTGGACGCTGAAGGAAGCAGCAGTGATGGAAAACGTGTTCGCAAAGTTCATGGGTTCGACCAGTAGTGCACCCGTTTTTGCTTTGGACGTATACGCGCTTGCCGGCGTCAATAAGCTGGAACATGAAACAGTGGCTCAAGCATTTGAGGTGCACAAAGTCATTATGCGGCAGGGCAAGAAGGCGCTGGAACAAGGTAACGCTCGTTACCATGTGGTTGCGTCGGGCGATTGGTTGTCGAAGATTGCGCAGACGTTTTACGGCGACATGCACAAATGGCCTGTAATTTATGAGGCAAATAGAGATGTGATTGGAAATGATGCGAACATGATCAAGCCCGGCCAGCGCCTCTTGATCCCCGCACTGCCAAAGGTCAGCGGGATTAAGGGCTAACGTGTCTCCGTTGATGAGCAACGAAGGAAAGCGCATGAAGATTGTTGTTGATAATCGAGCTTTTGTTGTCGGTTTGTCAGAGTTGTTCCGACAGGAGATGAAGAGCTATGAAGTAGCCAATCTGCTTCCACTCGCAGAGACCGCTTGTGAAGCATTGGACCTGTCTCCAGCGGTTGTGCAGGTTGAGGGCCATTACACGGAATCCGCTGAACTGGAAAGGTATTTCCGACTGATACGGGCGTTGCAGAATGCCGAAATTCGCGAAGTAACTCCCGGCTCCGCGAAGGACGCGATATTCCGACTACGCGAGGTGTTGGCTTCGCCGGCCATGGGGCGCGTAGAGAGCAAAGACAAACTTCTACCTCGAACGACTAGCCCATTGAGCGAAGCGTTGCTCATCCTGTCGAACTGGTCAATCGATGGTTTGTCTCGGCAAGCCGCGCAGTTAGTCAGAAGGGACGATGCCGGACTGGTTGCCGTTGCAGCGGCAGCTGGTGATCCGGTTGCCCTATGTGTTGCACGGGAGAGTATGGCACTTGTCGCCGATGTTGAGTTCGCCGAGATTGAGTTGCCGGAATTTGTCTGGGCGGTTTCCGAGCGTGTCGCTGAAGTAGCTTGCCGGTTTGTCTCTGCCTTAGCGGAGACTACCGGAATTTTGCTGCCAGAACCTGAAACAACTTCGTCCCATCTGTACGGTCAGGCCGCCAGAGACGCAGAACTTGCTGGCCGATGCATCCTGATAGGCGAACGGTTTGGTAATCCATATCCTTATTATCATTGGTACATTGACTCGAACGATGGTCAACTTACAGCCAAGGATTTCTGGTCAAGCAACGTCTGGACGACTACCACTCTTCGCGATATGCCCATCAATGGGCGACCAGCCACTGGAACACAGGTTGGTGCGCCACGCCTGGGAAATGAACAGAAGGGCGAAGGAATCAGGTCGTCGCTCGACCTTCGCAAAGAAGACCAAGAACAACAGGAACGAAAGGGTTGGTTGGCTCGAGTGTTTCAGCGCGGTCGCTAGCGTGCCCGAAAGCCGATTGTGAAGCCTTTCCCACTAATGCCCAACAATCGCATCAACTCGGACTGCCAACTACGCTGCGCTTCGTTGGCAGCCGGTTATGCGCGACGTTCGGCCAGCGAGAAAAAAATGGCGCATTTGAATAGTAAGGTTCCTACATTTTTAATTTTCGTTGTTTTTGTTGCTTGCTCTTCGCTCACAGTTTTGGCCGCCCCATGGCAAAACACTAAGGCCGACCTGACGACAGGTCAGACGGTTACGGCAGTTCCAAACGATCAAGAGTTCAAGCAAGTCATGGATGCAGCTGATGTACCAGGACTGTCCATCGCTCGCGTTAGAAACGCTCAGTTCGAATGGTCGCGACAGTTCGGTCGGCGGGCTGCGATGGACGAATCCGAAACTGCGACGTTAATTGACGCCGAGACTGTCTTCGAGGCTGCTTCACTTGGCAAGCCTTTTTGGTGGCGATGGCCGCACTTTGGCTTCACGATCGAAGCCGATTGGATCTCGATGAATCTGCGGACGCAATTTTCGCGTACTCCAGCCTCGATGATCCGCGAAAGACTCTGATAACACCACGCATGCTGATGAGCCACATGAGCGGGCTGTCGTTCGGCCAGCCAAAACTGGATGCAGACCCGGGTACTCGGTACAGTTACTCAACCGAGGGATACCGCTATCTTCAGCGCGTAGTGGAAAAGCGATTGGGCGAATCGCTCGAACAGTGGGCACAAAAGACGCTCTTTGGCCCGCTCAAGATGGAGCGAACTAGTTTTGTTTTCGCGGCGCGATTTGGCGAAAACCGTGCGACTGGCCGAAACTGGTTGGACAGAGGCCAGGAGTATATGACCAATGCTGCTGGCACAGGGGCGTTTGACCAGATAACGACTGCGGACGACTATGCGAAGCTCTGGGCGGGTATGTTGCGTGGTGATGTGTTGTCGCCGGAATCACTTCGTCAAATGTTCACGCCACAGAAACCGATCACTAGCTCGCAGAGTGACCCATTGGTTCCGAAAACCCAGTCCGTCGAATTGGCTGCAGGTCTGGGGCTACTCCTGCAGAGAAAAGATACAAGGTGGCTGGGATTCCAATGGGGCGATAATGGCGGGTCAATGGGCTTTCTGCTCGTCGACCCAGAGTTGGGCGACGCAGTGGTGTTTCTTTCCAACGCCCTGGATGCTGGGTACGCAGGACAGGCCATTGTCGCCGCAGCAGCCATGACTGACGAAGCGATGGGATGGCTAGGCTACGATTCGTTTGATTGCCCGGCGCGGGTTGCTTGGAAGCAGATCACAAAAAAGATGAAAGTTGATTTTAAGGCCGGACTCACCGAGTACCAGCGATTGCTGAAGGAGGACAAGGCGACGGTCGCCCCCCTCTCGCGTAATCTCGGCTACTACAACAAGTTCCGAGGAGACGTGGCTGAGGCCGAACCGTTCTACCGCGTCGCGGTGGAGCAGAATCCTAACGATGCGGATCTACATGAGGTGTGGGCTGAGTCTCTGAAGGCAAGTGGACAAACTGATGCTGCGGCAAAAGCACTGCAGCAAGCCAAGACCCTCAAGGCAAATTTAGCTAAAGAGAATGCGCCAGAATAATAGAAGTCCCAGCTGTTTAACCACCATCTGCCGAAAACCCAGTTGGACATGCACGGAATTTTACCTTCGACCACGGCTGGAGTGAGGTCGCTGAAATCTATCAGCTGCGTTGATGTATTTGCGGCAATTTCCTGATTGGGGCTTCCAGATTTCGAGTGGGGAAGCTAAAACGTCACATTGGGTTGAGTGATACCAGAATCAATTCTGAGGGCACGCCGCCTGGGAATTGTCAGGCCAGGAGTCCGTAATTGATGAATATGCGGCGTTCCTTCAGAACGCTGGGATGTTGGGACGTGGCCTTCCCAGGGTTTCACCCTGGGCTGGTATGCGTTGCCCCTTTGGGGCAAAAGGAGCGCCCTGGGCGATGATGGTGGCCGTTAAGGCGTTATCCAGATTTAATCACTTTATATGATCGCGGACAGTGAAACCCAAGGATCGGGAAAGACGAATCGGTTCTGCGCCACAAAGGGGCCCTGCATACCAGCCCGGGATGAAACCCCGGGATAGGGTACCACAATGAAGGCGTTCTGAAGGAACGCCGCATATGGATTGTTCGGCCGTCGGAACCAGGGCAGGCACAAGGCCTGCCCCTACGGCGGTGAATGTGCCCGGGGTAGTCGACGCATTCCCAGGAAGTGCGCGAACCCACACTAAACCCGGAATCCCCAAATTCTGTTACAACTAGGTGGTCGCGATAAACAGGCAGAGCAGAAGCAGCGAAGTCGCTGGCAGCGCCTTCTTGATCGGATCCCCCACCTTGACGTGCATGGCAATTGCACCAAGCATCAGGATGGCGACGCCAATTGCCGCCGGTCTTGAAACCGAAGAGATCCAGAGCCCGACGATCAGCAGTATCGCGAGCGAGACCTTCAAACCTCCGACGACCCACATTGACCACTCTGGCAGGCCATATGCGGCAAACTCCTCACGCATATTCCTCGCCTCACCACCGCGCCACGGCGTCGCTTTCCCAAATCGAAGCAGCCATACATTCAACAGACCAAGCGCAATTACAAGCTGACATTGAAGAACAAGTATTTCCATAGAGACCTCACTGCTTTTGGACGGTAATTTGACCGCCAGATTCCCAAACAAGGTTTAAGTTTAGTGTCGCGCGAAATGCTGACACCCTCCGGCTTGAAGAGTGCTGGATCGAATGAGAGATGTATTTTAGTACAAGAGATAACCGAGTCTGTTTTACTCGAAGTTTGCGTAACGATCGAGTAGCCAGATTCCACTGACGCCCCGATTATCCATGAAGTCAGCCTAAATTGAAATCCTTTATTCCAATGTTCGACCTTTTGAAATCTTGCGGATCTGTTATAATCCAGCCGCACTCCAAAGCTGGTAAAAAATACAGGATGGGAAAAACATGATCCGACTAGATGCAGAGCGTAGTGTAAGTTTCTGTGATGGGCTGCGTCGGCGCGACTTTCTTCACGCCGGGGCACTCGGGATGCTTGGTCTCGGGCTGACCGACCTCTTCCGTCTCCGCGCGAGTGGCGCGGTCGACACCACCAAAGAGCGCAATTGCATCTTCCTGATGCTCGTCGGCGGGCCGAGCCAGCTCGATCTCTGGGATATGAAGCCGAACGCCCCGGCCGAGATCCGTGGTCCCTATCGTCCGATCAAGACCAATGTGTCGGGAATCGAGATCAGCGAGATCTTTCCGCGAATGGCGAAGCAGGCCGACAAGTATGCGCTGATCCGTTCCTGTTACCACACGGCGGCCGCAGTGCACGACACGGGCCACCAGATGATGCAGACCGGAAGGCTCTTCCAGGGTGGGATCGAGCATCCGAGTGTCGGCAGTGTTCTGGCGAAGATGCGCGGGCCGCGTGGAGACGCACCGCCGCACGTTCTGCTGCCGCGCCCCATCGGCGCAACCGGCGGGAACATGCCGCACGGCCATGGCGCCGGTTTCCTTGGCAAACAGTACGATCCATTCATTCTCAACGCCGATCCGGCGCAGCCAAACTTCAAGGTTCCCGACATGCTTCCGCCGGACTATATCTCGACCATCCGCACCGACCGGCGACGCCGTCTGCGCGAGATGGTCGATCAGTCGGTCCAAGAGCTCGAAGCCGGCTTCAAGGTCAGCCAGGATGCCCGGCTGCTCGATGAGAACTTCAACCAGGCCTACACGCTCATGTCGTCAGCGAAGATGCGCGAGGCCTTCGACCTGACCCAGGAAGATGACGCGACCAAGGATCGTTACGGCCGCAACCGTTTCGGAATGAGCTGCCTCATGGCAAGGCGCATGATCGAACGGGGTGTCCGCTATGTGACGATCAACATGTTCGAGACGGTCTTCAACGAGATCACCTGGGACATTCACGGGTCGGCACCCTTTAGCCCGATCGCCTGTTATCGCGATCTGGTCGGCCCGATGTTCGATATGGGCTACACCGCACTGCTCGAAGATCTCGCGCAGCGCGGATTGCTCGATGACACTCTCGTCGTCGCGACGGGAGAGTTCGGGCGGACGCCAAAGATCAACCCGGCTGGTGGCCGTGATCACTGGCCGCAGTGCTGGACGATGCTCATGGCCGGTGGTGGGGTCAAGGGTGGTCAGGTGGTCGGCTCATCGGACGAGATGGGTGGGGCGCCGAAGGATCGTCCGGTCGCCCCCGCCGAGGTCGCGGCGACGATCTGCCATTCGCTCGGGATTGCCCCCGATGCCGAGTTGACGGGAGTGCAGGGAAGACCGATCCGGGTCATCGAGCATGGCTTCAACCCGATTAATGAACTGTTCTGAGACCTGATGGAGATGACGATGCGTGATCGATTGAAGGGGCTGATCATTTTCATGGCACTGCTCGGCTTGTGGCTCTTACCCGCCCGCCCGGTAAGTCAGGTTGCCTCGGCCAATGTTGAACCACTGACGCTCGATACGACCAGACCAGCAAGTGAGGTGACGACGCCGGTTGGTGGCTGGAGCTTTCGTAATCACGTCATTCCGGTTCTGACGCGGCTCGGCTGCAATTCGGGAGCCTGTCATGGGGCACTGGCGGGAAAGGGAGGCTTCAAGCTCACCCTGCGCGGATATGACCCGGAGGCTGATTACAACGTCATGACACGTCAGACGGCCGGGCGGCGCATCAACCTCATGGAGCCCACGCGGAGCCTGCTGCTGCTCAAACCGACGATGAAGATCGGACACGGCGGGGGAGAGCGTCTGACCATCGGGTCGCTCGAGTATAGAGTATTGAGCGAGTGGATCGCCGGAGGTGGCACGGCGCCCGTCGAGGGAGATCCGCGCATCACGGCCCTCGAGGTCACGCCGCGCCAACTCACCCTGGCGACCGGTGCAACCGCCCAACTGCACGTCATCGCCCGCTACAGCGACGGCCATCGCGAGGATGTCACCCGCTGGGTCAAGTATTCGACGGCCAATGCCGCCGTCGCCGGAGTCGACGACGACGGTGCGATCAAGGTGGCCGGGCCCGGCGAGACGGCGATCAGCCTCTGGTACCAGAGCAATGTCGCATTTGCACGTATCACCAATCCCTATCCAAACAACATTCCAGGCGAGGTCTTTGATCGCTCGCCACGCCACAACTATATCGATGAACTGGTCATCGCCCGTTTACGTGAGCTGCGTATCACTCCATCGGCGCAGGCCGGAGACGCCGAGTTCATTCGACGCGCCTACCTCGACGCAGCGGGAACTCTGCCGACGGTCGCCGAAGTCGACCGTTTCGTTGCTGACAAGTCGTCCGGCAAGCGCGCGACCCTGGTCGATCAGTTGCTGAACCGTTCGGAATTTGTCGACTACTGGGCCAACCGGCACGCCGATACGCTGCTCGTCTCCTCGCGACTGCTGCGCGAGAATGCGATGTGGTCATTCTACAACTGGATCCGCGAGAGCGTCCGCGTCAACAAACCCTACGACCGGATGGTGCGCGAGATCGTCACCGCCAATGGCAATACCCTCGAGAATGGCGCCGCCAACTACTACGTTCTCCACAAGGAGACGACCGAGCTGACCGAGAACTTCTCGATGGCCTTTCTGGGAATGTCGATCACCTGCGCGCGCTGCCATAACCATCCGCTCGAGAAGTGGACCCAGAAGCAGTATTACCAGATGGCCAACCTCTTCACGCGCATCGGGATGAAGAATGGGCAGCGGGATGGTGACGTGCAGGTCTACTCCAATCCGTTTGGCGAGATCAACCATCCGCGGCTTGGAAAGCCGCTGCCACCGGCGCCACTCGATGGCCAGCCACTCGCCTTCGACTCAACGGTCGATCGGCGTGATCACCTGGCCAACTGGCTGACCTCCCCGGCCAATCCATACTTTGCCCGCTCATATGTCAATCGGGTCTGGAAGAATTTCATGGGAAGGGGCCTGGTCGAGGCCGTCGACGATATGCGCGCGACCAACCCGCCATCGAATGAAGAGCTGCTGACAGCCCTCACGAAAGACTTCACCGAGCATGGCTTCGACACGAGACATCTGATCCGCACGATCATGAACTCGGCGGCCTACCAGCGGACCGGCACTCCAAACTCGACCAATGCGGATGACGAGCGGTACTATTCGCGTTACGTGTTGCGCCGTCTGCCGGCCGAGGTTCTGCTCGATGCCGTCTCCCAGGTGACCGGTGTGCCGACACCGTTCCCGAACATGGCCCCGGGAACACGCGCACTCCAGGTGCCGGATGCAAAGAACAATCCCTACTTCCTGAATGTCTTCGGCAAGCCACCGCGACTGATTACTGTCGAGAGTGAGCGAACAGCCGAACCGACGGTGGCCCAGGCTCTCCACGCGATCAACGGCGAGACGCTCAACCAGAAGCTCCGCGCTCCCGGCGGAATCGTCGATTCGATCGTGCGCCACAACATTGCCGACGCGATGGCCCTGCGCCATCTCTACCTTGCCGCGCTGGCACGGGAGCCGCGACCCGATGAGCTACAGCGGCTGCTCACCGCACTTCGCGAGAGCGACGACCGCCGTCAGGCGATCGAGGATGTCGCCTGGGCGATTTTGACCAGCAAGGAGTTCATGTTCAATCACTGATGACAAGGATCAAGCAAATGAAGCTCTCTCTGTCCATCGCCCTGGTCCTTCTTCATACCACGGTCTTCTTCATCGCAGGTGAAAGCCAGGTATCACCACCACCAGCGAAGCGGGTTCGGGCCGCAGTCAGTGCGCTCGCCTTCAGTCCTGACGGGGCAATGCTCGCCGTCGGGCGCTACCGTGAGGTCGAGCTGCTCGATCCGGCGAGTGGTCAGGTCAAAGCGACGCTCCGTGGTTTTGAGAACCAGGTTCGCGGAGTCGCCTTCAGCCCGGACGGCCGGCAACTGGTCGCGGTGGGTGGCAACCCTGGCCAATTTGGCGAGGTTCGACTCTTTGATCCCTCGAAGGGGACCGAGATTCGGGCATGGCGCGGCCATCGTGATCACGTCACCTCCGTGGCCTATGCCCCCGATGGCCGGACGATCGCCACGGCGAGTTATGACCGGACGATCCGGCTCTGGAATCCGGCGACCGGAACAGAGTTACAGACACTCCGCGATCATACCGATGCAGTCTTCGCCCTCGCCTACAGCCCTGACGGGAAGTTTCTTGCCTCGGCGAGTGCCGACCGGACGGTCAAGGTCTGGGATCCCCTGACGGGCCGCCGTCTCTCGACCCTTGGTGATGCCCTTGACGCTGTCAATGCTCTGGCCTTTGCACCGGCATCGGCAAAGGATGGACGAATACTTGCCGGCGGGGGAGCCGATCGAACCATCCACATCTGGCAGCTCAGCGAGAATGGTGAAGGGAAGCGACTCCGCTCCCTGATCGCTCATGAGGACGCGATCGTCGCGATTGCCTATGCGCCCGACGGCCTGAGCCTGGCAACCAGTGCAGGTGACCGGAGCCTCCGAATCTGGAATCCGGCGACACTTGTCGAGACACGCACTCTCGAGACGCAGCCGGACTGGGTGCAGGCGCTCGCCTTCTCTCCTGATGGCCGGTGGGTCGCCGCCGGTCGCTTTGATGGTGCCTTGAGCATCTATGGTGCGATGAATGGCCAGAAGCGAAGAATGGCCTCTATCGATAAGGATCCCCGATGAACAGATCGAGAATTCTCCTCATCCTCGCGATCACCTTGCTGGTCAGTCTGCCAACCCTTGGGCAGATCCCGCATCCATACCTGACGACGATCAGCCCGGTCGGCGGTACACGCGGCCGGACCGTCACCCTGACCATCGAGGGGGTCAACCTCAGTGGAGCGTCGGCCGTCATCTTCGACAAGCCGGGTGTGAGTGGAAAGATCGTCCTCAATGCGGAGACTGCCCGAACGGCTCCTGGACCATCAACCGACCCGACCCGGCGGTATGAGGGGGACCGGGCAGTCAAAAACCGGCTCCAGATCGATGTCTCGATCGATCCGGCAGCCTTGCCGGGTGAGTACAATCTGCGCCTCGTCACGCCACTTGGGACCAGTACGGCCAGCACCTTCATTGTCGGTGATCTGCCGGAGACCCTCGACCGTGAAGAGAACGATCTCCCTGCCCAGGCGCAGTCCATCAATCTTCCGACAACCATTGTCGGAGAGATGCAGGCGATCGGTGATCGTGACCACTTTCGATTCAAAGCCCGGGCCGGTCAGGAGCTGGTCTTCGAGGTCGTCGCCTCCGCCTTCGGTTCGCGGATCGATGCGGTACTGACCTTGACCGATCTGGAAGGAAGAAGAGTCGCAAGCAGTCTGGCAACGCGGGGCCGGCGCGATGCGCTGCTCGCCCATCGCTTTACCTCGTCTGGCGAGTACACGCTGCAGATCAGTGATTACGAGCAGCGCGGCATGGGCAAGCCGAACGAGTTTGCCTACCGCCTCAACATCGGTGAACTCCCGGTCGTCACCGGCTGGTTTCCGCTCGGGCTGCGTCAGGGGACCAGCACGATGGTTGCCCTGCAGGGACATAATCTGGCCAGAACGCAGGTGAAGATCGATGCTCCGCTGATCGATGACTGGAGTCCGGTCAATACCCATCGTCTCAACGGTCTGGCGACCAACGAGATCCGGCTTCCCCTCGGGTCACTTCCGGAGATTTTGGCCAACGGATCCGGCCTCACACGTGAGTCGGCCCAATCAGTTCAGGCTCCGGTCACCATCAACGGCAAACTGGAGAACGGTCCGGAAGCCTGGTTCCAGTTCCGTGCCCGGCGTGGTGAGTCGTTGACGCTCGAGATTGCGGCCCAACGCTTCGGTTCACCTCTTGATTCGGTTATCGAGATCTATGACAGCCGCGGTCAGCTTCTGCCGCGCGCCCTTCTGCGCTGCATTCTTGAGACGACCCAGACACTCAATGATCGCGACTCTGCCTCTCGGGGCATTCGTCTCCTGAGCTGGAATGGACTCCAACCGGAAGATCACGTCCTGATCGGTAACGAGCTGCTCAAGATCGATGCTCTGCCCAAAGGGCCTGATGAGGATGTCTTTTTCAAGAACTTTGGCGGACA
>CAIOZW010000336.1 GCA_903862855.1 uncultured Acidobacteriota bacterium
CGTGAAGAGATCGAGCGCCTCAAGCGGAGTCTCCAGGATCTTCTTAAACCGAAGCCGGTTCCCTGAGCTGACATGCCCATTTTACGTTACAAGAGTGGCCACAGATCGATCGCCCTGACCTTTCTGGTCCTGGTAGACAATACATTTTGGCCATTTTGGCTACTTTGGCTATTTCTGCCATTTCTGCCATCTCTATCAGCTCAGACACCTGCTCCCACTCTGCCATCCACCCGACAGGAACGGCTGCACATCTTTGACCAGGTCTGGCGAACGATCAGTGAGAACTATCACGATGAAAAGTTCAATGGGGTCGACTGGCGTGCCCAGCGACAGATCTTTCGACCACTGGCCGAGCAGGCAGAGAATCGCGCCGCGCTCTATGAAGTAATGCGAAGGATGCTCGGGACGCTGGGGGATGCGCATACACGCATCTTCTCGCCCGAGGAGAGCTTCGATCGCCATCAGCCCTCAGGTATCTCGGTTGGTCTGCTCGTCAGGCCGATCGAGGGGCAGCCGACAGTGACCTGGGTAGAGCCGGGCTCTGCCGCCGCTCTTGCCGGGATCCGCCCCGGGTATCGTATTCTGGCGGTCGATGGTCAGCCGACAGGACTGGTTCTCGAGCGCCTCCGGCGGGAGATCGGCGCCAGCTCCACCTCGTTGGCCCTGGAACTGCAGAGTTACGATAGACTCTTTCAATCCGGACCGTCCGGTCACGTCTCCATTGTCTATGCCGACGACAAGCATACATCCCACCAGGTTACTCTTCAGCGCAAGCTGGTCGAATTCCGGCGGCGAGTTACCGCCCGGCAGCTTGCCCACCGGATCGGCTACATCGAGATTACCGGATTTGCACCGGAGATCGAAAATGATTTCGATCTGGCAATGGAGGAGCTGCAGAACACCCGCGGTCTGATTCTCGATCTGCGCAATAATGGTGGAGGTTTTGTCAACACGGTTCTCCAGATTGCCAGTTATTTCTTTCAAGAGCAGACCGATCTTGGAGAATTCATTACCCGCGATCGACGGGTGACGAAACGGTATACCGGGGTGGTGCGCCAACTCTATCGTGCTCCGGTGATAGTTCTGGTGAGTGCGCGTTCGGCCAGCGGTGCCGAGATTCTGGCAGCGGCGATGCAGGAGTATCAGCGGGCATTTGTTGTCGGAGTCCATGCGTCGACCTGCGGCTGCCTTCTTGGGGTGAGCCAAACCATCAGGCTCTCCGATGGCGGCCGGCTCAATGTGAGCGATACGGATTTTCGCACCTCCAAGGGACGACGGATTGAAGGGCTTGGCATCAGACCAGACAAGGTTGTCCCACTCAAAGCGGTCGATCTGCTGCATGAAATCGATCAGCCTCTGCTGCTGACCACCGACTACCTTGAGCGGCAGATTGTTTTTGGTAATCGACATGCCAAGATGGATTTTTCGATAAAGTTGCCACGTGAGATCCAGATAGAGGGGATCAACCAGTCCGATCTCCGTGAGCGGTAGTTTGAGTAAGGAGGCTTATGGGCAGATTGTTATGGTCTATTGCATTGATATTCCTGATCCTGGGAGAGGTTCAGGCCCAGTGGATTGTGGCAGCACAGGACCAGGATAAGCGTGACCTGAACGGGATTGGATTTGTAGACAATCGTTTCGGGTGGGTGATAGGCGACAGTGGACTTCTGCTTGCGACGATCGATGAAGGGGATGAATGGATTGAGATAGGGCAGAGGAGAGATACGACCAACCTGAAGGATCTTTTTTTCTTCAGTCGAGAAGATGGCTGGCTGGTTGCCAATGGCGGGCGGCTCTTCCGGACCGGAGATGGTGGTGAGACATTACAGGTTGCCTATGAGCTTGGGCAGCGCGGACAGGGATTCCAGAGCATCACTTTTGCCTCGAAGAAGAAGGGGTGGGTGGTTGGCACCGATGGGCTGATTCTTCATACCCGGGATGGAGGGCGCAAATGGGAGAGGCAGCAGAGCGGAACCAAAGAGGAGCTTGTTCATGTCCGCTTTGCAGATGACGAGCATGGCTGGGCTGTCGGTTCAAGCGGGACGATTCTGCGAACCGAGGATGGAGGACTCAACTGGGATCTTCAGCCGACAAACATCAAGGGATATCTCTACCACATCGATATCAGGGGGCGGGACAATGCCTGGGTCGTTGGCGACAAGGGAGTGATTCTTCGAACATCGAATGCTGGTGCAACCTGGGAGAGAGTTGCCGTCGATACGACGCAGAACCTGCTCAACATCATCTTTGCCGATCGAAACAATGGATGGATCGTCGGATGGAATGGGACGATCCTGCGCACCGGGGATAGTGGACGAACCTGGGTCGAGCAGGAGAGTGGAATCCGGGTCAACCTTTTCGGGATCGGTTTGACGAAGAGGCATGTCTGGGTAACTGGAGAAAAGGGGCTGATACTCAAGTATGACCGGAGATAGAGTTCTCGGCCATCGCTGACATTACCGGCTGGCTGACTGGCCGCAAAGGATTTGCCCGCCTGGCCAGCCATATTGACTCTGAAAGTCCGGCCAGTCCTAACCACCGATCACTGTTCCCTGGCGCAATTCATCCGTTCCGCGGACGGCGATCTTCTCTCCCGGCGCAAGGTCGCCGAAGACCTCGACATAATCCTTTCCATCGAGACTGATCGAGATACCGCGTTTTACATTGACCCATTCAACCATATTGTTACGTATCCGGACGACAAAGGTTCTCTCCGTCGTCACGGCGACGGCCGTTACTGGCACGACGAGTGATGGTTGCGGACGCTTGGCCGGCCAGATGATCTGAGGAAACATCCCCGGCGAGAGTGCTTCGTCTCGATTCTCGACATCGAGTTCGACCGGCATGCTCCTGGTTTGCGGGTCGAGTGCCCCGGCGACCCGGGCAAGTCGCGCCTTGAACTCCCGCCCCGGAAATGCTGGCACGTTGAACGCTACCTCGAGACCTGGCTGGATCGTCCCAATCTCTGCCTCTGGTAGATTGACGACCAGGCGGAGTTTCGAGACCTGTTCGAGCCGGAATAGTGGCTGGCCAGTTGTCGCGAGACTTCCAGGATGGCTGAAACGCTCCGTGATGCGCCCGCTGAAGGGAGCGGTGATCCGCAGGTAATCTTCACTGGCCAGGGCTGAACTCAGACTGGCCAGGGCCGCGATCTCGATCTGCACAAGAGAGCGGACCTGAGTTTGTGCCGCCTGTTCATTCTCGCGAAAAGCCTCAAGGCGTGCCTGTTCCGCTTCGACGCGGCGCTGGGCAATCTCCAGCTCGTTGCCAGATACCACACCGGGTGTCGCGGCGGCCAGTTTCAGTCTCTGCCAGGTTGCCATCGCCGAGGCCAGCCGGGCCTCCGCCTCGAGTCGCTGTGCGCGGAGACTGCGGGCATGCGCTTCCGCCTCGCTCTGGCGAAGCTTTGCCGCCCCCGTCTTCGCCTCCTCTTCTGTCCGCCGGGCTGACAGTTCGGGAGCGTCAAGTCTTGCCAGGACCTGTCCAGTCCGTACAGCTGCTCCGCGATCGACCTCCATCCGTCGGATGAAGGCGGTCACTTTAGGACTGAGCGCCACCTCCTGCCAGGCCCGCAACTCCCCGGGAAGCCGAAGCTGGCGCCCGACCTCTCTCGACTCGACGGTGGTGGTCGCAATGGCCGGCGCCGCCTCCGCTTTCGATTGCCGGCTCTCAGGTAGATTGCGGCGACAGCCGACGCCGAGACCGACACAGATGCCGATAAGGATGATCGAAATCGATAGGCGCATCGATACTCGACGGATCAGGCCAGGAATCGATCGGTTTCTCTTATTATTGTTGCTCATCTTTGACATATCTCTTTGAGGTCATCCTCTGTTCAGGTCATTTCCAGAATTGGTCGGATCATCTTCAAGCATGGAGATGGAAGTGACTGGTGAATGTCTTTGCAGTGCGGCAAAGATGAATGGGGTGATCAGGAGCACGGCAAGGGTTGAGGCGAAAAGTCCGCCGATCACGGCACGGCCAAGTGGGGCGGTCTGCTCCCCTCCCTCGCCAAGTGCCAGGGCCATCGGAAGCATCCCGGCAATCATGGCCAGTGTCGTCATCAGAATGGGACGAAGCCGGCCGGTTGCACCATCGAGTGCCGCCTCCAGCGATGGACGTCCGCGTCGCCGGGACTCTTCGGCAAAGCTGACGAGCAGAATGGAGTTGGCCGCAGAGACTCCAATCGCCATGATCGTTCCCATAAACGACTGGAGGTTGAGCGTCGTCCCGGTCAGGAAGAGCGCGACTGCCACTCCGGCGAGGACTGCCGGGACAGAGGCCAGTGTACAGAGGGCCAGACGCAGGGACTGAAACCACGCGGTCAGCAGCAGCAGGATTGCGCCAACTGAGAGCAGCAGACCAAAACCGAGACTGGAGATCATCTGTTGTAATGCCGGCACCTGGCCGCGCATGGTCACTGTCACTCCACGAGGTGGGTTGCCGGCACGTTTGATCGCCCAATCGACCTCTCCGGCTGCCCGGCCAAGATCGCTGTCACCAAGGTTTCCAATGATCGAAACGAGACGTTGCTGGTTGTAACGATCGATCTGGCCGGGCATCGTCCCATAGCTCAGTTGTGCGACTTCGCCGACCAGCGGAGTACTTCTCCCCGGCAGATTTCCACTTGCGGCCGGGAGTGTCAGGACATCCTCGATCGATCCAATCCGTGATTGCGGGATTTCAACCTGCACCTGATAGGCGGTACCACTTGCCGGATCACGCCAGTAGACCGGCTGGGTGAAACGGGATGACGATGTTGCCGCGACCAGTGAGCGCCCGATCTGCTCCACGTTCAGGCCTAATTGCCCGGCCCGCTCCCGGTCGATGCTGATGTTGACCGTCGGGTAGTCGAGGGGCTGGCCATACTGCAGATCTCGAAGCGATGGGATCTTCCGCATTTCCGCGAAGATCTTCTCGGCAAATGCCCGATTGGCAGCAAGACTTGGCCCGCTCAGGGCGACCTCGATCGGCGTTGGTGAACCGTAGTTCATGATCTGACTGACAATATCTCCCGCCTCGAAAGAGAGCGTCGCCCCGGGCAGCAGCGGCGGTATCTTCTGGCGTAACTGCTCTTTCAGCTCGGATAGTTTCAGATCTCCCGAACGGCGGAGCTTGACGCTGATGATGGCCTCCTGTGGACCATTCGTCCAGAGATGGATCGTGTTGACCGGGTAGCTGGCCGGCTGGGTGCCGACGTAGCCCAGGGTGACCTCGACGTTCTCTTCGCCTGCCACATCGCGGATTGCCCGCAATGCCGTCAGGGCCATCACCTCGGTTCTTTCTACCCTGGTTCCAGTCGCCGCCCGCAGCCGCATCTGAAGCATTCCGGACTCGACTTCCGGAAAGATATCGACTCCGATCGGTCCCAGTGGTCGGCCCAGGAGGAGAATCGTTCCCGTCGTCAGGATCAGGTAGAGTATGGTCAACAGCCCCCGCCGTCGAACCAGCCCATCCATGATCCTGGCATATCGATCGTGGAGAGCTTTCATAGAGCTTCGGCCTCCGCTCTCTCCTCCGCCAGGTTCAATTCGCAGCAGGCGGATCGCCAGAACCGGAACCAGCGTATTTGAGAGAATGTATGAGGCTATCATCGCCAGCCCGACCGCCAGAGAGAGTGGCACAAAGAGCGCTCTTGAAACTCCGATCATCAGAAAGGATGGGACGAAGACCGCCAGGATCGAGAGCATTGCCAGAAGGCGTGGAGTGATCGTCTCGCGGGTTGCATTGAGGACGGCCCTCCGCATCGGTTCACCACTTGCCAGATGCACGTGAATGTTCTCGATTGCTACCGTGGCCTCGTCGACCAGAATACCAGTTGCCAGTGCCAGCCCCCCGAGAGTCATGATGTTGACCGTCTGCCCGGTCAGCCAGAGTCCGATCAGCGCGGAGAGGATTGCCAGCGGGATCGTCGTGACCACGATCAGCGCACTGCGCAGATCACGCAGGAAGAGCAGCACGGCAAGTCCGGTCAGGAGGGCACCGAGCATTCCTTCCGTGATCAGACCCCGCACGCTGTTCTGCACATAGGTCGACTGGTCGAGCTCGAAACTGACCCGGATGTCCTCTGGTATGAGGGCCTGCATCTTTGGAAGCTCAGACTTGACCCTTTTGACGACATCGATCGTCGACGCGTCAGCCCGCTTGGTGACTGGAATGTAGACGGTTCGCTTCCCATTGAACAGTCCATAACCCGTAAGGATGTCAGATCCGTTCTCGACGTTTCCAATGTCCCGCACGTAGACGGTTGGCCCGCTTCCAGTCCGGATCGGAAGGTTGGCCAGTTCCTGAATACTTGTAACAACTGAATTGATTGGTGCGAGGCGATTCAGGTCACCAGTGCGGATATTGCCGGCCGGGAGAATCGTGTTGCCAGTGGCAACAGCCTTGATCACCTCCTCCGGCGCGATCTGAAATTGGCGCATCCGGTCGGGATCAACCCGCACGACCACTGTTCGCTGATTTCCTCCAAAGGGCGGAGGAGCCGATACTCCCGGGAGGGTCGAGAAATAGGGGCGGATCCGGAAGAGGGCCAGATCCTGAATCTCGCTCAGATTGCGCGTCTCACTCGAAAAGACGAGCTGGCCGACGGGAACGCTTCCGGCATCGTACCGAACGACGAACGGGGCGACCGTTCCAGGTGGCATGAAGGCCCGTGATCGCTCGACATAAGAGACTACCTGGGCGAGGGCCTGGTTCATATCCGTGCCCGGGTGAAAGAAGAGCTTCACCAGGCCGACGTTCTGAATCGAACGTGATTCGACGTGCTCGATCCCGGTAACGTAGAGAAAATGGTACTCATAGTAGGAGACGAGATAGCTCTCCATCTGCGACGGATCCATTCCGCCATAGGGCTGGGCGACATAGATCACCGGCAGGTTGAGATTCGGGAAGATGTCGACCGACATCCGCGAGATCGCGAGGCCCGACCCGAGAATAATCCCGACCATGACGACGAAGACGGTGACTGGCCGTCGTAATGCGGAGATGATCAGATTCAATGTGTTCCTCCCTGGCGAAGAAGCGCGAGCAATGGTTCGATCTCCCCGCGGGCCCGGCACTCTGCAAGTCGGGCCCGCCAGATTGCCAGATTGGCCAGTCCCATTCCTACCTCGGCCTGGGTCAGCAGACGCTCTGCTTCGGCAACCTCAGTGACGGTACAGAGTTCGGCATCATACCGTTTGCGCACGCGAAGTTCGGTCAGCCGGGCCGCTTCGAGTTGACGCGGCGCATTTCCGGCAAATGCCAGCGCTGCTTCGACCAGTGTTCGCGCCCGGGCCTGCTCACTCTTGAGCTGCTGGTCGACTGTGTCGAGACGAGCCCTCTCCGCGGCCAGATTCTGCTCCTCCTGGCGACGGCTTGCTCTGATCCGGAAGATCTCCGATGGTGTAAATGTAAGAGTCAGGCCCGTCAGCCAATTGGCCGTGTCCGGATAGAAGCC
>CAIOZW010000337.1 GCA_903862855.1 uncultured Acidobacteriota bacterium
GGAGTCCTCAGGACGATTGAGGTTGGCGTAAGCTACTCCGAGCAGGTAGTGGGTCGCGGAGACTCCCGGTTGCAGGCGAACCAGCGTCTCGAGATGGGGCAATGCCTCATCGTAGCGGTTCAGGCTGAGCAGCGACTGCCCGAGCGCAAGATAGAGCTCGATGTCATTTCGCCCATCACGCCGCTTCAGGTCAAGGGTCGCCTGCAGTGGGGCGATGGCCCGTGCCGGTTCCTGGAGCTTCAACCAGGCCAGGCCGATGTACTTGAGGCTGTCGGCATGATCGGGTTGGTCAGTCAGCACCTGTTCGAATTCTCGAATCGCTTCGTCGTACCGCCCCTGTTTGTAAAGAGAGATCGCCCTCTCCCAGTCGAAAGGCTCGCCCAACGGTGCGGCCGCCACAATCAGCAAATTGCCAGCCGACGGTATCGCCAGCATCAGACAGAGAATGATCACCACCATCGATCCCGCTCTCTTCAATTGAACCGGAGCGTTCGGGTGAACCAGAGCGTTCGGGTGAACGGACGGTCTCTGACCTGGCAGGGTCAGGCGAGAGTTTTCGGCGCTTCCACACGCAGGATGGTGATGTTGATCCATGGTTCAATACTCCTCGGTTCAGTGCTCCTCGCGGACACCGCCTCCCGACTGACAGACATAGAGTTCAGGCCGGATTCCGGTTCGTTCGAGATATCTCTCACTGACCGTCGCCTGAAAAGCCGGGAGAGATTGGTTGGCAACGAGGTTGACGGTCGATCCCCCAAAGCCCCCGCCGGTCATGCGGGCACCGTAGACTCCCTCACACCCTGTGGCAATCTCAACCATCAGATCCAGCTCCGGGCAGCTGACCTCATAGTCGTTCCGCAGGCTGTCATGCGAGGCATACATCAGTCGGCCGAAGGTCTCCAGATCATGCCGTTCAAGTGCCTCGACCGCCTCAACCGTCCGTGCAATCTCGGTGATGACGTGATTGCAGCGCCGCTGAATGACCGGTGGCAGAGAGCCGGCAAAATGGTCGTAATCCTCCAGCTCAACGTCGCGCAGCGCAACAATACCCGGCAGATGGGCGGAAAGTCTCCGGACACCCTCCTCACACTCGCTTCGCCGGACGTTATACTCACCCGAGGCCAGTTCATGCTGCACCATCGTATTGCAGATGACGACGCTCGCCTCCTCCGTCGCGAGTGGGACGGCACGGTACTCAAGGCTACGACAATCGATAAGCAGCGCATGCCCCGCTACTCCGAGACAGGCCATGTACTGATCCATGATCCCGCAATTGGTCCCGGCAAACTCCTGCTCGGCCCGCTGGGCAGCGAGTGCAAGGTCGACCAGGTCGATCGGTTGATCACTCAGCTTGAGGAGGGCAAAACCGGCGGCAACCTCGATCGCCGCCGATGAGCTTAGTCCAGCTCCGATCGGGACATCGCTGTCGATCAGAAGATCCGCGCCCTGCAGTTTGAACTGGTCGCGAACCAGACAGGTCGCAATTCCGCGAATGTGCTTTGCCCAGTCCGCCTCTCCGGCTCTCGACGCGGCATCGATCTTGAACTCGATCGGTTCCGGCAATCGTGAATACTGCTTTGACCAGCAACGGATCAGCCCATCCTCGCGTGGCGCAGCGGCCACAAATGTCTTCTGACTGAGCGCGATCGGCAGCACATAGCCGTCATTGTAATCAGTGTGCTCACCAATCAAATTGACCCGCCCTGGTGCGGTGAAGACTCGACACGCCCGCCCGAACACATCGGCGAAACTCTCCCTGATCATCGATGCTGATAACATGAGCCTCTATTCCTCCAACTTTCATTTTTTATACCAGATCGATGACCAAATCTTCGCAAATTCCTCCCAAAAAACTTCCTGAAGATCTTCAAGCAAGATCGATGGTCAGGCAGCGAAAGCGAAGGTTTTAGAACGATCTGGACTGACCGGTTTGCAGTCATATTGGAAGTCAACCATAGGGTCGACAAGTCCCGTTTCGCGGTCATTGCCGTCACGACGCTCCAAGGTGAGTATTCATCACCACTGATAACTGATCACGAATGGGGTTGTAACAGGTAACTCACCTCAGGCCTCGATCGAGCTGGAGTAGAGACGGCCGCGAACGCGGTCGATCAGCAGTTCGTCATCAAGTTGCCAACCCCATTGCTCCTGAATCTCTGGACGTTTGTGTGGGGTGATGATGAGCAGTCTTCCGTCCGGGCCTGCCAGTCGCGCCAATTGGAAGAGGAGGAGTGGCAGTCGCGACTGGCTGACGAGGTGAAGCGCGAAACTGCAGACAATCAGACTGTAGCTTCTTCCAGCCAGCCCTCCAGCGGCCACCTCCTCAAATGAGATCGGCTCGACCGTTCGCCCGGTTCTTTTGCGGTATGCTTCACCAGTGTAAGGATCGATCGCGTCGATCCTTTCTGCCCCGAGTTCCAGAAGCGGGATGGTCGCCTCTCCGCTGCCGCAGGCGAGGTCGAGCACCGACGAGAGGTCGAGTCGTGACCGGGCGATGACGGTCCGGATGATGGTCCGCACCATCTCCTCGTGCGGATTGCGATAGAATACCCCGCGTGTCTGATAGTAGATCTGGACGCCGAGCGCTTCGTACTCTCCGCGTATGCTGTCTGGCGAGTCGGAATTCTTCATCTCTGGTCCCGGTGAGCGGATTCGGCAGCAGTACTTCTCCGGGCGGATTCAATGCATTGCCGGCATTGTGAAGTCGCCAGCATGTGGAAGAGAGGAGTACTGTCATTCGACAACCGAAGACGAGATTGTAGCCATTCTTGTCACCAATCTCAATCAGGTCATCAAAGTGAGAAACGGTTGGTGAAATCTCTGAAAGTCACTGGAACCGTCTGCCACCTCCACCACGAGGCGAAGTTCGAGCGTCGAGGCACCACCCTCCGCGTGGCAGTTGGGGAAGACCTTCGCGGAATATTCTTTAACGCGGCCCTCCCATTTCACTTGACATGACTCAGTTTAATGAAGAGAATGTCCAGTCTACGGAGGCATGGCCGAGTGGCTGAAGGCGGCGGTTTGCTAAACCGTTGTAGGGGCTAAAACTCCTACCGAAGGTTCGAATCCTTCTGCCTCCGCCAGAAATCGAAAGGCCTCGCCCACAAGGTGAGGCCATTTCATTATCTGGTACGATGTTCCCTGATTTACCCGCTGCATTGAACACGTACGGAGCGTTTCCGCACATTCAATGCAGATCGCGTGGCGATTTCCGGCAAATTGCTCCACGGAAAAAACAGCTAAAGGGCCAGACCGGAAATCCGGTCAATTCACGTACTGGCGACAGTGCGCACAGTTCGGGTGATTTGACCAGCCTCGCGCAAAATGAAGCGCGGGGTTTTCTTTTTTAACAGATCGGAAGATTGAAGATGAGAAGTTTTCGCGAATTCATCCAGGAAGATCGGGTCCGCATCTTTGATGGGGCGATGGGGACGATGATCTACAACAAAGGCGTCTTCATCAATGCCAGCTATGATGAGCTCAATCTGACCAGTCCCGATCTGGTCACCGACATCCACCGGGCATACATCAAGGCCGGGGCAGAGATCATCGAGACCAACACCTATGGCGCATCGAGATTGAAGCTGGCCCACCAGGGGCTGGATGAGAAGCTGCGTGACATCAACATTTCGGCAGTGCGGCTGGCGCGGAAGGCCGCCGCGGAGGCGCGGCATGAGGTCTATGTTGCCGGGGCGATCTCCCCGCTTGGGGTCCGGATCGAGCCCTATGGCCCGACCTCCCGCGAGGAGGCGCGCGAGCTGATTCGCGAACAGGCGGAGCTGCTGGTCGAAGGGGGAGTCGACTGCTTCGTTCTCGAGACCTTCCATGATCTGGCCGAGATGCACCAGGCCATTCTCGCCGTGCGTGAGGTGAGCGATCTGGTCATCTTCGCGCAGATGACGATCAACGATCAGGGCTCGACCGCCTATGGTACGCCGCCGGAGGTCTTCACGCCACAGCTCGACAAGTGGCTCAACAGTGCGGGGGCGGATGTGATCGGGCTCAACTGTTCAGTCGGGCCACAGATAATCCTCGAAGCAGTCGAGAAGATGCAGTCGCACACCAATCGGCGGCTCTCGGCCCAGCCCAATGCCGGACTGCCGCGTGATGTCGGCGGGCGGCAGATCTATCTGGCATCACCCGATTATATGGCGCGATACGCGAAGTGGCTCATCAATGCCGGAGTGAAGTTCATTGGCGGCTGTTGCGGGACGACGCCAGAGCACATCAAGCTGATGGCCGATGCCGTCCGGGCGCTCAGTCCGGGACGACGCACGGTCTCCGCCATCTCGGTCGAGGAGCAGACGGCCGGGGTCGAGCCGGTACCGCTCGCCGAGCGTTCACGCTTTGGAGCAAAAGTGGCGCGGGGTGAATTTGTGACGAGCGTTGAGATCGTGCCCCCGCGCGGTTGTGATGCCACAAAGATGCTCGAGGGGGTTCGCCAGCTCAAGGAGGCCGGGGTCGATGCGGTCAATGTCCCGGATGGGCCGCGTGCCCAATCGCGTATGGGAGCGCTGGCCGTCTCGCTGATCATCGAGCAGCAGGTTGGAATCGAAGCGGTGACCCATTATGCCTGTCGGGATCGAAATCTGCTCGGGATGTATTCCGATCTGCTCGGGGCGGCGGCACTGGGGCTACACAACTTTCTGCTCGTGACGGGTGATCCGCCAAAGATGGGCCCCTATCCGGATGCGACAGCGGTCTTCGATATCGATGCCATCGGCCTGGCCAATCTGGTCAACCGGCTCAATCACGGCATCGATTCCGGAGGCAATCCGATTGGCAGGCCGACCTCCTTCGTCATTGGCGTCGGAGTCAATCCCGGTGCCATCGATCTCGAGCATGAGCTACGCCGTTTTCAGTGGAAGGTCGAGGCTGGTGCCGAGTATGCGATCACGCAGCCGGTCTTTGATGTCAATCAGTTGAAATATTTTCTGAAGCGGATCGAGCCTTTTCGGATCCCGATCATTCCGGGGATCTGGCCGCTGACCAGCTACCGCAATGCCGAATTTTTGAACAATGAGGTACCGGGAGTCTCGGTGCCCGAGCCGATCATGGAGCGGATGCGCCGGGCTTCAGACGGGGCCGCAGCGCTCGAAGAGGGAGTGCGGATCGCGCAGGAGATGCTCGAAGAGGTCCGGCCGCTGGTGCAGGGAGTTCAGGTCTCTGCGCCATTCGGGAAGATTCCCCACGCGCTCGATGTCTTCAAGATACTCAAGTAGGCCCGTTGCCGGCCTGCGGCAAGTCGGATGTTCCGACTGAATTTCGATATACAGCAAGTGAGAAACTGATTTGATCAACCATTCCGAAAAGACAGCCATTCTGCAGGAGCAGCTTCGTCGCCGCATCATGATTATCGATGGGGCGATGGGGACGATGATTCAGCGCTACAAGCTTGATGAGGCCGCCTATCGCGGCGAGCAGTACCGTGACTGGCCGAGTGATCTGAAAGGGAACAACGATCTGCTCTCGATCACCCAGCCGCAGATCATCGAAGAGATCCATCACCAGTATCTCGACGCCGGTGCGGACATCATCGAGACCAATACCTTCAATGCCCAGTCGGTCTCGATGGAAGACTTCGGGATGGCCCACCTTGCCTACGATCTGAATGTCGCCTCGGCGCGCGCGGCACGTCGTGCCGTCGACAGGTTCGAAGCCGACCATCCTGGCGAGATCCGCTTTGTGGCCGGTTCGCTCGGGCCGACCAACAAGACCACTTCGCTCTCCCCGGATGTCAACAACCCGGCCTATCGTGCGGTGACCTTCGATCAGGTAGCGGCTTCCTACTACGAACAGGCGAAGGGTCTGATCGATGGCGGCTCCGATCTGCTGATTGTCGAGACGGTCTTCGACTCGCTCAACTCAAAGGCGGCGCTCTTTGCGATTCAGAATCTCTATCGTGATCTGGGTTACACGCTGCCGCTCATGCTCTCCTTCACGATCACCGACCTGAGTGGAAGGACGCTTTCGGGCCAGACGGTCGAGGCCTATTTCATCTCGACGATGCATGCGCCATTGCTGAGCATCGGCATCAACTGTGCGCTCGGGCCGAAGGAGATGCGCCCTTATATCGAGGAGTTGAGCTCGCTGGCGCCCATTGCGGTCAGTGCCTATCCGAATGCCGGTCTGCCCAACCCGCTTCTCCCGACCGGTTTTCCGGAGACTCCGGAGACGCTCGCGCCACAGTTGGCGGAGTGGGCGGCAAGTGGATTTCTGAACATCGTCGGTGGCTGCTGCGGGACGACGCCGGATCACATCCGGGCGATTGCCGAGGCGGTCCGGCCCTATCCACCACGAACTCCACCGGCCCCGCGACCACTCATGCAGTTGAGCGGACTCGAGGCTCTGGTGATCCGTCCGGAGACCAATTTCGTCAATCTCGGAGAAAGAACCAACGTCACCGGGTCGCCGAAATTTGCCCGACTGATTCTCAATGGCGAGTATGAAGAGGCGCTCGCCATCGCCCGTCAGCAGGTCGAGAACGGTGCCCAGATGATCGACATCAACATGGACGAGGGGATGCTCGATTCGCAGGAGGCGATGGTCCACTTCCTCAATCTGGTTGCATCGGAACCCGATATTGCACGGGTCCCGATCGTCATCGACTCTTCGAAGTGGACGGTTCTCGAGGCCGGGCTCAAGTGTCTGCAGGGAAAGGGTGTCGTCAACTCGATCTCGCTCAAGGAGGGGGAGGAGCAGTTTCTCCGGCAGGCAAGTCTGATTCGCCAGTATGGTGCAGCAGTGATCGTCATGGCCTTTGATGAGAAGGGGCAGGCCGACAACTTCGACCGCCGGGTCGAGATCTGCCAGCGTGCCTACCGGTTACTGGTCGATCAGGTCGGCTTTCCATCCAACGACATCATCTTCGATCCCAATATTCTGACCGTCGGGACGGGGATCGAGGAGCACAGCAACTATGCGGTCGATTTTATCCGTGCCACGAAGTGGATCAAGGAGAATCTGCCGGGCGCGAAGGTGAGTGGAGGAGTGAGCAATATCTCCTTCTCCTTCCGTGGGAACAACCCGGTTCGTGAAGCGATGCACTCGGCATTTCTCTATCACGCCATCCGGGCCGGTCTCGATATGGGAATTGTCAATGCCGGTCAGTTGGCCGTCTATGATGAAATTCCCCGCGAGCTGCTCGAACTTGTCGAGGACGTGCTGCTCAACCGGCGGCCGGACGCGACGGAGAGGCTGATCGCCTTTGCCGAGCAGCACAAGCAGTCGGGCAAGACCGAGACTCGCGAGGCGGAAGAGTGGCGTTCCTGGCCGGTCGAGAAGCGGCTTGAACACGCGCTGGTGAAGGGAATCGTCGAATTTATTGACGCGGATGCCGAGGAGGCCCGTCAGAAGTATGGGCGACCGCTGGCGGTGATCGAGGGTCCGCTCATGGCCGGCATGAACGTCGTCGGCGACCTCTTCGGAGCCGGAAAGATGTTTCTGCCACAGGTGGTCAAGTCGGCCAGGGTCATGAAGAAGGCCGTTGCCTGGCTCACTCCGTTCATGGAGGAGGAGAAGGCGGCGAGTGGGGAGTCGCGCGCGCAGGGCCGCATCCTGCTGGCGACCGTCAAGGGAGATGTTCACGATATTGGCAAGAATATCGTCGGGGTCGTGCTTGGCTGTAACAACTACGAGGTGATCGATATCGGGGTCATGGTTCCGTGTGAGAAGATCCTCCAGACCGCGCGTGAACGAGAGGTTGATCTGATCGGCCTGAGTGGACTGATTACCCCATCACTCGACGAGATGGTCCACGTCGCCCGAGAGATGCAGCGTGAGGGAATGGTGCTGCCACTGCTCATTGGCGGGGCGACCACCAGCCGCGTGCATACGGCGGTCAAGATTGCCCCGCACTATGAGCCTCCAATCATCCACGTGCTCGATGCCTCCCGGGCGGTGGCGGTTGTCAGCAATCTGCTCAACAGAGAGTCACGTGGAGAATACGCACTGGAGAATCAGCGCCAGCAGCAGCGTGATCGGGAGATGCATCTGGCCGGACGTGAACAGCGGACCTTGATCAGCATCGCCGAGGCCCGGACCAATCGTACTCCGATCGACTGGGCGACGACCGAGATTGCCGATCCCCCCTTCA
>CAIOZW010000338.1 GCA_903862855.1 uncultured Acidobacteriota bacterium
AAATATGAACTGCGGGCAAAGATCGAAGAGGGGGTCAATGCAGCGAGTGAGGTGGCGCGGGAGCAGTTCGAGAAGATCGATGAGCAGTATCGGGTAACCGAGAGCGTGAAAGAGAGGGTGGCGCAAGCCGGGATTGACGAAACGGCCCGCGCGGCCGAAGAGAGGGCGCGGGAGATCTTTGGTGCGGCACGAGGGTATTATGAGCAAGCAGGGCGGGCCTGGGATTTTACCGCCCGGACTGCAGGCGCGGCTGGTGCAGTGACCGCCCTGACGGATGTCTATGCACGGGCCCGGGAATGGGTACGGGATAATCCAGGAAAGGCGACAGTCGTCACACTATCGCTGATCGCCGGTATTCGCGCCGGGAGTTCGATACCGTCCCTCGGGGTGACGCTGGTTGGTTCAGGATTTGGAGACCACTGGCTCTTCCACAGTGCGCTGCCCGTGGTTGGGCTGCGGAAACTGAGCAGCAGGTACCAGGATTATCTGCGCACTCAGGAGGCTTTGCTTGCTGGTGGGCAGCTTGATGAAGCTGAGCGGCAGCGGTTGGAGTTTCAACAGCGGATGGCCCGCTATGTTGGCGCCCCGCTTCTTGGGGCGTTCAGCGTCGCTGCTGGTGCGACAATGATCGGAGCGGCCTTCTCCGGAGCCACGGCAACCGGATTGCCGATCAGCCTTCTGCTTGGCGGTAACCCGCTGCTGAATGGTATCTGGTTCTTCGCCAACGGGGTGATCTGTATCAGTGAAGGCTACAATTTCTTTATGATCGCGCTCGCCGATCAAGCAGAGGTTGAACGGGTCGTTCGGCAGGTGCAGGGGCTTCTGACAGCCTGAGAAGGTGTCCGTTCAGGGGGCGAGTCGCGAGATTCGCCAATTGCCGGCGGCCGCAGGGAGTCGCTGTTCATCATTTCGATAGATGATCCGATCGTGGAGCCGGTTCTCACGACCCTGCCAGAATTCGATAAGGTTTGGTCTGAGCCGGAAGCCACCCCAGAAGAGCGGGCAGGGGATTGGATCCTCGCCAAAACGGTTCTCGATCTCTGCCAGCTTGCGGACCAGGGTCTCGCGATCAGGGATCTCTTCACTCTGGGGTGAAGTCCAGGCGCCGATCTGACTTCCGCGTGGCCGCGTGGCAAAGTACTCTTCAGACTCGGCCGGGCTGACCTGCTCGACCATCCCCTCGATCCGCACCTGACGGTTCAGGGTGTGCCAGTAGAAGGTGAGTGCCGCCGACGGATTGTCGATCAGCTCACGCCCTTTCCGGCTCTGATAGTTGGTGAAGAAGATGAAACCAGCGGCGTCGAATCCCTTCAAGAGGACGATTCGTGCCGAGACCCGCCCATCACGCGTTGCTGTCGAGAGGGTCATCGCCTCCGGATCTGGCTGTTCTGCCCGCAGTGTCTCGTCAAACCAGAAACGGAACTGGGCAATCGGATCACCATCGACCGACGCTTCCGTCAGGGGTTCAGAGACATACTCACGACGAAGATTGGCGATAATTGTGGCTAACTCGTTCATGATTGCCAAGGTATCACTGATGGTCTCGACCGGGCCAGTCGACATATACTGAAAGTAACAAAATAATATGCGACTGCGAAATAGCAAGAGCCCCAGACCTTTCCAGGTGTGGGGCTCTCGACATACCGAATGAACGGCTTGTTTCCCTGGTATGGTCAACTAGTAGCGATTGCCGCCACCCCGACCACCACGATCACGACCGCCGCCGCCGCCGCCAAAGCCGCCGCGACCACCACCGCCGCCGCCGAAGCCGCCACGA
>CAIOZW010000339.1 GCA_903862855.1 uncultured Acidobacteriota bacterium
GACAAAATCGATGTCGTTGATATGGTGCCGTTCTTCCTTCTTCTCGACGGCGGCGAGGATAAAATCGACCAATTCACGTCGGGAGGCCCCCGCCCGCAGAAGCTGCTTGATATCGTGCTCGGTGGTCGAGAAGAGACAGGTTCTGATCATCCCATCCGCAGTCAGGCGGATCCGGCTGCAGTGGCCACAGAATGGCTGGGTAACCGGATTGATGAAGCCGATCTCTCCGGGAGCACCATCAGCAAAACGCCAACGCCGCGCCGTCTCGCTCAGGCTCCGCCCAGGCAACCGCTCCATTGGATACTGTGCGGCAATCCGCTCTCGTACCTCCTCACCCGATACCACCAGCTCCCGCTTCCAGACCTGCCCGTTATCGAGGGGCATGAATTCGATGAACCGGACATCGATTCCCTTCTCGCGGGCCAGTTCGGCAAAACTGACGACCTGATCATCGTTGATACCCCTGATCACGACGCAATTGACCTTCACCGGTGCAAGCCCTGCGGCTACCGCGGCATCGATTCCAGCCAGAACCTGCGTCAACCCATGGCGACCTGTCAGTAAGGCAAAGCGATCCGGCGTCAATGAATCGAGACTGATCGTGATCCGCTGCAGACCTGCCCTCTTCAACCCCTCCGCCCGTCCGGCGAGAAAGTGGGCATTCGTCGTCATCGCCAGATCACTCACTCCTGGTATCCCGGACAGTTGGCCTACCAGACTCTCCAGATCGCGCCGGAGCATCGGCTCACCACCTGTCACCCGTAACTTGTCGATTCCCAGTGAGACGAAGATCTCTGTCAGAACGAGGATCTCCTCATAGCTGAGGATCTCCACCTTCGGCTTCCATTCCATGGCCTCCTTCGGCATGCAGTAGAAGCACCGGAAGTTGCAACGATCGGTGATCGAGATGCGCAGATCTCGGATCGCCCGCCCATAGCTGTCCCGCAGAATCGCATTCTCGGTCATCTTCCACAAACCTCGCCAATGCTGATCAATGATAGTGATCTCAAAAGAGATGTATTCTAACAGCCCGTCAGGTTAATGTCACAAGCCGCACTCCATCACGCCACGACCACTCAATGGCAGCGAATCCCCTTGCGGACCTTCAGTGCCGCAGGCGTTGGATTCTCGTCCAGCTCACGACACCACCGACGGCACCGCAGACAATAGACCATCGTCTCACTGCCGACCGGGGTCGTCGTCCTGACGACCTCGCCACACTTTGGACAGCGCACTGTAACCATTGCAGAAGGGCTGGAGATTAATTTAATTTCTTCATCCATCGAAAACAGTTATCATTGAAGAATGACACTTACTGAAGCTCGGCAACTCATTTCCAGATCGACCCGGATCGTCGGTTTTACCGGTGCCGGAATCTCTACCGAATCGGGAATTCCAGATTTTCGCAGCCCGGGGGGTGTCTGGGCAAACAACAGGATCATCGAGTATGACGAGTTCAAGCGATACCGCGAGTCACGCATCGAATACTGGCGACAGAAGGTCGCCATGTGGCCCGAGATGCGCAATGCCCAGCCCAATGCTGGTCATCTCGCTTTTGTCGATCTCGAGCGGCGCGGGAAGCTGCGCGCGCTCATCACCCAGAATATCGACGGACTCCACCAGCGGGCCGGCAACCGAGAGGTGATCGAACTCCACGGCACGACCACCGAGGTGGAGTGCCTGACCTGCCATGCCCGCAGTTCGATGGACGAGGCCGTCGAACGCATCAACGGCGGGGACCCCGCCCCCCAATGCAAAGACTGCGGAGGTGACCTCAAACCGGCAACGATCTCTTTTGGCCAGGCCATGCCCGCACTGGCTCTTGAACTGGCCGTCGAGGCCTGCAAGGATTGCGAGGTGATGATCACCGTCGGCTCCTCGCTACAAGTCCAGCCAGCCGCTTCGCTTCCGCAACTGGCAAGAAGGGCCGGGGCACATCTGATCATCATCAACCGCACCCCGACCCTCTTCGATCCGGTGGCCGACCTGGTCATCAATGACGAGATCGGCCGGACTCTTCCTGAACTGGTCGGCCAGAGCTGACCTGTTCATCTGAAGCGAACCAGCTCCAGCTCAGTCAACGATCGTCACGCTGACCATCTTGTCTTTAACCCGGATTGAATCGACAACCGACTGCCCGTCGGTCACCCGGCCAAAGACAGCATAGTTTCCATCAAGAAACGAGGCATTGCCCAATGTAATGTAGAACTGCGAACTCGCGCTGTTGGGGTCTGATGAGCGAGCCATGGCCACTGCTCCAGCCTCGCCATGTCTCAGATTGGGAGTCACCTCGAGGGGGATACGCTTATCGCTCCCTCCCGTACCATTACCCAACGGGCAGCCACCCTGAATGACAAAACCCGGCTCAACGCGGTGAAAGTTGAGACCATCATAGAACTTCTGCTCCGCCAATGCGATGAAATTGGCGGCCGTAATCGGAGCGAGGTCCTCATACAGCTCGAACCTGATCGTTCCCTTCTCCGTTTCGATCACCGCTGTGCGATTCTTTTTCGTTGACATCTTGACTCCCTGAATTTATGTGAAATCTTGCCAGATACTGACTTGCCAGATAATCACTTTGTTGTTGAGGTTTGAGGGAACCGTTATCCGTTAGCTGCCGGTCAGCACCCCGTTGAAGATATACTTTTCGATGGCGACGGCGACACCATCCTCCTCATTCGAGGCGGTCACCGGAAACTCCATCCGCCGCAACTCCTCCTCGGCATTGGCCATCACTACACCCGTGCCGGCAAAGCGAAGCATTGTCAGATCGTTATGGTTATCACCGACCGCCATGACCTCGGAGCGGTCGATGCCTTTCTGGCGGGCGATCGCTGCCAGACTCCCCCCCTTGGAGGCCGTCGGGCTGAGTGCATCGAGAATGGTCAGATTGGCGGCCCGATAGCGGGTCTTGAACAACTGAATCCGGTCATCAAGCTGCTCAGCCAACCGGTCGGCAAAGTGATCCATCGGATCGCACGGGCCCGAGAACATCAACTGGATTGGTGAGTGATCGAGGTATGCCAGCAGATCGTCCACTTCGACCACCGCCTCCCGATAACGATCAAGATATCGGCGAAGCGCCAGATTTGTCTCGGAGATGCCTTCAATGATCAGCTTCCCGTGCCCATGTGGATCGTCACAACAGAGCTGATCCACCCCGTATCGCCGTCCAAAGTGAACGATCTGACAGGCGGTCTCTTGATCGAGCGGATGATAATCGAGTGTTCTGAGGGTCTCGATATCCTTGGTCAAAGCGCCATTGTGCGAGACGAGTGGCAGGTCGAGCTGCTTCTCCAGCATCAGTGCGCGGGCAGAGCCAAAGCGGCGTCCAGTCACCAGAACCACCGTGACTCCCGACTGGCGGGCACGCTCGATCGCCACCCTGTTACGAGTCGTCAACTCACCCTCGGGTGTCAGTAACGTGCCATCTATGTCGAGCGCCAACAGCTTGATTGAAGACATATGACTAAAGGTCAATCTACCACCCACTTCCATCAATTTCAAACGGGCACTTTTTAACCTCCCTTGCCAGTCTTGAACATTCGCTTATACAATTATCAGCATGAATAAAAGAGCTCTGATCACCGGGATTACCGGACAGGATGGAAGCTATCTGACCGAACTTCTTCTCGGCAAGGGCTACGATGTCTATGGAATCATTCGGCGTGCCAGTACCTTCAATACCGAGAGGATCGACCACCTCTATCAGGATCCGCATATCCAGGGAACACGGCTCCACCTGGTCTACGGTGACTTGAACGATGCGAGTTCGCTCAACAAGATCCTCCGCGATGTCCAGCCGGAAGAGATATACAACCTGGGTGCACAGTCACACGTCCGTGTCAGCTTCGATATTCCCGAGTATACGGCGGAGGTGGGCGCACTTGGAACACTGAGGATTCTTGAAGCGATCCGTGAAACCGGTCTGCAGAAGACCCGCTTCTATCAGGCCTCCTCCTCTGAGCTCTATGGCAAGGTCCAGGAGGTTCCGCAGCGTGAAACGACCCCATTCTATCCCCGCAGTCCCTATGCTGCCGCCAAGCTCTACGCCTACTGGATCACGGTCAACTATCGCGAGAGTTATAACCTCTTCGCCTGCAACGGGATTCTCTTCAATCACGAAAGTCCGCGCCGTGGCGAGACTTTTGTAACCCGCAAGATCACCAGGGCCGCCGCGGCAATCAAGCTCGGCCTGCAGTCGAAGCTCTACCTGGGCAATCTGGATGCAAAACGTGACTGGGGCTTCGCCGGTGACTACGTCGAGGCAATGTGGATGATGCTGCAACAGGAGCAGCCAGAGGACTTTGTGATCGCGACCGGCGAGACCCACTCGGTCCGCGAGTTTCTCGATGAGGCCTTTGGATACCTCGATCTCGACTGGCACGATCATGTGGAGATCGATCCCCGCTATTTTCGACCAGCGGAGGTCGACCTGCTGATCGGTGACTCATCCAGAGCACAAGAGAGACTTGGCTGGAGACCACGTGTCTCCTTTCCCGAACTGGTCCGCATGATGATCGATTCAGACCTCGAAGCGGCCCGGAGGTCAGCCACTCACAAACAGTAAGGACCCCGAACTTATGAGCCAATTTCCATATCAGCGCGTCGTCGTAACCGGAGGAGCAGGATTTCTCGGGTCATATGTCATCAAGCGGCTGCGCGAACGTGGGGTCGAGAAGATCTTCATCCCGCGAAGCCACGACTACGACCTGGTGAAGATCGATCAGGTTCGCCGGCTTTATGACGAGACCAGACCGGATCTGGTGATCCATATGGCGGCCGTTGTTGGCGGAATCGGGGCCAATCGGGCCAACCCGGGCCGGTATTTCTATGACAACCTGATGATGGGAGTCCAGTTGCTGGACGAGGCCTTCCGGCTGGGAATACCAAAGTTTGTCGGACTCGGCACCATCTGCGCCTACCCCAAGTTCACACCGGTTCCCTTTCGCGAAGAGGATCTCTGGAACGGCTACCCGGAGGAGACCAACGCCCCCTATGGCCTGGCGAAGAAGATGATGCTTGTCCAGTCGCAGGCATATCGACAACAGTATGGATACAATTCGATCTTCCTGCTGCCGGTCAATCTCTACGGCCCACGCGACAATTTCGACCTGCAGTCTTCACACGTCATTCCGGCGCTGATACGCAAATGTGTCGAGGCGATCGAACGGAAAGATGACCGAATCGTCTGCTGGGGGAGTGGCACGGTGACACGCGAATTTCTCCATGCGGCAGACTGTGCAGATGGCGTACTCCTCGCCAGCGAGCATTACAACAGCTCGGAACCGGTCAATATCGGCTCCGGTTTCGAGATCTCGATCCGTGAACTGGCCGAGAAGATCGCCCGGCTGACCGGTTTCACGGGCGACCTGGTCTGGGACACAAGCCAGCCCGACGGGCAACCGCGGCGAGGTCTCGACGTCTCGCGTGCCACAAGAGAGTTTGGATTCCGGGCCCGGATCGGATTTGACGAGGGACTGCGTGAGACGATCGACTGGTATATTGCCAACCGAGAATCTCATTTGGCCGATTTGGATTCCGTATAGACAGCCAGTTTCTTCTGGAAGATGGCGATCGACTCCGGAGCGCGAACCTTGCCCTCGAGGAGGATATCGCGAGCAGTGATCTCCTGCTGGTAGATCGCCTTGTTGGCATCGTTGTCCGCCGAGAGAACGGCCCCCTTCAGTTCCAGCCCGACAAAGAGACCCCGGCTCCTGGAATAGGAGATGACCTGAGACTTGAGCAGTATATCGGTCGACGCCGCCGTGTTGCGTCCGACCGGTCCGGCGGAGACAGCGGCTCCGGCGCCAAGTTCGAATCTGTTCTGAAGCAGGCCATCAACTCCGGCCTGATTCATGATCAGCAGCACCAGGTCGACCTCCTGACCACCAACCTGCAAGCCGATGCTCCCACCTCCTATCGTAAAAAATGAAGGGGCCCCCCACGATCCTGGCCTGCGACGACAACTGATCAGTCCTCTGCCGTACTGCCCGCCGAGAATGAAACCGGCCTTCTTCACTCCTGGGAATACGGCGACACACCAGGCACGTTCGAGCAACTCTCCGGGAATCCCTTTGTCTGGAGCCTTCATGATATATGAAAAAGCGTCTGCCGCCTTCTGGGCCCGAACCCGCGCGTCTGTCCGTGGATTGGCCTGAATCGGAGGGACCAGAACCACAAACATAACTGCAATGAGTGAGATTCCGACAATATTTCTCATGAGATTATCCCTGCTCTTGTTGTATGATTCCTCTCAGATTCATCCGTCAGGACAACCGTATCCTGTCAATGAATCGATCACAAATCAGCAAATTTATTCTGCCTGACCCGAGCATGAAAGTTTTCCACGCAAATGACAAGCCGGGATTGAACGCCTTCACCCTTGGTCCGATGGCGGCTGGAGACATGATCGATCTGGCAGTAAGGATCTATCGTCGTCAGGCTCTGCCACTGCTGCAGATAGTGCTGTTGCCAAGCCTTATCTCATACGCCGGGATGATCCTCTTCTCGATTGGTTTGAGCAACTTCAGTACCATGCGAGGTGACAGACGGGTCGTCATCACCTCCCTGCTCATCCTTGGTGGAGCGGCACTCTACCTGCTTGGCAAGGCAGCATTTTACGCAGTTCTGGGCGGCGCATCCCAGTCTTTTTTTCATTACCTGCTTGGAGAGGACAGACGTGGTGGTTCCGCGGTGGCAACCCAAGAGCAGATTGCCAGAGAGCGTCCATTTCGAGTCGGTGAAGTCTACCGTGCCGTCAGGCAACGGTTTGGATCGATGATTGGAGCCATGCTGCTCCTCTTTCTGATCGCCTTCTGTGGCGCGGTCGGTATCTACCTTATCTTCTCGTTCGCACTCATTCTCTACATTACTTTTCACATTTCCCTGGTCAGTTCGCAGCCTCTCTCGATACAGATCATCTCCGGGGGGGTCTTCGGCCTTTCGATCCTCGGCGGCCTGACCTGGTGCGGGTTGCAACTCTACTGCCGCATTGTCTATGTACCGCAGATACTCCTGGTCGAGGGACAGGGAATCATAAGGTCGATCCATCGGAGCTTCCGTCTGGCGGGTGGTCAGGTACGACATACCGGTGCACTGATCCTCTTCTGGTTCTACGCTGCCTGGTCGATCTGGTTGCTGCTCGTCCTCCCTTTGGCCTGGTATGGATATCTCGAGGGGCTCGAGATAAACCCGTTCAATCCTGAGGGTCCGCTCTGGTATCGCATCTCTCAACAGACTCTCATCCAGTTGAGCGAAATTCTTGTCGCACCGGTCGCCATGCTCGGATTCACGCTGCTCTATCTCGACACTAGAATCCGCAAAGAGGGGCTTGACATTGAACTGCTCGCAGACCGCATCATTCCGGCTCCAGTCGACCGCTCGGCGGCGGCCCGGAAAAGTGATCAGCCAGTAATCTTCGATTCTATCACCCGACAAGTGGAGCAGATCCGCGAATGACCCGCCATTCTCCACCATTTCCACGACGTCTCTCTGCCTTGAGCAAGTCTTTCTGGCCCGCTCGATTGCTGCTCTGCCTGACACTGCTGACCTGTACCGCCAGCTCCCAGACCGTGTCGGTTGAAGTCTACCAGGAAAGACTGGGGCAGATTCAGGAGAAGATCGGTGAACTGGCGGATCAGAAGGAGGGTGTGCTGGTTGGCCTTGCCCAGTTGCGGACATCCATCCCGCCATCAGAGGATATCGCCAGTGAGGGTGTCCGATTACGGGTCGATAATCGCTGGTTGATCGAGGAGATCGAGACGATCCTTGAGATTGACCCAGGTGCTCCAGAGGCGCGAACCCGTCTCAACGATCTCGAATTTCGTCTTGGACGTCTCCGGAGACTCATGCAGACTTCTCCAAAGACCTTGCCTGTTCCCGACTATCAACTCGAACGGGAACTTCTGCACACTATTGTCAGCGGATCTGAATATCGACCGGAAGAGGTTCGTGAATCATCTGTCAGACAATGGCTGAGCCGTTTGAAAGAGTCACTCCTCTCTATGATTCGTCGACTGATTCCCGGTTCTGCCAGAACCGGCCCGGCAGATGTTGACGATCAGTTGAGCAGATTCCAGAAGGCGGTGCTTGTCATAACAATACCGCTCGCGATCTATCTTCTCTTTCGTCTTCTCAGTGGACTCCGTATCCGGCGCCGGTTGAGCCCCGATACCGCAAGTCGGGAGATTCTCGGGGAGACGATCACGCCAGATCTCAGCCCGACCGACCTGCTTGAACGCGCCAGGCTGAGTGCTCACGCGGGTGAATATCGGCATGCCATTCGCTTCTCTTTCATCGCCAGCATCCTGCAGATGGCCCAACACGATATCCTCGCCGTCTATCCAAGCAGAACCAACCGTGACTATCTGAAAGCTCTGCCACGTGGCAGCGAAATCCTGCCCATCTTTTCAATCCTTACCTCTCTTTTTGAGGATTTCTGGTACGGTCAACGGACCGTCTCTGCCGAGGATTATGACCATTTCAACAACCTGGTGCTTCTTCTGGGACGTGAGGTAAGCGGTAGATCGGACACCTCTCAACCACACGTTACCACCTGACAGAAATAAAGATGAACCGGACTTTCAGCACCATCCTGATGATCATCCTCGCCCTGCTTCTTCTGGCCGGATTGAGCGCGGCACGCTACATCAGTATCGACCGTCCGCCGGAGAGCGAAGCGCAGCCAAATCGATCGACCTACAATTCCGGACCTACTGGCACGAGAGCCTTCTACCAGCTTCTCGAGGCCTCGCGCCGACCGGTTGGTCGCTGGCGTGACAACTTTCAGAAACTTGAAGAGGACGGAACCAGATCGTCGCTGGTGATGATCGGTCCATTCAATCCAACCACTTTTCGCAACGAGGAGGAGATCCACGCCCTCGAACGGTGGATCAACAATGGTGGCCAGCTGCTGCTGATCACCAGACAGCTCCAGTTTGAGCTTCGCGGCCCTTATCTACAAATCAAACAACCAGATCAGCCAGCCAGTCCGCCATCGGCCCAGTCGATAATCGATGGCGCGAGTGATCGTTTCATTCTCCAACCAACTCGTCTGACCCGTGGTCTTCAGGGACTGGCATTCTCCAATTTGGCGACCAGACTACAGATCGATGACCAACGTCCCGTCATCCCCTCTCCAGCCAACAGCGACTCGGTTGGCCCCGTCGAAGATCTGATCGGGCCTTTGACAAGTCCGATTGTCCACCTGGGTGATCGAGACGGGGCCATTCTGACCGATTTCAATTTCGGAGGTGGGCGCGTCATCATCCTTACCGACCCTTTCATCGTTTCAAACCGGGGTGTTACCCAGGGAACCAACCTCGAACTGGCACTCAATTTGATTCGCGAACTAGATGATGAGGTCTCCAGTCAATCTCGCCTTATTCTTTTTGACGAATATCACCACGGATTCCGTAACGATTCGAACCAGCTTGTCGCCCTGCTTCGTGGTACATCCGGACCTGCAATTGTCCTCTTGCTTAGCCTGGCTGGTCAGATTTGCTTGATCTGTTTCCTGCTCTGGTACGCTCGATCACGCCGCTTCACCCGTCCAATTCCGCTTCCAGAGGTCGATCGTCACGCACCACTGGAATTTGTCGATTCAATGGCCAACCTGCAGCAGACAGCCGAGGCTCGCGACCTCGCCATAGAGAATATCTATCCACGCTTCCGTAATCGCCTCTGCAAAAGAC
>CAIOZW010000340.1 GCA_903862855.1 uncultured Acidobacteriota bacterium
CTCATACTCGGTCCCGACGTTCGGAACGACCGTTGGCAATCCATTGGTCCGAATGTCCAGGCTGAGCGAACGCCAGAGCCCTTCGATATCGACCGCCGGAGTGTTGTACTCCCAACGGACACCATAGTTGAGGGTCAGTTTACGCGAAACCTTCCAGTCGTCCATGGCATAGGCGGCATAGCGCTGCTGCCGGGTCTGCGTCCGTGGGAGACCTTCCGGTGTCGTCGTAACGCTCGGGAAGCCAAGAAGGAAGGCGGCAAAGCCATTGTTGGCGATGTCACCATTGAAGTTGAGTCCGCCGCGCGGGACATTCGCCGCACCACGGTAGAGAGCCACCCAGCGATAGTCGAAACCGAACTTGGTGCTATGGCTGCCATGCACCCAGGTCAGGTTGTCGTTGAACTGGTGCAGGTTGTTGAAGTCGAAACCGTTGCCGCCATCCTGCTCGGCGAGGGTCGAAAAGGCGTTGATGGAGATCGTCGGAACACCGGTCTCACGTGTCGTGAACTTGCGGTTACCGTCATTGACGACCCGGAAACCCGTCAGACCAAGCGTCTCGACGTCAAAGCTCGTGTTGGCCCGGTTGTTTAGCGTATTGTCGACCGAGCGGTTGTAACCATAACGAACCTCGTTGATCAGGTTCGGATTGAAGATGTGGATCCACGCCGTACCAAGGTTCTGGTTACGTCCGGCCACAAAGTAGGTAAAGTTGGGGTTGTCACCCGGAATGACGCGATAGGTGACGTCGTTGAAGGCGTACCGCGCAAAGATCTTGTCGTTCTCGCTGATGTTGTGATCGATACGACCAAAGACCTGCGTGTCATCGAGGGTCCGGCGCTCGAAACCGGTATAGTTGATTCCAACGAGCGGATTGGCGTTGACACGCTGCGGCTCCGGCCAGAACTTCATGAGCTCCTTGGCCGAGTTGCTGATCCGGTTGGTCGGGATGATGTTGCCCGCGAACGGGTCGCCGGTCAATGGATCAACGATTCGAATCGGCGTCGGAAGACCCAGCAGCGAACTGAAGTCGCCGTTGCGGAAAGCGGTCGGTGGATGGTTGGCCGTCTGGGCCAGTCCGCCATCTCGACGCATACGCGCTTCATAGTTGAACATGAAGAAGGTCTTGTTGGTGCCGTTGTAGATCTTGGGTATCGCAAACGGACCGGTGAGCACACCTCCAAAGTTGTTCTGACGCAGGCTGTTCTTCTTTGAACGGACCGCACCTGGAGCATTGAAGTAGTTCTGGAAGAAGTTCTCAGCATCGAAGACATCGTTACGAATGAACTCGAAAGCCGAGCCGTGGAATTGGTTACCACCCGACCTGGTGACAATGACGGTCTGGGCGCCGGCATTGAATCCGTATTCAGCCGAATAGCTTCCCGAGAGAACCTTGAACTCGGCGATCGCCTCGACTGACGGGCTGAACGGGACCGTGTTGACACGGGCCTCGGTCGCTACTACACCATCGAGCGTCGCGTGCTGGTTGGTCTCACGCTGACCGTTGGCGACAAACGAGAGTCCAATACCCGGGATCGGGATACCGTGCGATCCCTGCCGCTGACCAAAACCCTGTCCGTCGGTACCACTGCGCGGTCCATACTGGACACCGGGCTGCAGAATCGCGAGGGCACCGATGTTCCGGTTGTTGAGGGGCAGCTCTTCGACGCGGCGCTGCTCGATCGTCTGACCAAGCGTCGCATCGTCCGTGCGCAACGTCGCACCCTCGGCCGTCACTTCGATTCGCTCGGTCGCCGCGCCTACCTGGAGGGCGAAGTCGACACGAACCTTCTCGTTGATGTTGACAATGACGCTCCGGCGGATCTCGGTCTTGAATCCCTGCGCATCGACGGTGATGTCGTAAACTCCGACATCGACCAATGGAAAGGTGTAATCGCCTGTCGCCCCAGAGACAACCTCACGGCTGACCTGGGTGCTGGTGTTGGTGACTGTCACCTTGGCGCCATTGATGACAGCACCGGTCGAATCGGCGACAACTCCGAGAATCGTCGTCGAGGTTGTCTGGGCAACCACGGATGGCGCCAGACTGAGGACAATGGTGAGCAGAAGCCAGATACCTGACCTGCTCAAAGTTGTCACTTTAGATCTCATTGTTATGTCTCCTTATGGTGTCCCTGAGGTCAGTCTTTCTCCTCCCGGGCAACATATAGTTTGTCAGCGGATTGACAGTCGATATGCAAGATAACGACCAGTATTTGTTTTACGGATTGTAGTTAACAAACCAGGCATTGCTAGATCAGTTCTTGAGGATGGGGAAGCCCCATCCTCTCTTGTTATACTTGTTGGACCGGCTGACTATCTCTTTTTCGGTACCGGAACAACCGGCAACACGATATGCGAAGCGCGGTCGGCCGAATGGAAGATAGTCTGCGCCGCAACCCGGACCTTTGCCGAACGACCTGAAGGCTCACCGGTATTCGGGTTACGGTCAAACTGCGGGAAATGGCTGCTTGTCACATCGACACGGATACGGTGGCCAGGCAGAAAGACATTGGCCGTTCCGACCAGGTCGACCTCGAACTCGTAGGCCTTGTTGGGTGTCAGGAGTTCGGGTTTCGAAGTGCCCTGACGGTACCGGGCACGCAGTATTCCTTCACAGACATTGATCGCAAAGCCGTCGGGACGGACATCGATCAACTTGACCACCCAGTCGGTGTCCGGGCCATCGGTCGCCGCAAAGAGCTTCATCTTTACGGGTCCGGCGATCGCCATGGACTCCTTGAGCGGCTCACTGGTGTAGACCAGAATATCCTTGCGGTTGGCGAGAGGGCGCTGATCCTTTGGTCCGGCCTGGGTCGGTGTTCCACAGCAGTTGTTACCGCCAAGGGTCGGCACCGGGTCATTGGGATCATAGCGGTACTGATCGCTCGACGCGCCGGCAGGCTTGTCGAGACTCAACTTCCCATTCCCGGATGGGGTGTTGGCCTGGCCACCGCTTGCCAGGTAGAATGGAGTATACTTCGCCCCCGGAATCGGCCAGTCCTGCTCGTGCTGCCACTGATTGACGCCCATGTAGAAGATCTCGACCGGCGGCTGGCTTTCGAGCCCGTTACGAACACCCTTGATCTGGTGGTCGAACCAGCGAAGCTCCGTCTCAAACTGGGTACGGTTATTGATCGGACCGAAATCGACATCACCGAACTTCTGGCTCGGCCCGTGGCCCCAGGCACCGATGATCATGCGCGACTCACGCCGTGCCTTCTCCGACCCGCCGTGATTCTTCATGCCCACATAACCGTTGATCGTTCCCTGCACGAAGATGTCGAACCATCCACCACTGGTGAAGACCGGTACTTTGACATTCCCAAACCGCTCCTCATCGCTGATCGACCGCCAGTACTCGTCATAGTCGGGATGGGAGACCCAGTCCCGGTAGTGCTGTACCACTCCACTTGCACTCTCCAGATCACCGTCCATCAATGGGAGGTGATTGAGAATCGTCTCGTACTTCAATTCGACCGGCGAATACGGCTCACTGTGCCAGTACTGGGGAAGCATGATGCGGTGCGGCATCCGGACGACGCCCCACCCATAGTTGAATGAAAGACGATAGGCTCCACCCAGCGTGATCCAGTTGGCATAGATGTTGGTCGAAGCGACGGCCGGAAACATGGTTACCAGACTTGGCGGGGTGAGACTGCCCGCTCGCCACTGCACGTGGCCCAGGTACGAACCGCCCTGCGTCGCGACCTTGCCATTCGACCACGACTGCTTTGCCGCCCACTCGATCGTATCGTACCCATCCTCGGCCTCGGTCCGGAATGGCTCCCACTTCCCTTCACTCTCATAACGTCCACGAGTGTCCTGAATGAAGACCGCATACCCATTCTGGGCAAACTTCATCATCGTCTCGTGCACACCGTCACGCTGCACACCGTAGGGGGTGCGCACGATCAGAACCGGATATTTACCCTCTGCCCGCGGGCGATAGAGGTCACCGTAGAGTTTGACGCCATCCCGCATCGGTACGGCAAGGTGGCGCTCCAACTTGATCGGCAGGGGGCCTGCTGCATCTGCCGGTGACCCGGAATAGAGCTCTCCGACCATCATTATCCCCAGACCAAGCAAGAGGACCAGGGCGATCCGCATCGCGATCATCATCTGTTCTCTCCCGAATCGTCTGCCACCGGCTCTCCGGAACAGTCGATCCACTGTTGATACTCTATTGTCAATTGTGGGAGTGGAGAGAGTTCGACCTCTCTCCACTCCCATTCGTTGTTCGATCCGTTCCGGATCTTCCTAGAAGAGGAACTTGAATCCAAGTTGCCAGAATCGCGGGAAGTTCGACTGACGGATATTGTTCTTGTTGATGGCACCGAACTCTGGATCGGTCGGTGTCGTGTTGTAGGCACGCTCATCATACATCGGCGTGTTGGTCAGATTGTAGGCCTCGGCCCGGAACTGGAACCGGAACCTCTCGGTGATCCGGAAGGTCTTCGAGAAGTTGATGTCCAGCTGGTGATAGGCCGGACGGCGGACGATCGAATCACGAATCGCCGTCGTTCGGGTGGTGTAAGGCTCACGGATGATAAATGACGCAGCCGTACAGCCGGCATTGCTTGAGAAGGTCAGCAGCTCCGGCACGAGCTTGCCGGCGGCATCACGCTTGTAGGTGCCATCGGCGTTGCGTCCGTACTGGGCGACGCAGGGACGAACTCCCTGAATCCACTCGGCACCATTGACCATCCGCTTCTTGTCAACCTTCCAGTAGTTCGGATCGACGATGTCGACGTTACCTGGAAGCTGCCACGGACGACCGGAATTGTAGATGTACATCCCCGCCGCCTGCCATCCACCGGCAATCAGATCGACAAACTTGTTGGCATTGCCGGCAAACTTGCGGCCCCGCCCGAATGGAAGCTCCCAGACCCCCGACATCGTGAAACGATGTGGACGATCCGAGAAGGCCAGACTGCGGTTCTTGATTCTCGCCACATCATCGATGTAGGACGAGGTGCTGTCCTGCTGGCCCGGCTGCTGAATCGCCTCCTCGATCGTCTTCGAGAAGGTGTAGGTGCCGCTCAGTGAGAGTCCGTTCGAGAGGCGCTTGTTGGCAAGTACCTGGAACGAGTTGTACCAGACCTGACCCTCGTTGCGCTCGAGCTCGCTGATCGCGCCAAACTGCGGGAACGGCCGCATCAGCTCGTACCGGCTGAGCGTCGCTCCGGTGAACCGTGCACCGCTGAAACCGGCCACGCCCCGGAATGGGTTTGGCAGGAGCTGGTCACAGACCGCCCGGTTGCCACCCTTGGTGATATCGCACTGGTCACGGAAGGCCAGGCTCGGCTCGTTGATGCCATTGAACTGCGACTGTGCATCATAAGTCCGGCTGCCGACGTAGCTGATCTCCGCCGCGATATTCCAGGGCAACTGACGCTGGATACCGAATGAATAGTTGTCGACTTTGGGGACGACAAAGAGTGGATTCGAATAGCTGAATCCGAGTCCGAGGAAGGTCTCCAGACCAAGGCTACTTCCGGCCGGCTTCAGGACACCAGTCGGAAAAGGATTGGCCAGCGAGTTGGCAATCGGGGTCCGGTTGCTGTCAGTCGATGCGACAAATGGTGTCTGGATCGAGAAACCATTGTTCGGGTAACCAGGTGCTCCGACCGGGTTGACATAGTAGCGGCCATATCCACCACGAAGAACCGTCTTCTGGTTGAGCGAATAGGCAAATCCAAATCGTGGCTGAATGTTGTCCCAGTCCGGACGCACCGCCGCCTGTCCAGCCTCAGCAAATCCCAGACCACCATTGATGCGGGTCAGTCCGTTGATGAGCAGAGCTGTATTGATCCTCGAGTTGGCCGGATTGACGTCTCCGGTTCGAAAACCGTAGTTGATCCGGTTATACCGCTCAATACCCGGGAGATTGAAATCCCAGCGGAAGCCGAAGTTGAGCGTCAATTTACGGGTGACTTTCCAGTCCTCCTGAATCCACGGGGCATAATATTTTGCCATATAGATCGGGAAGACGTTATTGTCGACGTTTCCACCACTTGGAATCCCAAGCAGCATGGCGGCCACCGCACTGCCGCTCAATGGATCGCTGCGGTTGAAGTCCTTCTGCGTGAAGGTACGGTCGAAGGTCAGTCGCATGCCAGCATTACCCGCCGCCTGACGGGCATACTGCTGGAGACGATAGTCCATCCCGAAACGCAGCGTATGTGACCCGAGAACCATCGAAAGATTTGGCTGGACGCTGTAGACGTTGGTTACTTCACGAGCAAAGCTGCCGCGGCCGAGCTGAATGTTATCCGAGAGCTCAAAGCGGGGAAACATCTTGATGGGGAACTGGCCGGAGAGTCCGGAGACGAAGCCGAGCTGCGTGATGTCGTAACCCAGTCCATCCTGGAAACGGGCCTCTTCGATGTACCGGTTACCCGATACGCGAAGGTTGAAGACGGTCGTGCTGCTGATGGTGCGCACCCAGTCACCGACACCCGTGTAGTTGACACGGTTGAGCGGAAGCTGTCCATCCTGCGCCGCTCCCTGGTTGATACCATTGGTCCAGCGGATCTCGGCACGGTTGTTGTATCCATACCGGAAGAAGACCTTGTCCTTGTCGCCGATATTCTGGTCGATCTTGAAGATCCAGTTCTTGAACTTGTCGTTGGCAATGTTCGGGATGTCGGCAAAATTGTTGCGCCACGGATCACCACCCGGGGTGACAGTGTTCGCCTTCGGATAGAGGGCGAGCAACTTCGACGCGATCGGGCTGATCCGGTTGGAGGGGATGATGTTGCCGGGGAATGCATCACGGGTCCAGACGCCATTGACATCGCGACCGGTCGCCGGATCGAAGATCTGGATCAACTGACCACCGGCCGTCCGGTACTGGCTGAAGTCGCCACTCCGGAATGCATCGGTTGGAACGGTGATCACCTGCGGATTGGGCGTGCCTTCGCGATAGCCCTCATAGTTGAAGAGGAAGAAGGTCTTGTCACGGCCATCATAGCCAAGCTTGCGGAAGAGCTTGCTCGGCAACCGCACCGGTCCGGAGATCACCCCACCGTACTGATCAAGAAAGTGCTCGGCCTTCTCGAGCGTTCCATCGGCCCGGCGGAATCGCCCAGCCGGCAGATTGCGGAAGTTGGAGAAGAGGTAGTTCGAGTCGAGCCAGTTACGGCGATAGAACTCATAGATCGAGCCGTGGAACTCATTGCCGCCCGACTTGATCTGCACGTTGACGACGCCACCGGCCGTCCGGCCATACTGAGCGTCATAGGAGTTGGTGATGATCTTGAACTCACCGACGGCATCGACCGGCGGAACATAAGCGATATTGTTTCCACCCTGGATCGAGTTGTTGGGAGCGCCATCGAGCAGAAATTCATTGCTGCGGTTGAGTCCGCCGTTGATCGACCAGTCGGCGATGGCGCCATTATCGAATGGGCGCTGGTAGATTGCCGGACCGTTGAAGGTGATTCCGGGCGTCAGCGTCGCGAGCATGAAGGGATTACGCGCATTGAGCGGCAGTTCGACGACGCGGCGATTCTCGATGACGTTGCCACGATCGGCCTTCGCCTCTTCAAGCAGTGGGGCATCGGCAGTGATCGTCACCGTCTCGGTCGCCGCACCAACCTCGAGGACGATGTTGATCGTTGCACTCTGACCGACCTGAAGCTCCTGCTGATTACGCACGACCTTCTTGAATCCATTTGCCTCGTATGAGATCGAGTAGACCCCAGGTTTGAGGAAGGGAACATTGTAGGCTCCCTCGGTGTTGGTCGTCACGACAGCAACCTCGTTGGTTGCCAGATTCTTGACCGTCACCGTTGCATTGGAGATTGCCGCATCGGCTGAATCGGTCACGCGCCCATTGACAGTTGCCCGAAACTCCTGGGCAAGTACTGGCAGCGTAACCAGCATCAGGCTGAACAGCAGCAGGCTGAGTTGGCTGATGATTGATCGTCTCATCATTCTGTCGAGTGCTCCTCTTTGATAATAGTTGGTTTGATGATAGTTGATCGTGCACAGCAGGGTTACCCTACTGTCTTTGGTGAATGACCACTCCATCGTAGAGTGGTCTGCTCTCTCCACTGGCAATCATCAGTGTCCGTACCTGCCGCACGGGCAGACCGACCTCATTGAAGACCTGATTACCGATAATTGATAGTTCGTTATGAACCAGCCAGCCACCAGCGACCGTCATGGCCGCCAGATTGGCAATCGAGAGGGGCAGTTCCCGCCCAATCTCAAAATATGGGAAGACGTTGGTCACGACGACCAGATCAAACTGCGGTGACGGGTCGTAACGTTCGGTGATGATATTCAACCTCTCTGCCGAGAGGTGGGTCATCACATCTGCCGGAACCTCGACCTGGCGAACAAGGTGACCGTCTTGAAAAAGATTTCGGTCCAGCTGCGGCGGACTCGAGACTGCTCCATTCGTGCCAGGTGGATCCTTGACGGTACCGAGCGAGACGCCCAACTTGAGAAAGTATTCCTTAAAGTCGGTCGAGAAGCTCCAGCCGTAGCGTTCAGTCAACCCGCTCACCAGATCGAGGCGAATCCCCCGACCTGTCCCCGTCTGGCCTGTCTGGCCTCTCAGGGCATCGATATGGTCAATAACGCGCTGATTGACATCGACGCAGTGCACATTCAGCCCACGCGGATCAGCAAGCCCAAGGCGACGGAGCGAATCGAGCAGCGTGAAGGGCTGGAACGACTGCGGTGCGAGCTGATCGAGCAGGCCGGTCCGGGGAGCCAGATCCTGTCCGGGGCCGACGATCAGGACACGCGAAAAGCGCCTCTTCCGTCCCGATTGCTCCTCGATCTGACCGATCAGGGCGAGTGCCGTGTCGACACCAAATCCCGCCTCGATCTGCGTATCGGTGCTGTGGGCCCTGGTCCGGTAAAGTCCGGAGATGTAATCAGCCTGCCCCGCCGGATCGAACTGACGCGAAAGGAACTCCTTTCGGTAGAGGAAGCGCATCGTCCGCAGATACTCGATCTCGATCCTCGGCGCGGAGGTATCACGCGTCGTTCTGACCAGTGTTGAGAAATATCGCCAACGCTCATTATCACCATCGGTTCTCACAAACTGCCCCTTGGGCAATGGTGAGGAACGATCAACTGCGGCCTTGAATGAGGCCACCCTTTGGCGAACGCTGACCGGGATGGGGATCCTTGCCGGGTCAAGGGGCGCGCCATCGGACAGAAGTCGGTCTCGGTCGACGGGATCCAGTGAGTCGAACAGCTCCTTCGAGCTCAAGGCCGGCTCGATCGGCTTGAATGATGTGAAATAGCGTGATTGGAGGATGTAATAGATCAGGTGCTCAAACTCACCCTCGATGACCCGCCTCGTCGTAGATTCATCCAGTGTATCAAGGTACTTTTCAAGCTCGGCGGACGTTTGAAACCCTGGTGTAATCGTCTTTGCCAGACCTGTCCCAAGGTCATTCAAGGCGATCCGGCGCCTTTTCGATCCTTTTCCGACAGCGTCTACCTCTGATTGTTCAACAGTGTTGAAGATCAGGAACAACAGGAGCGCTGCAAGTGGCAGAAGCCTCAACCCGATTCTCATTCTTCATTGAATTCCCGGAGAAGCCACAACTGAACGAGAGCGCAAGTCGTCTGCTCTTGCACGTTTCAGCATTCTATTTTCAGTTATTCTGGTAAAACTGAACGAATTTCTTGTATCGATTGAATAACCAACGCGTCAGATTCTGGACAAATTCTGGAACGTCGTGGATTATCCACCCTCGGTTCATATCTGTCAATATTTTGTGACGCTTTGAGAGAACTTTTGCCATCAGTCAGGAAGGATGCCCACGGCGGAAAATCTCTTGAATCCGGGGGCGCAAC
>CAIOZW010000341.1 GCA_903862855.1 uncultured Acidobacteriota bacterium
AGAAACGGTGCGCTGTTTGAGAAAGAGGAGACCTGGTCGGGGAGACTTGAGTAATCGGTCGTCGAACCGACGCTGATCGCCGTCGAGATGCAGGCTGGCATGCCCATTGCGTCCGAGTAGCTGTTGTTGCCGGCCGCGGCGATTGTCGCGATGTCGGCACTGCGCAACAGATCGATCGCCAGCTTCATGGCTCCCGCGCTGCTGTCGCAGTTCGTAAAGTACCGTCCACCACCGAGACTCAGGTTGGCAGCGGCAATCTTGTAGGTGTTGCGCAGCTCATAGACCCGCTCGAGACTGCGAACAAGATCAGAGTCATAGGCCAGAATGCACGAGGTTCGTCCGACGCCACAGATCTGGGTGGAGTTGACCTGGCTGAAGGTCTGGATGGCGATCAGCGTTGCATCCTTGGCCACACCCGAAAAGTTGGTACCCTTTCCGGCGACGATGCCGGCAACGTGGGTCCCGTGATCACAGGTCGTCCCCGGTGCTCCACAGGGCATTCCTGCACCTGAATCGGTCGATGCTGCTACTCCACCCGGGCAGAGCGAAGATGCTGACTGGCTGGGGGCATTGGTCGAATAGCAGCCCTCGGCAACCACCTTGTTGAGCAGAAAGGGATGGTTCTTGTCGACGCCGGTATCGATGACGGCGACGGTCTGTCCGTCACCAGTGTAACCTGCTGCCCACGCCTTGTTCCCGCCAATCAGGGCAACGCTCTGCGCCAGCGCGGGCGGCACGGCTTGGTCCTCCTGAATATCGATGACGGTCGGAGAATTGAGCAGGGAGTCGAAACCAACCGTGTTGACCCGCATCGCAACAAAGGGCAGGTATTTGTACTGCTTGACCGAGGCCGGATCGAATCCGGTGACCTCACCCAGCATCCGGTTCTGCGCCTCCTGGATGAGAAAGCGCTGTGCCTCTGCCTCGATCGGACTGTTCAGTTCACCCTCGGGGACAAATCCAGCCCGCAGCCGAACGACAACTGGCAGGATGCCCATCAGTTGCAACCTTCCCTGCAGATTCTGAACCTTGCTCTGGAAATTCGCGCTCCGCCCAAGTTTGGCGGCCTTGGCCCTTCCGGCTCGCAGCAGCTCTTCTCGACGGTCTCCATCGGTGATACCCGCCGATGACGCAGTCGCGCTGTAATTGTGGTTGGAGATCGACCTCAGACTGGAGAGGAGATTGGATGGAGCCCTCCTGATGAGCCCGCTGAACGGCAGACCATTTGCCTCCACTCCACCGATCTGCGGAATGAAAGGAATGACCGTCACCAGACACACCAATCCCACCCCCAGGATAAACCTGGCGGTGAGTCGGGGATAATGATTCTTTGAAATACCTTTTTTTGTCTCGTTCTCTCTTTTTTGTGTGCGAAAAGCGGCAAATACTACTCTTATATTCTGTCTCATTTACAACCTCTCGGTATGCGCGTGTCGCCAGGACAGCGCGAAAAACATCCGAGGACGACAATGAGTAGAGACAGAGCCCCCTTCTGTTCAAAGATTGGTGCACGATCGACGTCATACCAGGTGAGTCAGAAATTCCCATCCGGCAGGGGCAGCGGTAAGTGGCTCAATCATCAACAAGTTACATCGTGAGATCGAACCGTAGACCGCCTCCGGACAGGCTACTCTCTACACCTGCAATTTAACGCGGATATGGTTGCTGCAGAATCCGGATGACCTTCTGAAGCCAGGGCATCGCACCTTCCGCGTGCACGCAATACCAACTACACCTTGTTCCCGCGGTGCTTAGTCGGAAAAACTGACATTTCGGTTGCTTCTATTTTTTCATCATTACTATTTTGCAACCAGATTTACAAGCCGTTTGGGGACAATGATTGTCTTTATGACCTGACGACCCTCGAGTCTCGCGATGATCCGGTCGTTACCGATGGCGAGACCGATCAGATCCGCTTCAGCAATCTCGGCGGGGACGATCAGCCTGGTCACCAATTTTCCGTTGAGCTGAACCGGTATCTCCAGTTCTTCGTCGCGGGCGAGCTCCTCGTCATATGATGGCCAGATGGCATTAATGACGATCTCGTCGTGGCCAAGAGCGGCCCAGAGAGCTTCGGCAATATGGGGAGTGAATGGAGCAAGCATTTTCGTCAGTGCTTCAAGCGCCTCTCGAATGGCAAACCGATCAGCGGCGGTGGTCTCTCCAGTCAGAGTTCCGTCAAAGGCATAGACTTCATTGGTCAGTTCCATGAGGGCAGCGACCCCGGTATTGAAGTTCATGCGCTCCGATATGTCGTGGGTGATACGCTTGATTGTCTGGTGGGTCTTGCGGCGCAGGGCCCGCGCACCGGCCGAGGATTGATCGTCGTTGCCAGTGGTATCGAGCTTCTGGTGCCATTTGAAGGCAATTCGCCAGACACGATTCAGAAAGCGTGCGGCGCCTTCGGCTCCGGCCTCGCTCCATTCAAGATCCTTCTCGGGAGGGGCGGCGAAGAGCATGAAGAGGCGGACCGTATCCGCACCGTAGATTCTGATCATCTCGTCCGGATCGACCGTATTCTTCTTCGATTTTGACATCTTCTCGATGCGCCCGACGGCGATCTTGCGCTGGCAGAAACGGCAGCATCCGTCGATCACCTCATCGGGGAAGAGCCAGTCGTGCTCTTCGCAGCGATAACTGGCGAGACAGACCATCCCCTGAGTAAGCAGACGGGTCACCGGTTCGTCAAAGCCGAGCAGTCCGAGATCGCGCATGATCTTCGTCCAGACCCGGGTATAGATGAGATGGAGCACGGCGTGTTCGATACCGCCGATATACTGATCGACCGGCGTCCAGTAGGAGGCAACCGCGGGATCGAAGGGGAGCCGGGTGTTGGTTGGATCGCAGTAACGGAAGTAGTACCAGGATGAGTCGACGAAGGTATCCATCGTATCGGTGTCGCGCCGTGCCGGGCCTTTGCAGGTCGGGCAGTCGACATTGATAAAAGGTGGATGTTCGGCGAGCGGGGCACCCTGGGTACGATAGTTGAGATCCGGAGGGAGGATGACGGGAAGGTCCTCCTCGGGGACCGGAACGATCCCACATTTCGGACAGTGGATGAAGGGGATCGGAGATCCCCAGGCCCGCTGGCGTGAGACCCCCCAGTCCCGGATCCGGAAGTTGACCTTGGCGGTTCCAAAACCCTGCTCAGTGGCGAGGGTGATCAGCGACTCCTGGGCGGCGGGGACGGTCAGGTCGCTCCAGGCCCCCGAGTTGACCAGCCGACAGTTGTCATCCTTGGGTGTGAATGGTTCGGTCACCGGATCGTCGACTCCACGACCATTCGTCACCTCATCGGAGGCGACGATCACGCGGCGGATTGGCAGCCCATATTTGACCGAGAACTCGAAATCACGTTCATCATGGGCCGGGACGGCCATGATGGCTCCTGTCCCGTATCCAGTGAGGATGAAGTTGGCCGTCCAGACCGGTATCTTCTCGCCGTTGAAGGGATTGATCGCGTGGTGGCCGGTAAAATGTCCGACCTTCTCCTTGCCTTCGACCAGA
>CAIOZW010000342.1 GCA_903862855.1 uncultured Acidobacteriota bacterium
ATTGGATCCTGCACGAATGGACGGATCGAGGATCTGCGGATTGCCGCCCAGATTCTGAAGGGCCACAAGGTGGCGAACGGAACGCGGGCGATCGTCGTTCCGGCGACGACCGAAATCTGGAAGACAGCGATGCGTGAGGGGCTGCTCGAGATCTTCTCGGATGCCGGCTGCGTCGTCTCGACGGCGACCTGCGGAGCCTGCCTGGGTGGTTTCATGGGCGTCCTTGGTGCCGAAGAGACCTGCCTTTCGACGACCAACCGCAACTTCGTCGGCCGTATGGGCAGTCCGAAGTCGAAGGTCTACCTGGCGAGCCCGGCGACAGCTGCGGCGACGGCCATCACCGGGACGATCACCGATCCCCGCGAATTCCTGAAATAACCTCTACTGGAGAAGAGAAGAGATGCCGGAACTACCAGACAAGCTGAGCGGATATGCCCACGTCTATGATCGTGACCATATCAATACCGATGAGATCATTCCTGCGCGCCACCTGAACGTCCACGATGAGGCGGAGCTGGCCAAGTACGCGATGGAAGATATCGATACCGAATTTGTAAAGCGGGTTCTGCCGGGTGACGTAGTCATCGCCGGTGAGAACTTTGGCTGCGGCTCCTCGCGCGAGCACGCCATCTGGGCGTTACGTGGGGCGGGAGTCCGGGTGGTCATTGCGAAGAGCTATGCGCGAATCTTCTTCCGCAACGCAATCAACAATGGCTTTGTGGCAATCGAGTGCGCCGAGGCGTGCGAAGTGGCCAAGAACGGTGATCACGTCGAGGTCGACCTCGCCAGCGGACGGCTGCGCAACCTGAATAATGGCAAGGAGGCAACCTTCGTCCCGATCAGCGACTTCGCGCGCGAACTGATCGAAGATGGCGGGCTGCTGCCGCACATCAAGAAGAAGGCCGGGAAGGCCTGAGGACAGGACGACAAGGAACCATGAAAGCAAAGATTACAGTACTACCCGGAGATGGGATCGGCGTCGAGGTGACTCGCGAAGCGGTTGCCTGCCTGGAGACGATCGCCGGGCGTTTTGGCCACGAATTTCATTATGAAGAGCGTCTGATCGGTGGGATTGCCGTCGATCAGACCGGAAGTCCGCTGCCGGCGGAGACTTTGGCGACGTGCCTCGCGAGCGATGCAGTGCTGCTCGGCGCGGTCGGTGGACCACAGTACGATTCCCTGCCCCCGAAGCTGAAACCGGAGACGGGGCTGCTCGGGCTGCGGGCCGGGCTGGGCGTCTATGCCAACCTGCGACCGGCCTTTCTTCATGACTCGCTGATCGACGCCTCACCGCTCAAGGCCGATATTGTGCGGGGGACCGATCTGCTGATCGTCCGTGAGCTGGCCGGTGGAGCCTACTTCGGGCAGCCGCGTGAGATCACGGAGGAGCGGGGTCTGAACACGATGGCCTACACGGCCCCCGAGGTCGAGCGGGTCGCCCGGGTCGCCTTTGAGATTGCCCGTGGCCGCCGGAAGAAGCTCTCGTCGATCGACAAGGCAAACGTCCTCGAGAGCTCGCAGCTCTGGCGCAAGGTGGTGACGAGGCTCGCCGCCGAGTATCCCGATGTGACCCTTGAGCATGGCTATGTCGACAGCTGCGCCATGGCGCTCGTCACCCGGCCGACCAGCTTCGATGTCATCGTCACCGAGAATCTCTTCGGAGATATCCTGAGCGACGAGGCTTCGGTTCTGACCGGGTCGCTGGGGATGCTGCCATCGGCCAGTCTGGGTGGAGAGGTCGAGCTCTATGAGCCAGTCCATGGCTCGGCACCGGACATTGCCGGCAAGGGGATCGCCAACCCACTTGGAGCGATTGCCTCGGTGGCCATGCTGCTCCGCCATACCTGCCAGTTGGAGAATGAGGCGAATCTGCTCGAAGAGGCGATCCGCCGGACGCTCGAGGCGGGTTATGGAACACCCGATCTGAAGAGCCAGCCGCGGCAACTCTCAACGACCGAGTTGGGAGCACACATCCGCAGTCTGCTCACCCAGTGAGGGGATTGGTACAAATCTGCTCGATCAGACAGAGATCAAAGTAACTGATCAGGATTGATCACAACCGTTCAGGAGTGATGTTATGAAAATGCGAGGTGCGCGCATACTGCTGGAAGCGTTGCGCTGTGAGGGAGTCAACCACATCTTCGGGTATCCGGGAGGTGCGGTTCTGCATATTTACGACGAGATGATCAAGCACGCCGAGTCGTTGGGAATCAAGCACTATCTGGTTCGCCACGAGCAGGCGGCGCTCTTCGGGGCGGCAGGCTATACCCAGGCGACCGGAAAGACAGGTGTCGCGCTGGTGACCTCCGGACCGGGCGGAACGAATGCCGTGACCGGGGTTGCCAATGCCTTTATGGACTCCCTTCCGATGGTCGTCTTCACCGGACAGGTGCCGACCAACCTGATTGGCAATGATGCCTTTCAGGAGGCAGATCTGACCGGTATCACCCGTTCGTGCGTCAAGCACAACTACCTGGTGAAGAAGGTCGAAGATCTGGCCCCGACGATCAAGGAGGCCTTCTACGTGGCGAGCACGGGTCGACCCGGCCCGGTGCTGGTCGATCTCCCAAAGGACATGACAGCGCAGGAGCTCGAGTTCAGCTACCCTGAGACGATCGAGATGCGCAGCTACAAGCCGCAGACTCAAGGCAATCCGAAGGCGGTTCGGCGGGCAGTCGAGGCGATGCTCGAGGCGGAACGTCCGGTCCTCTACATTGGTGGCGGTGCGATCCACGGTGGCGCCCACGATGAGGTGCGGCGACTGGCCGAGCGGCTCAATCTGCCGACGACCTGCACGCTGATGGGTCTGGGGGCCTTTCCCGCCAGCCATCCGCTCAGTCTCGGCATGCTTGGGATGCACGGTGGATATTGGACCAACATGGCGGTCAACAACTGTGACCTGCTGATCTCGATCGGAGCCCGGTTTGACGACCGGGTGACGGGCAAACTGACCGAGTTTGCGAAGGGGGCGAGGTTCATCCACGTCGACATCGATCCCTCCTGCATCAGCAAGAACGTGCCGTGCGACTTCCCGATCATTGGGGACTCGAAGGTCGTCGTCCAGCAGATGCTTGACGAGGTCGAGCAGATGGTCGGGCATGGCGCCAACATCACCCCGCGCCAGGGCTGGCACGACCAGATCGCCGCGTGGCGCGAGCAGCACCCCTTCTGGTTCAAGGAGGATGGTGACATCATCAAACCACAGTACGTCATTCATGAGCTGCATCGTTTGACGGGCGGAAAAGCGGTCGTCTCGGCCGACGTCGGTCAGCATCAGATGTGGACGGCCCAGCTCTACGGATTCGACCATCCGCGCAACTGGCTCAACTCGGGTGGCCTCGGCGCGATGGGTTATGGATTCCCGGCCGCCATCGGCGCTGCCGTGGCCCGTCCGAATGACCTCGTCGTCGCCGTGGTCGGTGACGGCGGATTCCAGATGAGCTGTAACGAGCTGGCGACGATCAAGCAGTACAATATCCCGGTCAAGATTCTCGTGATCAACAATGGTTATCTGGGAATGGTTCGCCAGTGGCAGGAGCAGTTCTACGAACATCGCTATTCGCACAGCAATATCGAGGTTGCGCCTGACTTTCTGAAGCTCGCCGGCGCCTATGATGTTCCTGCGATGCGGGCGACGAAGGCAAGCGAGGTCACCGCGGTTCTCGAGAAGGCGCTCAACACGCCGGGCCCGATGCTGATCGAGATGCAGGTCGCCCGTGAAGAGAATGTCTTCCCGATCGTGCCTGCTGGCGCGGCCCTCAAGGACATGATCCTGGCCTAGACCGGTCTGCGGGAGCCCTGGCCACGCTGCCCGGCTCCCGCAGATCTTATAACAGAGTTCAACCATTCATCATGAAACACACTATTTCGCTCTTAGTCGAGAATGAGTACGGGATGCTTTCGCGCGTCTCGGGACTCTTCAGTGCCCGTGGCTACCAGATCGACACCCTCAACGTCGCGCCGACGCTCGAGGAAGGGGTGTCACGAATGACACTCACCACGCATGGCAACGACCACATCATTGAACAGATCCTTCGCCAGACCCTGAAGCTGGTCAAGGTAATCCAGGTAACCGACATGACGGCCAATCCGCACGTCGAGCGGGAGATGGTCATGTTGACCGTCAGCGCGCGGCGCGGGGAGGAGCGGCAGGAGGTCCTTTCGCTGGTCAAGATCTTCCGGGCGCGGGTTGTCGACGTCTCCGAGGACGCCTTGATTCTCGAGCTGACTGGCAATGGAGAGAAGGTTGAGGCCTTTATCAATCTTCTTCGAACGATCGGTATTCAGGATATGGTACGCACCGGCCCGGTGGCGATGACCCGGGTCGCCGCGGTTCGTGCCCTCCAGCAGATCGAGGATGAGGAAGAGTTTTCAGAATTGACCTTGAATGAGAAGGTCTGACACTATCGCGGCGGTCCGGGCTGACAAGGTTCGCGACCAGTACTAAAGAAAAGGAAAACAGAGGATACGAAGACATGAAAATCTATTATGACAAGGATGCCGACCCGAAGGCTCTGGCTGGCAAGCGCATTGCGATCATTGGCTATGGTTCACAGGGGTTTGGACACTCGAACAACCTGAAGGACAGCGGTTGTGACGTGATCGTCGGCCTGCGTGCGGACAGTCCTTCGGTGGCCAAGGCGCAGTCGGCCGGTCTCGAGGTTCTGCCGGTGGCGGATGCCGCCGAGCGTGCAGACATCATTATGTTGTTGACGCCGGATGAGCTGACACCAGGGATCTACAAGCGGGAGATCGAGCCGCACCTTCGCCCGGGCAAGTATCTGGCGGTGGCCCATGGTTTCAGCATCCATTTCAAGAAGATCGTGCCACCGGCGGGTGTGAGTGTCTTCATGGTTGCGCCAAAAGGACCGGGACATCTTGTCCGACGCGAGTATGAACGTGGTGGTGGAGTTCCCTGTCTGATCGCCGTTGCCCAGGATCCGATCGGCGATGCGCAGCAGGTTGCCCTGGCCTATGCTTCGGCGATTGGTGGCGGACGTGCCGGAGTGATCGAGACGACCTTCAAGGAAGAGACGGAGACCGATCTCTTCGGTGAGCAGGCCGTGCTCTGCGGCGGCTTGACGGCGCTGATCCAGGCCGGGTATGAGACGCTGACCGAAGCGGGCTATGCTCCGGAGATGGCCTATTTCGAGTGCCTCCACGAGATGAAGCTGATTGTCGACCTGCTCTATGAGGGAGGTATCGCCAACATGCGCTACTCCATCTCGAACACGGCCGAGTATGGCGATCTGACGCGTGGCAAGCGGATCATTGGTCCGGAGGTCAAGCAGCGGATGAAGCAGATCCTGACCGAGATTCAGACGGGCCAGTTTGCCGACGAGTGGCTGGCCGAGGCAGAATCGGGCAAGGTCAACTTCAACCGGATGATCGAGACGGAGAAGCAGCACTCGATCGAGCAGGTTGGCTCCCAGTTGCGTGGACTCATGCCCTGGCTGTCGGCCAACAAGATCGTCGACAAGGCGAAGAACTGAGGCTGAAGTGAAGGCGGGGGTGGCAAATGGCCACTCCGCCTTCACTCGGGCAGAGATTTTCGCGAGGCAGTTTGTGCCTGTGAGTCGTTGATCATTTACGTAATCATGAGTAACAGAGTCGAGATAGAGATATACGATACGACGCTACGCGATGGGGCGCAGGCCGAGGGTCTGGCCTACAGTGTCGATGACAAGCTGAAGATCGCGCGGGCGCTCGATCAGATTGGGGTCAGTTACATCGAGGGTGGCTGGCCGGGGGCCAATCCGAAGGATGTCGAGTTCTTCGAGCGGGCCAAGTCGTTGAGCCTCAACTGTGCTTCGTTGGCAGCATTTGGAAGCACGCGGCGGGCCGATGGACTGGCGGCGGACGACACGGTTGTTCAGGGGCTGCTCGCAGCACAGACGCCGATCGTGACGATCTTCGGCAAATCGTGGGATTTTCACGTCGAGATCGCGCTGAAGACGACGCTCGAGGAGAACCTGCGGATGATCGCCGACACGGTGAGTCATCTCAAGTCGTGCGGGCGGCGGGTCTTCTATGATGCGGAGCATTTCTTTGACGGGTTCAAGGCGAATGCCGAGTATGCGCTCGATACGCTGCAGGCGGCGGTCAAGGCCGGTGCAGAGACGCTGATTCTCTGTGATACCAATGGGGGAGCGCTCCCCGAGCGGGTCACGGAGGTAGTCACCCTGGTACGGTCACGAATTCCGCAGGTACGACTGGGGATCCACTGCCACAATGATGGTGAGCTGGCCGTGGCCAACTCGCTCGCCGCGGTCGATGGGGGCGTGACCCACGTTCAGGGAGTATTTAATGGCTATGGCGAGCGGTGTGGCAATGCCAATCTCTGCTCGGTCATCCCGAATATCGAATTGAAGCTCGACCGGCGCTGCCTGCCGGAGGGCAAGCTGAAGCTGCTCACGCACACGAGCCGCTACATCAACGAAGTCGCCAACGTCGTGCCCAATGAGCGGGCAGCATTTGTTGGGCGGAGCGCCTTTGCCCACAAGGGAGGAATCCACGTTTCGGCAGTCTCGAAGGCGAAAGAGACCTACGAGCATATCGATCCGGAGAGGGTCGGCAATGAGACACGGGTTCTGATCAGCGACCAGTCGGGAGTCAGCAACATCAGGTTCAAGTTTGACGGGTTGAGTGAAGAGTTCAACCGCAACCCGGAGGCAGCCCGCCGGCTGCTCGCGCAGTTGAAGACCCTCGAACACGAGGGCTATTCGTTTGAAGATGCCGAGGCGTCGTTCATGCTGCTGGCGTGGGGTGCCCTGGGTCGGCGGCGGCAGTTCTTCGATCCGATCGAGTACCGGGTCTGGATCGGATCATCAGGAGCGCCAGAGGCGGTGGTGCGACTGCGGGTCGGTGATGAAGAGATGCACACGGCGAGTCTCGGCGTCGGGCCAGCCCACGCGCTCGACCAGGCGCTGCGCAAGGCGCTGCGGCCGCACTATCCGCAGATCGTGCGTTTCCATCTGATCGATTTCAAGGTTCGTATCCTGGATGGTGAGAAGGCCTCGGCGGCCAAGACCCGCGTTCACGTCGAGACAAGCGATGGCGAGGTTTCGTGGAACACCATGGGGGTTGGTGAGAACATCATCAGCGCCACCTGGCAGGCGATCCTCGACAGCATCGAGTATGGATTGAATCGCCCGTAACCTGTCTTCTGTCCTGTTCAAGGCCCCACTCCCCGGGGCCGGTCTATCTTAAAAGTTTGTCGACAGTTCATTAATTTCGGAGGGGGTGTGACGAGCAGATTGGTCGTCACTTCCCCTCCCCGCTCATCTGCACTGTGGAGAGAGATCATGGAAAAACCGATCAGCAGACGGCAGAGTCTGGTGGCTCTGACCTCGTTCTTCAACCTCTATGCGCTGGTTGGCATTGCCTTCTATGGTCCACCCTACTTCTATGACTTCATGGTGAAGGAGTTTGGCTGGTCGCGTGAGCAGGTGACTTCGGGAAACTTCTACGGGAAGACGCTGGTCTTGCCGCTCTTCGGTTTTGCGGCCGGATGGATCATCGACCGTTTTGGACTGAAGAGATTGATCATCGCCGGTATTCTCTTTGGAGGGATCTCGATCATCGGGCTCGGGCAGGTCGATTCGCTGCCGCTCTTCTATGCCTGCTTTATCTTCAATGCGCTCGGCTATGTCTGTGCCGGGCCGTTGCCCAACCAGGTGTTGCTCTCGCGATGGTTCAATGAGTCGCGCGGCAAGGCGATGGGCTTTGCCTATCTCGGCATCGGGCTGGGCGGAGCGATCACCGTCAAGCTGGCAGCCTGGCTGACCGGACAGTTTGGATGGCAGACGTCGCTGCTCTGGCTGGGGCTGCTGATGATCGTCGTCTCGCTCCCCCTGACGCTGGCAATCAATGATCGCTCGGATGAGTTCCGGCAGCAGGCGACGCAACCGGCCATGCCGATTGGCGATATCCTGCGGAGTGGCCCATTCTATCTGCTGGCGATCGGCAGCCTCTGCTCGATCGGGGCAGTCGGGGCAACCAATCAGCATCTGAAGCTCTACCTGACGCGGGACAGTGGCTTTGCCCAGGACAAGGCGGCGAATGTGATCGCGCTGGTCCTGCTGACGAGCAACATTGGCCGGCTGCTGATGGGGTGGCTCGCGGATCGTTATCCGAAGAAGTATGTGATGATCCTGATCTATCTGCTGGTGGCGGCAGGGATTCCGCTTCTCTTCTTCATCGATCAGCCAGGGGTGATCTATCTCTTCGCGATCGTCTTTGGAATCGGGATGGGTGGCGACTACATGATCATTCCGCTCATGGCCGCAGAGCTCTTTGGACTGCGGGTTATGGGCAGGATCATGGGACTGATCATCGTTGCCGATGGACTGGCCGAGGCCTGGGTACCGAAACTGGTCGGGCGGTTGCGGGATCAGAATCCGGACTATACGAAAGGATTTACGGTAATGATCGCTTTTGCGCTGCTCGGGGCGGTCGCGATCTCCTTCCTGCCCAAAAGGCTGTCGCGACCGGAGCTGGATCAGAAATGATCGGCACGGAGAGTCAACTTGAAGAGCGGCTGACGCGCCCCGGTGCAGAAGATCTGGACTTCATGCGCCACCTCGAGGGTGATCTGCTGATTCTCGGAGCGGGTGGAAAGTTGGGGCCTTCGCTGGCGAAGCGGATTGGACGGGCGCGTCGGGAAGTCGGCGGGACCGGGCGGGTGATCGCGGTCTCCAGATTCAGTGATCGGCTAGAGCGGGAGTCGATCGAAGCGGCCGGAGTCGAGACAGTAGTGGCCG
>CAIOZW010000343.1 GCA_903862855.1 uncultured Acidobacteriota bacterium
CGCTGCTTGAAGGCGCGTACGCCTATTCGGTGATCAGCGAAATCGAACTGCTCTCCTGGCCGCAAATGCAAGCCGAGGCTGAACTTGTTTGGCGTGGGTTGCTGGCTGGGCTGCGACGAGTTGACTTGGAAGCCAAGGTGTATGAAGCCGCCATCCACCTGCGCCGCGAGCATCGCCTGCGCTTGCCCGACGCCATTATCGCTGCCAGCGCCTTGGCTTACCACGCCACCCTGTTGACCAACGATCAGCGATTACTGGCGATTCCCGATGTACGTAGTCAGGCACTGGAGCTGAAGCGTGCATGATTTGCAGACCATCGCCACCAGTGTGGCGGGGATTTGGGGAGGGTGACGTGATGGCGAGCTGGAGGGAAACCACGCTCGGTGAAGTATGCGATGAAGTGAATGGGGTCATTCAGACTGGCCCATTCGGATCTCAACTTCACCAATCGGACTATTCAGAGGTGGGGATTCCCATTGTGATGCCGAAAGACATCGTCGAGGGACGAATCGCCGCTGATACCGTCGCTCGTGTTTCGGCTGAGCATGTCGAGCGGCTGTCACGGCATAAGCTGAGTGCTGGTGACATCGTTTATGGGCGTCGAGGCGATATTGGTCGCCAAGCCCTCATAAGGCCGGAACAGGCTGGGTGGATGTGCGGCACTGGATGTCTGCGGCTCAGCCTCGGTAAAGCAGTCCTCGACCCGCTGTTTCTCCACTACTACCTCAAGCAAGATGACGTAGTCAGTTGGATAACTAATCAAGCTGTAGGGGCAACTATGCCCAACTTGAACACTGGCATCCTTCGCAGCGTCCCTGTCAGGCTCCCCCCCCTCCCCATCCAACGGCGCATCGCGGGCATCCTATCAGCCTACGACGAGCTGATCGAAAATAGCCAGCGGCGCATCAAGATCCTGGAGACGATAGCCCGCGCCCTCTACCGCGAGTGGTTCGTCTACTTCCGCTTCCCCGGCCACGAGTCCGTCCCCCGCGTCCCGTCTTCGCTTGGGGAGATTCCGCAGGGGTGGGAGGTGAGGCGTGTGCCTGACTGCGTCCATATCAACCCGCGCGTAGCCGTACCGCGTGACGGCGAGAAACCCTTTGTTCCGATGGGATGCCTCTCAAATGACTCGATGCTCATCACAGACATCGAATCCCGAATTGGCAACAGTGGTGCGAAGTTCCAAAACGGTGATACGCTATTCGCCCGCATCACTCCGTGTCTCGAAAACGGTAAGACCGGCTTCGTTCAGTTTCTGCCAGACGCAGACGCAGTCGCCTGCGGTTCGACGGAGTTCATCGTCTTTCGCTCGCGCTCTTTCACACCGGAGTTCGTCTATTGCCTCGCCCGGAGCGACGAGTTTCGCGGTGTTGCTATAAAGAGTATGTCCGGCGCGACTGGTCGCCAGCGCGTGCAGGAACAGTGCTTCGACGATTTCCAGATTACCCAGCCACCGCGCGCCTTGCTCGACCAATTTTCCTCGATTGTCGCGCCAAGCTTTCGTATAATCTACAAGCTGCATTTGCAAATCACCAACCTCCGCCGCACCCGCGACCTGCTGCTACCGCGGCTGCTCTCCGGCCAGATCGATATGGAGGCAATGCCACTATGATCCAGCAATCTTACATCCCTGCCGCTTTGCCAGTGAATAACCTGAATTACCACCTGCTACTCCATTTGGTTAAACTGGCCAATTCGGTTCGGGCTTGCTTTCAAATGTTCATTCTCTTTGTGGAGTCTGTTTTTGGTTTCAGACTCAGCAAATGCGCTTGTAGAGTTTGCAGGCTCCGCAACGAGAGGCTTCCGTCATTTGTGCCACAGCCCGTGGCCCTTATTTACAGTTGTTTCATGCGCTAATTCCGCAGGGAGTTTTGGCAACGTGTCTTGAATCAGGAAGATCGCTTTGTGAATCGGCTATGGGAGGTTAAGGTATGAGCGGTTTCATTCCGCCGCACGGAGGTTACGAGGATCTGCTCTCTTTTCGCAAGGCCCGTATCGTATATGACGGTACGGTGCGCTTCTGCGACCGCTTCCTCGACAAACGCGACCGCACTGTGGACCAGATGATCCAGGCTGCGCGTTCCGGCAAACAGAACATCCTCGAAGGCTGCATGGCCAGCGGCACGTCCAAGGAGACGGAAATAAAACTGATCAATGTGGCCCGTGCCAGCCTGGAGGAACTGCTTGAAGACTACCGGGACTTCCTCCGCACCCGCCGCCATCCACTCTGGGAAAAGGATTCACGTGAAGCATTGTTTGTCCGAAAGATCGGAGCCAGGTCGGATGTGTCTTATGAGTCCTATCGGACCTATCTCGAGACTCGTCCGGCGGATATTGTGGCCAATATTCTCATCTGCATCGTTCACCAGACGAACTACCTTCTTGACCAACAGCTCCGTGCGTTGGAAAAGGCTTTTCTCACTGAAGGTGGCTTGCGAGAGCGGATGACCCGCGCCCGTCTTGACGCCCGCCGTAAACAACAGCGAGGCGACGCATGACCCCCCACGCCTACACTGAAAACCAACTCGTCGAACAACCTGCTATTGGATTGTTTACGGAACTGGGCTGGCAGACGGTGTCGGCGCTGGAGGAGACCTTCGGCCCCTCACC
>CAIOZW010000344.1 GCA_903862855.1 uncultured Acidobacteriota bacterium
GAAGATAGTTGTTGTCGGTGTAATTGGCTCCACGCCGCAGAAATCGTCTGAATCCACCTTCGACAAACTGATCCTCGAAACGCGTCAGATAGTCATACCGAAACTGATCGATCACGATCCCCACCACCAGGCGGATCTGTGTCCCGGTCTGCGCCGCACCATCAGCGCCACGAACTGCCGGACGATTCGGCGATCCCTGCGCAAATGGAGTCAGTACCATCGATGCAGTCATCAGATAGAGGGCTATTGCCCTTGGCAACTTTCCGTATTTCATCGCCACTCCTTTTATATGGAAAATAAGTGCTCTTCGAAGCCGCGAAGTTATCACAATCCCGGTCAATCTGGAATGTCAGCCCTGATCATACCCTGGAATATTCACTCGTCCTCTTCCTTTTCACACGCCATCTTCTCACCCGACCCGACGAAGTAATGAGATGGTGCGGGCCTCAACATTCATTCTTGATCCAGTCAGGCGACATCAAATCGATAAGTTTCTCCCAGGACTTGAAGCAGGCTTTGGAAAGTCAGGTGCAGAAACCTCGCTGCAATAATTTGAGTGCCATTTATGGAGGATTTAACTATACTCTGACCTGACCATGGTGAATCATATCGGTTCGGATTTATATAAAGGAGTTTGCCCTTTTGTTGTGTATACACAAGTCTGTTGATCCGCCAATTTCAAGGTGTCATCAAAAATTGGGGTGTTTGTGATGAATAGAGGAGCAATCGCAATCATAAGAGCCATTCCCGGTCAGATTCTTTTTCTGATGGCGTTCAGTGTGATCGTATGGGGGCAGGGAACGACGGGTAGTACGAGCCAGAACGGGACGTCATCCTTGTCGGGAAGCGAAGCAGAGGCGAGTAGAACCAGCCGTCGTCCGGCAAAATCATCCGGTTCAGAGAGAGAGTCATCGGCGTCGACTCCCGCGGCCGGGACAAGTGAGGTGACGTCGACGCCGGAAACTACAGTGCAGCAGTCGGGAGGGAGTGGCCGACGCCCGGTTGAGCTGCAACGCGCCCTGGAAGAGTTTCGAGTCCAGATTGGCAAATTGAGTGATGGCAAGAATGGAAGCACTCTGGTCGGGGGAAGGCAGAACAGTCTGACCGGTCGGCTCTATGAGTATCTGCGCAATGACATCATGGACGCAATTCCCCACCAGGTACGCCAGTTTGGCGGGAACAAGAACCTGCTCCGTCGCAATCAGTACGGAGCGACAGTGAGTGGGCCGGTTCGGTTGCCGTGGGTCTACGATGGGCGCGGAAGGACATTCTTCTCCTTCTCCTTCGAGGGGACGCGCGAAAGGATCTCGCAGAGCACGCTTCTGACACTGCCGACCAATCAGCAGCGGGAGGGTGATTTCTCAGACCTCGTCGACAATGCCGGGATTCCGGTGACGATCTATGATCCGGCCACCACTCGTCCAAATCCCGGTTACAACCCAGGTCTCCCGATCTCGGCCGAGAATCTGCAGTATCTGCGTGATCCATTTCCCGGGAACCGCGTTCCACTCGCGCGGCTTGATCCAGTGGCCCGGACCCTTGTCGGACTCTATCCACGGGCCAATTCGTCGATAGGTCCATTCCTCTCGAACAACTACTGGATCAACTCACCCTTTGAGAACCGTGCCGACGGGATCATCTCAAAGCTCGATCATACGCTCAACCAGAAGCACCAGCTCAGCCTGTCGCTCAACTATTCGCGAGGGCTACGCAAGTCGCCGGAGTATTTTCCCGGCCCGGCCAACTCCGGAGCTCCAAACTACTCCTTCGACAATGGCAGCATTGCCTATCAGCATAACTACACGGCCTCTCCGCAGATTGTCTGGACGTTTCGCGGATCGGCCTCTTACAGCGGAGCCGCGACCCTCGGCGGTGGGGATGGGACGGACCATCCAGCCACGATCGGTCTTCCAGGAACCTTCTCAAAGTTCTTTCCGCGCTTCTATCTCAACCAGTATCTCTCGATCGGACCGCAGACGGCGGTCTTCAATGATCGGAACTATGTCTATATCGGTTCATCCTCGGTGGCGATCAACCGCAAGGAGCACAACTTTACCTTGACGGTCTACGGGCAGCGAAGGTTTGTCAATACCTACATTCCCTCCTATCCGGCCGGTCTCTTCTATTTTGGCAATTCGCTCACCGGACTACCCGGAGTGCGCAATACGGGCAACACCTTTGCCTCATTTCTGCTCGGCATGGCCTATCGAGCAGAGCAGGCAGTGATCGAGCAGCCGTCGTATTATCGGAACAGCTTCTATGAGGTCAATCTTGGTGAACAGTACCGGATCCGGCCCGGCTGGACGGCCACCTTCTCGCTCAGTGTCGAGTCGGCCCTGCCGCGCGTAGAAAAGTATGATCGTCAGTCGACGGTGGCGCTTGACCGGATCAATCCGGCCAACAATCGACCGGGCGCACTCATCTTTGCCGCTCGGAACGGGGTAGGACGGGCGCTGCAGCCAACGACGGTTCGGGTTGAACCGGGTGCGGGTCTGGCCATCAATCCCTGGAATGATCGGCGGACGGTGGTGCGGATCAACTATAACCTCACTTTCGACAACTATCCGCTCTACGGACGCCACTTTGGAACGCAGGGCTTCAATGCCGCCCCGGTCTTCATCTCGCCCAATGAGCAGTTGCAGCCGGCGTTCTATCTGCGCAACGGTCTGCCACAGAACTTCCAGCGACCACCATTCATCGACGCGACGGCCGCTAATGGTACCGATGCCGACTATATCGACCGCTCCGGTCATCTTCCGTCAACTCACCAGTGGAATGTCAGTATTCAACGCGAGCTTCCCAACTCCATGGCGCTCGAGGCCCGTTACAATGGCTGGCGCAGCCACGATATCTTTGTCGATGGGATGATTCGTCTCAATGCCATCCCGATCGAGAACCTGAAGTATGGTGAGCAACTCTACGATGACACCTTCCGCAATTCGCTCCGCCCCTATCCACAGTACCGTAATCTCGACCTGGGTGGACTATATCCGGCCGGTGATCAGGAGGGCCACTCACTCACCCTGACGATGGATCAGCGTCTGACCGGGGGACTTTTTGGCCGGGCAACCTACCGGTTTGCCAAGGTGCTCGACAACTATTCCAGTGGAGTGCCACAGGATCCGGGCAATCTGGCCGATGAGTGGTCACTCTCGACCTCGGACATCCGTCACAGTCTCCAGGTCAGTTACACCTACGAGCTTCCATTTGGAAAGGGGAAGTGGCTCTTTGCCGATGATGAGATGATCGCCCGCCTGCTCGGGGGGTGGAGTCTGAGTGGACTGACAACAATTCGTGGTGGAACGCCCCTCATCTTCCGCCCGCTTTTCAACCGCTCTGGAGGTTTGGTGAGCAATCTGCGGGTCAATCTGGTTCCCGGGGTCAACCCGCGCGTCGACAATCCGACCGCCGAGCGCTGGTTCAATCCGGACGCTTTTGCACAACCGGACGATTTTACTCTTGGCAATGGACCACGAACCCACCCGCAGTTACGGGCACCGGGTGAACAGTTCCATCACCTCTCACTGACCAAGCGAATCGAACTCAGTTCAGACACCTCATTGGAGTTTGTTACCGAAGCCTTCAACTTTACCAATCAGGCCAATCTCAATGATCCTGATACCCGGATCGGTTCGGATGAGAATCCCAACCTCAATGCCGGGCGGATCATTGGTTCGACTGGTGGGAGAGTCATGCAGGTTGGACTGCGAATACTCTTTTAATCGGCGCTGGCGGCGATCATCATCAAATGGCGTCAGCTCCTGATCAGAGAGTGTAACGGAGGAAGGTGAAGATCGAGTGGATGTTGCCAGGACGGGAAATCCCGTCGTTCTGATGTAGATAATGAACCTCCACATAGAAGTGGGGGCTCAACTGTTTGAGTATGCCGACACTGAAACGGTTGCGTGACCAGCCAAAGCGTCCGGTCGCCGTCGGTTGTGTGGTGTACCAGATTTCATTGGCAACAAAGGGATTGAACTTGAGCTCTCCGAGCCGTACCGGATGATCGATCATCAATCTTTGCCGGTAGGTGGTGAAGTCCGGGCCGGTAGGACGAACCCGGCGTTCGATCAGATTGCGATCGGTAAAGCTGAAGTTGCGAATCTTGAACCGGCCTGTTGCATTGAAGATTAGTCGATGTTCAGTAAATTGACGACCTGGAAAGGGCTGATAAGCAACAAAGAGATAGGTTGGCTGGATGGTCAGGTGTTTATTGAGCTTGAAGGCCACTCCGGCTCCGAGACGCTCGTCGACTGGCCGACTCAGACCTTGTCCAATCCGCAAGCCACCAATCAGGACCAGATCCCTCTTTTCACTCAACCGCTTGATAAGCTGCGTCTCGTTCCAGAACTGATTATCCGAGCGGGGTGGAACGACACCCTGGCCCAGCGTCATACCAGACATCAACATCAGCAGAAACCAGCTCAATATTGCACGAATCATCTCTTCTCTGAATCTCTCACGAAATATTCAATGTCAGTAAATAATACGAATTTAATATGAACTTAATATCAGCGCAGTCTATCTTGAAAGGTCACAATAGACAATGGTTGGCAGTTCTTCTGTTGCCGCTACTGATGCTGGTGGGTGGACAGCTCAGCAACAGCTTTGCCCAGGAACAGAGGAATGAGTCGTCTCCGGGAAGTGGTGGTGCGAAAAGTGGCGAGAAGGATGGAACAAAGGGTGGGCGAGTGGTACTGAAGATTCCGGTGCTGGTCGGTGCAGACGGTCGATACTGGGAGGGAGGGAGAAGAGAGAGCTTCAAGGTCTTTCTTGACGACCGTGAGGTCCCGCTGCGCAGTTTCAATGGACCGGAGAGTTCGACCGTCTTTCTGGTCGTCTTCGACACGGTGGGAGAATTGGCACGGGTCGATCAGGCCCGGACGGCACTTGCGGAGAAGCTGCGCGAACTGCCATCTACATACTGGGTGGGTCTCCTGCGTTCACAGGATGGACTGCGGGTGATTCAGGAACCGACGGGTGATCGAGAAAGACTGGTTACCGAGATTGCCTCCATTCAGGTGAATGGAAAGGCCGGGCTGCTCGATACGCTGCAGCCACTCTCTGAACTGGCAACAGGGATTCTCAACAAGACCGGAGTTAGAATCAGTGTTCTCTACATTACCGATTCCGGTATTGGCAACTATCGTGCTGACTATCTCAATCCGGTGATAAATGCCAGTGATGCGGGCGATTTGAGTCGACGTTTTTCGGATCGGGCAGTGCAGGAGCAGGTTTCGCGAATCGCCCAGAACCTGAGCCGTTACACCATTCCGATCTCGATCCTGCATCTCGAATATCGACCGGACACTCTCAATCTGGCCTACCAGAGTGGACTGGAGAGAGTTGCCACGAGCAGTGGCGGTCAGGCGCTGCTCTGTCGGACCGTCGATGAGATTGTACCCGGTGTCGAGACGCTTCTCTCACGGATGAGAGCGACCTACTTTCTGGGTGTCGATCTTCCGGCAAAGGTGAAGTCGTCGATCAAGGTACGGGTTGAAGCGGTTGGGGATGACGGAGTGGGGTACGAGCAAGTCGTCCACCCGGGGCTGGTTACACGCCAGAAGACGAAATAGTGGTTATCAATGCTTCATGGGGCAATATAACAGCCTAAAAATTCCCGATTGCCGTCAGCACCGTGGATGGGTGAGTCGATCACCCCGCCAAGACGCCAGTCAAGGGAGAGGACAAACTGCTCGATCTCGCTGACGACACGTCTCTGAGCCGCTTCGGAGCGGACTATGCCACCCCGCCCAACCTCATTACGGCCAACCTCGAACTGTGGTTTGATCAGGGTGATAATTGTTGCCCCGGGCGCAAGCAGTGGGGGAACGACGGGGAGAATCCTGGTGAGTGAGATGAAAGATACATCGGCGACCACGAGCTCGAATGGATCGGTGAAGTCACTGGGGGTCAGGTAGCGGGCATTGATGTTTTCGCGAACTTCGACCCGCGGATCCTGGCGGAGCTTCCAGTCGATCTGCCCGTGACCAACGTCGAGCGCGATAACACGGTGGGCTCCGCGCTGGAGGAGACAGTCGGTGAATCCACCGGTCGATGCGCCAATGTCGAGACAGAGGCGATCGGTTGGATCGACATTGAAATGGTCGAGAGCGGCGGCCAGCTTGAGCCCGCCACGACTGACATAGGGCATGGTCACGCGAACCGTCAGATCGATGTCGAGAGGAACTTCGACCCCGGCCTTCTCAAGACGCTGTTCACGGGAATAGACCTGGCCAGCAAGAATCAGCGCCTGGGCTTTCGTACGCGTTTCAGCCAGACCGCGCGCGACCATCAGTTTGTCGAGCCTCTCCCGGCCTGGTTTAGACATCTTGAGCTCTACACTTGAACCGACGCCAAGAGCAGCAGATATCAGAGCAGATCATCATTCTGTTGCCCCCTCTCTTTTTTCCACGGATCGTTGCATTCGAAATGATCGACAGACTGGTGAGCGACCGGGTGGAGGAGATTACGGACGGCCGGAAGCTCACTCTGCAGAAACTCACGCACTGATCCGCAGAAGGCAATCCGCCCATTTTCGAGAACCATCACCTTGATCCCCTGTATCTCCTCGACCACGTCAAGCCGGATCGACCCGTCTTGATCGAGTCTGGCCTGCCGGGTGGCAAGATAGGGTATTTCATGCATCGACTTGCTGACAAATATCGAACTGATATGGTGAAGATCACGCGCCTGAACGATCAGGTCGAGCACCTGACGGGCATTGATCGGATCAAGGCCGGAGGTCGGCTCGTCAAAGAGCATGATTGATGGCCAGCCGATCAGTGCGCGGGCAAATTCGAGTCGTCGTTTCATCCCTCCGGAGAGCTCCTCGGCCTGCTTATGCAGATCGTCCTGTAGTCCGACAAACGTAAGGACCTCGCGGACGGCAGAATTGATCTTCTCCTCCGACCAGTTGTGCTCCGTGAGTCGATAGGCAGCATTCTCAAAGACGGTTTGACCGGTGAAGAGTGCATTCTCCTGAAAGACGATCCCCATCAGTTCGCTCCGAAGAGCCAGTAGGTCATTCTCCGACAGTTCGTTGAGTCGCTGACCTTTGACAAAGACTTCGCCGCGATCGGGCTGTAGAAAGCCGATTGCCAGCCGCAGCAGAACCGACTTGCCAGATTGTGAACTTCCGGTGACGCAGAGCATCTCACCCGGCGCCAACTGGAATGAGATCGAGTCGAGCGCCGTTTGACCTTCAAAATCGATTCCGACATCCCGGAACTCGATCGGAAATGTAGTCAATCTCTCTTCCTGTTTCATCAGCATGCGTCCTCGCAGGTATTGGGAGATGAACGGATGGTTGGCAACTCATTGGATAGGTGCAGGAGTGTGCTGACGGGTGAGCCCGCCACGATCAGGGTGTCGACCACAGCAGCACACGGCAAACCATCATATCCAATGACAAGTCTCATCATTCTCTCCTCGACTCACCAGGCACTGAATACCTTTCGCCCGGTAACCAGATTTTTCGTTATTTTGATGGAATGTGCAATGGAGGGACAAAATGAAAAGACCCCGGCATGCTCGTGACACGACAGGGTCTTTCGGTAAGCTGTGGAGATTGACCACGCAACATCCGGTCAGCTTTAGCAAAGACAGGATGCTGCTAGCTCGCAGCCACCTCACTGTTGATTGATCTCATATGCAAACGACCACCTCCTTTCTCAGTGTTGGGAAGGATATTACATGTCCGAAGCGGTCGGGTCAACCGGCCAGGCAGGATCCCTGGATCGCGTGAGACTCGGGCAGTGAGAATGTGGTGGGGTAAGCATGAAAAAGCTCTATCCGTAGAAGACGAATAGAGCTTTCACAGAGTGAACAGGTCCAAAGAATATCGGATCAGTGTGGTGACTACTTGGACTGAAGCTGATTGACGTGGGCGGTCAGGCGTGCCTTGTGTCTGGCAGCAGCGTTACGGTGGAGTACACCCTTCTGAACCGACTTGTCGATAATCGAGATGGTTCCAGCAAGCGCCTGTTTGGCATCCTCGGCTGTGCCCTTGTCGATCATCTCGCGCAGCTTGCGAATCTGTGAACGGAGGCGACTGCGGTTGGCACTGTTGATCTCGTTGCGTTTCTCGTTCTGACGATCACGCTTCTCAGCAGACTTATGATTTGGCATGACTCTTATCTCACTCTCTTCCTGATATTCTCAACCTGATTTGCTCGATCAGTTTCAATTGTTCAACGATTGTCAGTATCCTTTGACCCAGAGGGAGACCAATTCTACCCAAAATGGTGACCCGGTGTGTCGAGTCTTCAAGCCCTGATGGGATGACTGACCAGAGGCGGTCAGGGTCACCAAAATCGGGACAAATCGACAGTGCAGGGTGTCAGGACACCAGTTGCAAATTTCGAATTATATTTTCCGCTCCAGAGCGTGTCAAGAAGAAAGGGTCGCCCTGTCGATCGCTCGATTTTAAGAAATAGTCGGGCAGCGGCTGGTGTGAGGGATCTATGGACTATAATCCGGTGGGCAAGCATACTTGGATTAGTTGAATAAAAGATACAATTTACTCAGGTTACTCATGGAGGAGAAAAAATGAAGACAGCATTACGGACCGCCCTGGGGTTGATTCTGGCGGTTACCACCATTACAGGAGGAGTGGCAGTCATCGCCCAGCAGGGTGACGATCTTGCCAGCCGGGCCCGAAAGATCCATTTTTCATCGATCGTCATGGACACGCACATCGATGTGACTCCGAAACTCCAGACCGACTGGAAGTTTACCGAAGAGCATTCGAATGGTCACATCGATCTGCCACGGATGCGCAAGGGCGGTCTGAATGCCCTCTTCTTTTCAATCTATATGCCGGGGACCGTGACGGGGCCGAAGGCGGTCAGCGACTCGCTCGAGCGGATCGCGGCCGTGCACAAATTGGCCGAGGATCTCCCCGGGCAGGTCATGCTCTGTACAACGGCGGATGATGTCGAACAGGCCCACCGGACAGGAAAGATTGCCGGTCTGATGGGAATGGAAGGCGGTCATATGATCAACAACAGCCTGCCGACTCTGCGAATGTATGCCAGGCTCGGGGTGCGGTATCTGACCTTGACCCACTCGCTGAACACCGATTGGGCCGATTCTTCGGGTGAGGCGGCGAAGCACAATGGACTGACCGCCTTTGGTCGGCAGGTGGTTGAAGAGCTGAATCGACTTGGGGTGATGGTCGACGTCTCGCACGTCTCAGA
>CAIOZW010000345.1 GCA_903862855.1 uncultured Acidobacteriota bacterium
GGCGACCGGGGGAGCGCGGGCGTCAATCTACAATGACCGCCGACTGACGGTGACCGAGTACATCGACGGTAACCTGGCCACGAGAGAGATCGACGGGGAGGGGCTGGTGGTGATTGATGGGCCCAATCCGGAGAACTCCAGCTACACGGTGATGATCCGCCCGGCGGCCGGTGAGTGGAGAGCGCTGGGGATCGAGGTCGCCCAGGATGAGAGCCTGCCGGCAAACCGGATTGCGCGGGGGGCCGACCGTTTCGTGATCAGTGAGATTGAGGCGACGCTGGAAGGGCCACGGCCACGGCGGCTGGCCTTCACCCTCGCCAACAGTGATCGGGCCGGCGAGTGGCCGGAGAACCACCCGATGAATGCGATCGATGGTGACGCCTCGACGGGCTGGGGCTCTTCGTGGGAGGGCGGTCGCGGCGCCTTCATTGCGTTGCGTCTTGCGAAGCCCTTGCAGACAGATGGACGAATGGTGGTCAGGGTAAGGTTGCGGCAGGAGTCACTGCTGCGCCGGGCGACGATTGGTCGCTTCCGGGTTGCGCTCTCCGAGGCGACATATTCCTGGCCTGACGTCCAGGCGAAGATGAAGAACCCGCTGCGCGGGCTGCCGGCGGGATTACTGAAGGCGCTGCAGACAAAACCTGCTGAGCGGACGGAGGCGATGCGCGAGAGTCTGCTCGATCATTTGGCATGGATCGATCCGGCACTCGAGTCTCCGGTGGTTGCGCTGGCGCGGCTTGAAGCGGATCTGGAGCGGCTCAATTCGCAGATTCCCCAGGTTGTCGTGACCGAGGCGGTGCCGCCGGTCGAGACCAGAATTCTGCCCCGTGGCAACTTCCTCGACGAGACGGGCGAGGTGGTCACGCCGGCGGTTCCGGTCTCGCTTGGCCGGCTGTCGATCGATGGACGGCGGGCGAGCCGCATGGATCTGGCCAACTGGATCGTCTCGCGCGAGAACCCGCTCACGGCGAGGGTCTTTGCGAACCGCATGTGGCGGCAGTTCTTTGGGACGGGCCTCTCAAAGACGCTCGATGACCTTGGTTCCCAGGGTGAATGGCCGACCCATCCGGAGTTGCTCGACTGGCTCGCGGCCGAGTTCATGGAGCCGACGCTCGATGGCTCGTCACATCCGTGGGATGTCCGCCACCTGCTGCGGACGATCGTCCTGAGCCATACCTACCGGCAGGCGGCCGGGACACGCCCGGTCGAGCGTGATCCGGACAACCGGCTGCTGGCGCATCAGAACCGGATCCGCGTCGATGCCGAGATCGTTCGCGATATTGCGCTGAGCGTCTCCGGGCTGCTGGTCGAGAAGTTCGGCGGACCATCGATCAAGCCGGTCCAGCCGGAACGATACCTCGCCGCACTCAACTTCCCGCAGCGTGACTACTCGGCCGATCGTGGGGATAATCTCTACCGGCGTGGCCTCTATGTCCACTGGCAGCGGACTTTTCTCCATCCATCGCTCTCGACCTTCGACGCACCATCGCGCGAGGAGTGTACCGTCAACCGCGTCAATTCGAATACCCCGCTCCAGGCATTGGTGTTGCTCAATGATCCGATCTTTGTCGAGGCGGCGCGGGTCTTTGCCGCCCGCGCAGTCACCACAGGCGGAATGACCACTTCGGCGCAGATCGAATGGGCCTTTACGCAGGCGACCGGACGCCGGCCAAATGGCGATGAGATGGGGGTTCTGCTCGATCTCCATCGGCGGAGCCTCGCGACCTTTGCCGCTGATCCGACGGAGGCACGACGTCTCGCGTCGGTGGGTGAGGCAAAGACGACCCGCCCTGTCCCACCCGTCAGGCTGGCGGCGATGATGACCGTCACCCGGGCCATCCTCAATCTGCACGAGACGATTACCAGGAACTGAAACAGGGCAGCAGAGAACATATGAGCAAGATGACTGATCAGATGAATGACGATATCTCACGGCGGACATTTCTGGGGCACGGACTGGCCGGGCTGGGATCGCTTGCGCTGACCTCGCTCCTTGGGCGTGAGGCGGCCGCGGCGCCCGAGCGCTGGCGCGGCGTGGTCAATCCGCTCCACCACGCGGCAAAGGCGAAACGGGTCATCTTCCTCTACCAGGCGGGAGGACCCTCGCAGTTCGAGACCTTCGATTACAAGCCGATGCTGGCGGAGATGCACGGCAAGCCGATGCCGGAGTCCTTCACCCGTGGGCAGCAGATTGCGCAGCTCCAGGGGCAGAAGCTGATCTGTTACGGTCCGCAGTTCAAGTTCAAGCGCTTCGGCAAGTCCGGCCAGGAGATCATGGAGCAGTTTACCCACATCGGTAGCATTGCCGATGATGTCTGCATCATCCGCTCGATGTGGGGTGAGCAGATAAATCACGATCCGGCGCACCAGCTGATGAACACTGGTTCGATCATCACCGGGCGGCCGAGCATGGGATCGTGGCTGCTCTACGGCCTTGGCGCAGAGACCGATAATCTGCCGGGTTTCGTCGTCCTCATGTCGCAGGGGCGGGGCGGGCAGAACCAGCCGATCGCCAATCGGCAATGGTCGGCCGGCTTCCTGCCGAGCCGCTTCCAGGGAGTGAAACTCAATTCGGTCGGTGATCCGGTTCTCTTCATCAACAATCCGCGCGGACTCGCTCAGCAGACGCAGCAGCGCTCGATCGAGGCGATCAACCGGCTCAACCGGTTGCAGTATGATGCGACGCAGGATCCGGAGATCCTGACCCGCGTCTCGCAGTATGAGATGGCCTTTCGCATGCAGTCATCGGTCCCGGAGCTGACCGACATGAGCCGCGAGCCACAGTCGGTACTCGATATGTATGGCGCAAAGCCGGGCGATGGATCGTTTGCCTCCAACTGCCTGCTCGCGCGGCGGCTGGCCGAGCGCGGGGTTCGCTTCATCCAGCTCTATCATCGTGACTGGGATCACCACAACAACATTCCCGCCAACGTGCCGCTCAAGGTCGAAGAGGTCGATCGCGCGACAGCCGCGCTCATTCGCGATCTGAAGCAGCGGGGAATGCTCGACGATACGCTGGTCATCTGGGGTGGTGAGTTTGGCCGGACGCCGATGTCGCAGAGTGGCAACGGCCGCGATCATCACATCAAGGCCTTCTCTTACATGCTGGCCGGCGGAGGCATCAAGCCGGGCCTTACCTGGGGGGCGACCGATGAGCTTGGCTATGCGGCGGTCGAGAATCCGGTCAGCGTCAACGATCTGCACGCGACCATGCTCCACCTGCTGGGCATCAACCACCTGCGGATGACGGTCAAGTACCAGGGGATCGATGCACGATTGACCAACGTCGGTGGCAATGTGGTGAAGGGGATTCTGGTCTGAGCCTCCGGTGCACCTTTACAATTCGGGCCACTCTTCGCACAATAGGCCGGCATTGACCGACCACTTTACGACAAAGGGAGACTGAACATGGAGAGACGAGACTTCATCCGTCAGGGCGCGGGTTTTGCCGTCGCCCCGGCGATACTGCGGCGGAACCATCGTTACGCTGAGGAGTTTGCCGACCAGCGGCCGCGGGTTGGGCTGATCGGGTCGGGCTGGTATGGCAAGTCTGATCTGCTGCGATTGATCCAGGTTGCGCCGGTCGAGGTCGTCTCGCTCTGCGACGTCGACAAGAAGATGCTCGCCGAGGCCGCCGAGATCGTCGCCTCGCGCCAAGCCTCAAAGAAGACGCCGCGCACCTACGCCGACTACCGCGAGATGCTCAAGGAGAAGGATCTCGACATCGTCCTCATCGCCACTCCCGATCACTGGCATGCCCTGCCGATGATCGCCGCCTGCGAGGCCGGCGCCGACATCTATGTCCAGAAACCAATCAGCGTCGATATCGTTGAGGGCCAGGCGATGGTCGCGGCGGCCCGAAAGAACAAACGGGTCGTCCAGGTCGGAACGCAGCGCCGCTCGACCCCGCACCTGATTGAGGCGATCGACCAGATCATTAAGCCGGGCCGGCTTGGCAAGATCGGTCTCGTCGAGATCTACTGCTACTATCACATGCGGACCCGAGAGACCCCGCCCGACTCCGCGCCGCCCGATCATCTCGATTACGAGATGTGGACCGGACCGGCACCGATGCGCCCCTACAATAAACTGGTCCATCCGCGCAGCTGGCGCGCCTTCATGGAGTACGGCAACGGTATCATGGGCGACATGTGCATCCACATGCTCGACACCGTGCGCTGGATGCTCGACCTCGGCTGGCCGAAGAGCGTCTCCTCAAATGGCGGCATCCTCATCCAGAAACAGAGCAAGGCCAATATTAGTGATACCCAGACGGCGACCTTCGATTTTGGCGACTTCCCGGTCGTCTGGCAGCACCGCACCTATGGCACGCCGCCCGATCCCAAGTATCCGTGGGGCCTGACGATCTATGGCGACAAGGGAACGCTCAAGGCGAGCGTCATGAGCTACGACTTCATTCCCGTCGACAAGAACGAGCAGCCGATCCATAAAGATGTCACCTACGAGTTCGAGCAGTACCCCGAAGACCGGACCGAGAAGGATCTCGAGCGCCACGTTGCGCCGGCCATCCGCGGCCACATGCGTGATCTGCTCCGCGCGATCGAGAAACGAAGCCGCCCCGTCGCCGACATCGAGCAGGGACATATCTCGACGACCAGTTGCATTCTTGCCAACCACGCGCTGAGCCTCGGACGGACCCTGGCCTGGGATGCGACGAAACAGGTCGTTATCGGCGATCCGGCCGCCAACCGGCTGCTCGCCCGGCCCTATCGCAAACCGTGGGTACATCCAAAAGCGTAGCCCGTTTGCCTTGACCCGGCAGCGGCCGTTATCATCTCGAATATGGTTGCCAGAAGATTCATCGTTTCCGGGATGGTGCAGGGGGTGGGGTATCGATTCTTCACCCTCCGCGTCGCTGCTCGCCACCAGGTCTGCGGCACCGTACGCAATCTTCCCGACGGGCGCGTCGAGGTAGTCGCCGAGGGCGACCGCGAGGCGATCAGCGAATTCAAGAACGAGCTGCTCACCGGGCCGATCGATGCGACCGTTACCGATATCGACGAGACCGATATTCCAGTCACCAATCGCTACCGCGAATTTCGCATCGATCATTGAGATCGAGACTTTCTCAGGAGACCAGACATCGATGTCCAATAATGACGATCTGAAGAAGATCATCCGCGAGATCCCCGACTTTCCCAAGCCGGGCATCCTCTTCTACGATATTACAACCCTTCTCAAGAATGCCGAGGGCTTCCGGGCGGTCATCGACCGCATGACCGGCCACTTCCAGGGGCAGAAGGTCGATGCCGTCCTGGGCATCGAGGCCCGTGGCTTCATCTTCGGCCCGGCGCTTGCCTATCATCTCGGCGCCGGCTTTGTCCCGGTTCGCAAGCCGAAGAAGCTCCCCGCTGAGGTTGAGAGCTGGAGCTATGATCTTGAGTATGGTCAGGATACCCTCGAGATCCACAAGGATGCGATCGGCGCCGGCCATAACGTGATCATTGCCGATGACCTGCTCGCGACGGGTGGGACGGCGGAAGCGGTCGTCAGACTGGTCGAGAAACTGGGTGGTAATGTTGCCGGACTCGCCTTTGTCGTCGAACTCGAATTTTTGAATGGACGGAACAAGCTGGCTGGATACGATGTCTATTCGCTGTTAAAATACCAGTCATAGATGGTCGGGCTTGTAGCTCAGGTGGATAGAGCGACTGCCTCCTAAGCAGTAGGTCCCGCGTTCGAGTCGCGGCAAGCCCATTTAGTCAGGGGCGGTTCACGAACCGCCCCAATCTCTTCCCCAAATGCCCGCCAACAAATCAACCGGATCCGCAGGCGTGATCCTCTGAGCAAGAAGACAGGATCGAACGTCTGGGGCGGTTCACGAACCGCCCCTACACGCGCCACAAATAACACCGATCCATTAGTTCAATCAGCGGCCCTGTCGAAATAACACGAATGTAGGGGCGGTTCGAGAACCGCCCCAATGCCTCTCCCAAATGCCCGCCACGAGATCGACAAGACCCCCAGGCCTGATCCTCCGGGCGAGAAGACAGGATCGAACGTCTGGGGCGGTTCACGAACCGCCCCTACACGCGTCGCAAATAACACGGATCCATTGGTGTGATCACCGGCCCCATCGAAATAACACGAATGTA
>CAIOZW010000346.1 GCA_903862855.1 uncultured Acidobacteriota bacterium
CTGGCGGGCATCATCCATACCCGGCTCGCCGGTACAGGCATTCGCACAACCTGAGTTGACGACGAATGCACGGTGCGATCCAGACTTGAGATGGGCTTTGGAAAGGAGCACCGGAGCAGCCTGGACAAGATTCTTCGTGAAGACAGCCGCCGCCACTGCCGGATACTCCGAGAAGACGATGGCAAGGTCATCACCAGCCTTCTTCAATCCGCACCGCGCCGTTCCGGTCAGAAATCCACGTGGAGTAGCAACAGAAAAGTCCCGTTTGGTGCTGTTTTTGTCGACTCCGGTCCGATCATCATTCTTCATTGCTCTCTCTTCTCTCCAATCGCAGCGGCCTTGTATGCCTGGTTGTTGCGGATTGCTCCAAATCCTCAGCCACTTGGTGAAGCTCATGGCCGCCCGGAACGTCACGCCCAGCGGGTCGGCCCTCGATCTTGACGACCGGAATACTGACCTGGGCAAGATCGAACGGCTCGGGCTGTCGACCTTCGATGAGGTCGAGAACCATGGCTGTCTCATCACAGCAGTTGAACTTCGGACAGGTGATGCAGTCCATCCAGACCTTGCGCGGCATCGACTCGTGCGGCACAACCCGGAAACCAAGGCGTGCAAAGAACCCTGTCACATAGGTAAAAGCATAGACCTGGACGATCCCCTGCGTGCGGGCCTCTTCAATGTTGGCCTCGACGAGTGCCCGGCCGATTCCCGTTCCCGCTGCCGCCTCATCGACGGCCAGCGAACGGATCTCCGCCATGTCGATCCAGGTGAAATGGAGCGCTGAACATCCGATGACCATCGAATCGTCATCATCGTTGACCGCTACCTGAAAATCCCTGATGTTCTCGTAGATGCTGAGCATCGTCCGGGGGAGCATCTGCTCTCTTCCGGCATAGAGGTTGACAAGGTAGTGGATCCGACCGGCATCCCCCATCCGCGCCTGTCTTATCTTCATGATTTTTGCTCGGCCGCCTCCTCGACCAGTACTTCCTCGAGATGGGTCAGCATCGTGTTGATCTCCGTCTTTTTGATCAAATAAGGCGGCAGAAACCGCAACACTGTGTCGTGGGTGCAGTTGAGCAGAAATCCACGCTCAAGCATCTTTGTGACGACCGATCTTCCCGGGAATGAGAGCTCTGCACCGACCATCAGACCCAATCCACGCACGTCCGAGATGATCCCGGGATGTGAGCGCTGAAGTCGACGCAATTTTTTACGGAAGAATGTGCCAACCTCCGCCACTCGCTGCATGAGCGCCTGGTCGAGCAGCAGCTCCATGAGCGCCAGACTGAGCCGGCAGGCCAGCGGGCCGCCCCCGAACGTCGTTCCGTGATCACCTGGCTGGAGTCCATCCGCCGCGCGTTCATTGACGATGAAGGCCCCGAGGGGGACACCAAGTCCGAGCGGCTTGGCGACACAGAGAACATCCGGTCGCACCTGGGTATTCTCAAAGGCAAAGACCTTGCCTGTCCGCCCGAGCCCTGACTGCACCTCGTCGAGAATCAGCAATGCATCGACCTCGTCGCAGGCCTGACGCACGACATTCAGAAAATAGTCGTTGATCGGATGAACCCCGCCCTCGCCCTGAATGGTCTCGATGATCACGGCTGCAGTATTCTCATTGATCGCCGCCCGCGCCGCGGCAAAGTCGTCCTCGCACTGGTTTGGATCGATGAAACGCACCCCGGGAATGAGCGGTTCGAATGGCTGCCGGTACTTTGTCTGGGCCGTCACCGAGAGCGACCCCATCGTCCGGCCGTGGAAAGAGTTGAGCAGCGAGACGAACTCCGTCTTCTTATCCCGGCCTCGCCGGCGCTGCCAGGCACGGGCCAGCTTGAGCGCTCCTTCGACCGATTCGGTACCGGTATTGGCATAGAAGACACGACTCATGCCCGATGCAACTGTCAGTCGCTCCGCCAACTCACCCTGATATGGGTGATAGTAGAGATTGGAGATGTGAATCATGTCACCCTGCTCGCGCAGGATCCGGCGGACCAGCGGATGATTGTGTCCGAGGACGTTGACTCCAATCCCGGAGATGAAGTCGAGGTAGGACTTCCCCGTCTCATCATAAAGGTTGTTGCCATTTCCACGAACCATCAGTACTGGAAAACGGGCGTATGTCTGCAGTACATGATCGGACTCGAGCTGACGAATCCGGTCCAGAGTCAGCGCAATGTTCTTCTCTTCAGTCATGATGCTATGCGGGTCTCTCCCTGAGAAATGGTAATATTTATAAATGCTCCTGTGCGGGAAACATTCCGGTCAGGCCGCTCTCCTGGACGATCGTCGTCCCGGGGGCACGGCTCTCCCCAACCGGACTGAGAACCCGCCCGAGAACTCGCTCTTCAGCCGCACCGACTATCCTGATCTCTTTGACACCGAGCGCAAGCGCCTCGAGGCAGGAACGCAGCTTCGGGCGCATTCCTCCACTGGCAACACCACTCTCCAACAACCGGTCGATCGCTGTCGGGGTAAGAGTTTCAATCAATCTCTTCTCTTCGTCGAGCACCCCGCCAACATCGGTGACCAGAATCAGTCTCTCCGCTCGAACACCACCGGCAACGGCGGCAGCCATTTGATCCCCATTCACATTGTAGTACTGGTGATCATCTCGACCAATTGCCAGACAGGCGACCACGGGTGTAAACCCACCGTCAAGCAGATGATCGATCAGCGCCGGACTGGTTCCGGTGATCTGACCGACAAACCCAAGATCCGTTCCATCGGCCGCCGCCATCCGCGTCGCGACGAGGCTTTGTCCATCCCCGCCGGCAAGGCTCACGGCATGGACTCCGGCCGCCTCGAGCTCGGCGACAAGATTCCGACCGACCAGTCCGGAAAGGACCATCTGCACCACATCACGCGTCGCCTCATCGGTGATCCGCAGACCGTCGTGAAACCTTGACTCGATTCCAAGCCTCTCGAGCAGTCGTGCGATCTGACGCCCTCCACCGTGTACGAGGACCAGCTCCTGTCCAGCCTGGATCAGCTCGACAATCTGTTCCAGCAGTGCCTGTCGAAGCCGGTCATCGACCAGAATGCTCCCGCCAAGCTTGATCACGGTCCGCTTCATCGTATGCCCTCCGCCTCCGGAAACC
>CAIOZW010000347.1 GCA_903862855.1 uncultured Acidobacteriota bacterium
AGCCGGTTCATCGGGGTGTGAAATATCCCCTCATCGACCTTCTCGGACAACCGATGCCACCCATTGAAAGACTCTCCCGCTATCGATACCAGCCGGCTCAGGACAGCTTATGGATGTTCTTGAATGTTGACCTCCTCGATATGCCGACACAGGTGTTACTGAATAAGTGATTTGGATTGAAAATCCAGCGACAGAAATCGAATCGGAGTGATCTGAATTCTGTTTATTTTATGGAAGGGTCGGGTATGATGCGCAAGTCGAGAAAAATGGGGAAATGACTGTATTGTGAGTAGCGATTCAACTTGAAAGAGCAAGGCAAAAGCTGATCAACTTACACACAGTGATCTTTAACTCTGACCAGCAAGCTATAGACGACCAATGCTAAATATCATAAGCCAAAACAATCGCTTCAATCTGCACCTTCGGGAAAATCTTCTTCGTATTGCAGTCCAATTTCTTCTTCTGGTCTTCGCCTCTCTGGCGGGTGGAGGAGGAGGCGTCGACCGTGCTGATGGAGGATCACCGAGCGATGATTCGGCAGCCTCATCCGAGAAGCTGACGCCACAGGAGTGGCAGGGGATACGGGAGGCCCACGATCGCTGGCGACGCAGCATCGCTCCGTCTGGTGAAGGATGGCAGGCGGTCAATCGAGCCAGCCACCTCAAAGCCACTTTTGATCGTCGTGGTTTCAAGGTCGCCCCAGGTCACGGCGAATGGTCCTGGGGTCTTGAACTGCAGAGTTATGGATTTGGCAACGATCAACTTGCGGTCGATGGGGCCCGGATAAGTGTGGCGGGTGAAAAGATCAGTTACGACTGGAACGGGCAGATTGCGGAATGGATCGTCAATGACCGGGAGAGCTTCGAGCATGGATTTACGATCAACAGCCGCCCTGAGGGTCAGAATGGTGAGCCCCTTTCGCTGCGGATGCGCCACCGTGGAAATCTTCGACCGAGTGGTCAGGTCAACGGTCAGTCGCTCAAGCTGGGGAGACCAGACAATACCGATCTGATCAATTACGAGGGGTTGTTGGTCTGGGATGCGCAGGGTAATCGGCTCCCGGCCTGGTTTGAAGCCTCAGGTGAAGACGGTTTGCAAATAGTTCTTGATGATCGGGGTGCAAGCTATCCGGTCACGATCGACCCGATGATCAGCCAGCAGGCATTTCTGAAGGCGAGCATGAACGGAGCCTTTGGTTACGGAGACGACCGCTTCGGATATTCAGTCGCAATCAATGGAAATACGGTGGTCATCGGCGCTCCGGGAGAGCGAAGCAACGCGAGGGGAGTCAACGGTGATCAGCTGGACAACTCTGCCAACGACTCTGGCGCGGCATTTGTCTTCGTCAGAGACGGAACGACCTGGAACCAGCAGGCCTACCTCAAGGCGAGTAACACGGCGGAGTTTGATCAGTTCGGTTTTTCCGTCTCGATCTTCGGTGAGACGATCGTCGTCGGGGCCAACCAGGAGGACAGCTCCGCCACCGGGGTGAATGGCAATCAGGCCGACAATACAGCCATTGAATCCGGTGCGGCGTATGTATTCGTCCGCAGTGGCACGACCTGGAGCCAGCAGGCCTATCTCAAGGCCAGCAACACCGAACTCGGAGATTCATTCGGCGGATCGGTCACCATCTCCGGTGAGACCATCGTCGTCGGAGCGGAACTCGAGTCAGGCTCGTCGACCGGCATCAATGGAAACCAGTCGAGCAACGGTTCATATAGCTCCGGAGCAGCCTATGTCTTTACCCGCAACGGAACGACGTGGAGTCAGCAGGCCTATCTCAAGGCGAGCAACACGGGAGAGGGCGATCAATTTGGCAGTTCTGTCTCGATCAACGGTGAGACACTCGTCGTTGGAGCATATCTCGAAGCGAGCAACAGTGCCGGGGTGAATGGGAACCAGAACGACAATTCGACCTATGGGGCCGGGGCAGCCTACGTCTTTGTGCGGAGCGGAACGACCTGGAGCCAGCAGGCGTACCTGAAGGCCAGCCATACCGGGAGCGGGGACTTCTTTGGCCGAAGCGTTGCCGTCTCCGGCAACACGGTTGTGGTTGGGGCGCTGAACGAGAGCAGCAATGCAACGGGAATCAATGGTGATGCCACGGATAACAGTCTGCCAGAGGCTGGTGCTGCCTACGTCTTCTTCCGCAATGGAAGCAACTGGACTCAGCAGGCTTACCTGAAGGGCAGTCGGTCGGAACGAGCCAATCACTTTGGTTCGGCAGTGGCCATCAACGGTGACCTCGTGGTAATTGGATCCTACACAGAGTCCGGACGGGCGCGCGGAGTCAATGGAGATCAGGATGACATTGGCGCGATCAGTGCCGGGGCGACCTATGTCTTCATCCGCACTCCAGCCGGAACCTGGAGTCAGGAGGCCTATCTCAAGGCGAGCAACACCAGAGAATACAGCTTGTTCGGCCGGGCAGTCGCCATCTCCGGGGAGACAGTCATCATTGGAGCGGAGGGAGAGCCGAGTTCGGCCAGAGGGGTCAATAATACCAATGACAATGCCGATGCGGCCTATGCCGGGGCGGGCTACGCCTTTGTCAGAATCGGAGGAGTCTGGAGCCAGCAGGCCTATCTCAAGGCCAGTAATACCGAGGAGTATTTTGGTCCCGACTACTTTGGACATGCGGTAGCAATTTCCGGTGAAACAGTTGCGGTCGGCGCGTGGGGAGAGGACAGTCCCGCCACTGGCGTCAACGGCAATGAAGAGGGGACCCAGGCCAAGGAGTCCGGTGCCGTTTATGTCTTTGTCAGGAATGGAACAAACTGGTCGCAGCAGGCCTATCTCAAGGCCAGTAACACCGGGGCAGATGACAGCTTTGGCCGCGCCCTGGCGCTCAGTGGCGAGACGCTTGTGGTCGGAGCTCCTGACGAAGACAGCTCATCCAGTGGGGTCAATGGAGACCAGAGTAACGATGGACTGATGGATTCCGGCGCCGCCTACGTCTTTGTCCGCAATGGAACAACCTGGTCGCAGCAGGCCTATCTCAAGGCCAGCAATGCCGATGACCACGACCGCTTCGGCTGGGCAGTCGACATATCGGGTGAGACGATCGTTATCGGCGCGTGGAGTGAGGACAGCTCAGCTACCGGCATCAACGGACGTGGCGACGACAATTCGCAGCTCGACTCCGGAGCCGCCTACGTCTTCGTGCGCAGTGGAACGACCTGGACTCAACAGGCCTATCTCAAGGCCAGCAACACCGGCATCAATGACAACTTTGGGGTCTCGGTGGCGATCTCCAGTGAGACGATCGTTATCGGATCCTACGGCGAATCGAGCCGGTCGAGTGGAGTCAATGGCAATCAGAGTGATGACACTTCGCCCGATTCAGGAGCCGTCTATGTCTTTGTCAGAAACGGAACCAACTGGATCCAGCAGGCCTATCTGAAAGCGAGCAACAACAGCGAGAGCATCGTCTTTGGATATGCGGTGGCCATCTCCGGGAACACGCTCGTCGTCGGTTCTCCACTGGAAGACAATGACGCAACGGGAGTCAATGGTAACCAGTCCGGATCGCAGTCGTACGATTCTGGTGCCGCTTATGTCTTCATCCGCACCGGATCGGTCTGGAGCCAGCAGGCCTATCTCAAGGCCAGCAATACCGGATCCGATGAGAAGTTTGGGCGGGCCGTCGCGATCTCAGGTGAGAAGGTGGTTGTTGGCGCAGATGGTGAAGGGAGTAGCGGACGAGGAGTCAATACCAACCAAAGCCCAAAGTTTGCACCTGAATCCGGGGCAGCCTATCTGTTTGCCAGAACCGGGACGAGCTGGAGCCAGGAGGCCTATCTCAAATCAAACAACAGTGATACCTATGACAAGTTCGGAACAGCGGTCGCCATCTCGGGCAACACGATCATCGTTGGTGCGGAGGGAGAGGACAGCACGGTTGTCGGTGTCAATGGAAACGGTGAGGACAATCTTGCCGAGAGTACTGGTGCCTCCTATGTCTTCCTGAGTGAAAGTACACAGCCACAGATTCTGAGTCTCTCACCGGCCGGAGCGATTCAGAACAGCGGCGCCTTGACCCTCACTGTAAACGGGATCAACTTTGTCAATGGATCGACCATACGTTGGAATGGAGCCGCCCGGTCGACCAGTTTTGTCAGTGCGACGCAACTGACCGCGAACATCCTGGCATCGGATCTGGCGACGGCCGGATCGGCCATCGTCACGGTAGCCAATCCAGCCCCGAACAGCGGAATTTCGAATGAAGCAACCTTCCTCATCACGACACAGAATCCATTGCCGGTACTGACAAGCCTCACGCCATCGTCTTCAACGAGTGGCGGGCCGGCCTTTACATTGACGGTCAATGGGACAGGGTTTACTAACGGATCGATTGTCCGTTGGAATGGTCAGAACCGGACGACAACCTTTGTCAGCGCGACCCGGGTGACGGCCTCGATCAGCACCGCCGATATAGCGGCGACTGGAACGGTCCCGGTGACCGTCGTCAATCCGACTCCGGGAGGTGGAATCTCCAACACCCTTAACTTCACGATCAGTGCCGGAAACCCACCCTCACCGACAGTGACGGCAATCTCACCGACGTCGGCCTTCGCGGGAGATACCGGTTTTACTCTCACCGTAACCGGGACGGGATTCGTCAGCCTCTCGAGAGTCGAGGTCAATGGGAATTCGCGGACAACGAGCTTCATCAACTCGACCACCCTGACGACCGAGATCAGTAGTGCCGATATCAGCAATGCCGGCACACTCCAGATCGGGGTCAGAACCCCGGCGCCGGGTGGAGGTGCGAGCAGCACCCTGCCG
>CAIOZW010000348.1 GCA_903862855.1 uncultured Acidobacteriota bacterium
GATCGGATTGTTGACCATCGTCCCGGCCATCGGCACCCGCGGCCTGACGATCGGTTGAAATGCCCAGTGCCCTTCGTAAACCGCCCCCTCGGCAATCCAGCGCCGGATCAGCTCCTTCTGCGCCGGGGAGAGAGTCTTGTGCGCCTCGGCTGGCGGCATCACCTCAAACTCCTCCTTCGAGAAGATCCGCCTGATGACCTCACTCTCCTCCGGCTTGCCAGGAACGATCGGCGTCACTCCTGATCGCGTCTTCCGCAGTGCCTCTTCACGGACGTCGAGCCGTAGCCCCGCCTGGCGACCGCTCTTGTCCGGCCCATGGCAACGGAAACAGGTGTCAGAGAAGATCGGACGGATGTCGCGATTGAAACTGACCGCCGGCTCATTCGCCGTCACCCGCTCACCCAAATTGAACCAGCCCAGCCCGGCCAGCAGAATCAAGAGAAGAGAGACTTTGACTATTCGTTGAAATCGAGTCATTGCACCTGGATTATAGCTGTTATTACTGCGCATACTCTTGAAGAGGACAACCCTGTGTCCTTAAACCAGAATCTCGTTGACAATCCGGCCGTGGACATCCGTCAATCGGAAGTCCCGCCCCTGGAAACGGTAGGTCAAGCGCTGGTGATCAAAGCCCAGCAGATGGAGCAGCGTCGCGTGCAGATCATGCACGTGAACCTGACCATCGATCACTCCAAAGCCCAGCTCATCGGTCGCACCGTGAACATACCCTGACTTGACGCCTCCACCGGCCATCCAGATCGTGAAGCCGTTGATGTGGTGGTCGCGCCCGGTCGACTGGCGGACTTCACCGAGCGGCGTCCGCCCGAACTCGCCACCCCAGATGACCAGCGTATCCTCGAGCAGCCCGCGCTGCTTCAGGTCGAGCACCAGCGCCGCCGAGGCCTGATCCACCTCGCGACAGCGATTCTCGATGTCGGCCCCAAGCGTGTTCCCCACCTCACCGTGATGATCCCAGTCCGTGTGGTAGAGCTGGACAAATCGCACCCCGCGCTCGATCATCCGCCGCGCCAGCAACGCATTCGCCGCAAATCCTGGCTCACCGGGTTTCACCCCGTAAAGATCGAGCATCGATTGTGGCTCACTGCGAATATCCATCAGCTCCGGGGCGCTCGTCTGCATCCGGTAGGCCATCTCGTAAGCATTGACGCGGGTCATGATCTCCGGATCACCTGTCGCCTCGAGCCGAGCCCGGTTGAGCGTCCCGACCGTATCATAGAATTCCCTCTCCTGGCGCCGGTCGATCCCTTCCGGACTGCGCAGGTTGAGGATCGCATCGCCCTGGCCTCGGAATGGCACTCCCTGGAACGAGGTCGGCAGAAAACCGCTGCTCCAGAGCGTCGATCCGCCGCGCGGACCGCGCCGCCCGCTCTGCAGAACAACAAAACCGGGCAGATCCGCATTCTCACTCCCCAGCCCATAGGTCACCCACGAACCGAAGGACGGTCGCCCCGGAATCTGAAATCCGGTATTCATGAAGATCTTCGCCGGCCCGTGGTTGAAGACATCGGTCGACATCCCGCGCAACCAGGTCACCTCATCGACAATCTTCCGGTGGTGTGGCAACAGCTCGCTGAGGGTCATCCCGCACTGACCATACTGCGCAAAACTGCGGCGCGTCCCCAGTAACCGCTCATTTCCTTTCAGAAAGGCAAAACGCCGCCCCTTCATCAGACTCTCCGGCGGCGGCTGACCTGTCAGCTCGCGCAGCTTGGGCTTGTCCGAAAAGAGTTCGAGCTGCGAGGGCGCTCCGGCCATAAAGAGATAGATGACGCGCTTTGCCTTGGCCTGCAGCGGTGGCCGCCGCGGCGCCATCGGTCGCGCCGGATCGACCTGCGGCCGCTGCGGTGCCCCTTCCCCTTCACCAGCCAGCAAGGCATTGAGGGCAATCGCACCCAACCCCACCGCGCACTGCCCGAAGAAGTGGCGGCGTGTCACCTCGCGCAGAGAATCCTGCTCATCTGGCTGATCGATCATCTCTCTGGTCATACTCTCCACCCCTCCTATTCGCGGGTAATGAAGTTGTCGGTGTTGAAAAGTACCCGCGCCGCGGCGGTCAATGACGCCAGCTCCGGCTTCGACAGCCCAACCGCGGGCAATGCCTCACGGCCGAGAAGCCCCGCCGTCAGTTCCGGCCGCGCGGCAAAATC
>CAIOZW010000349.1 GCA_903862855.1 uncultured Acidobacteriota bacterium
TCATTCTCTGCTCCACGTGAATTGAATATTCCTCTTCGCTCTCCTCACGGCTGTTGGCCTCAATAACTTCCGGGCGATCCGGCAGGCGAGGGGGAAGAGAGCATCCTGAGTATATGCGACGTGCCCTGATCCCGTAAGCAACAGGCATTAAAAATGGTTGGTTAAATGATACGGGGCTTTGTCCGTCCTGTCCGCTGTCCTGTCCACCTGTCCATCAACCCCATTCCACCCAAAAAATGGCTGGGCCAATTGTCAATGGATCAAATAAGTCCTATGGCTCCGCTTGGAAAAGTCAGAAGGATTGAGTGCCCGAACGGGATACCGCGCAGAAAATTATGGCCATTCCAGCTGCGGTCATTCCTGACACTGGCGTATAATCGTTCTTCAGAAAGCGAGCTATTTATGAAAACATTCGAGAGAGTAGCTGGGAGATTGGCAGGAGTGATCAGCGGAGGCTGGTTCAGACCGTTCATTGCTGTTGCGGTCCTGACCGCACTGCTTCTCCTGGCCGCGCTGCTCATCCCGCCGCTGGTCGACCTCGAGAGTTCACGGGGGGCTATCGTTGCGCAGATCGAGAAGCAGCTCGATCGCCGGGTATCTCTCGGGACGCTCTCACTCCGCCTGCTGCCGCGGATCGAAGTGCGGGCGACCGAGGTTCGGATTGCCGATGATCCAGGCTTCGGAAGTGGTGATTTTGTAATGACCCGTGCCGTCCGGCTCCGGGTCGGGCTCTGGTCACTTCTCCGTGGAAGGCCGGAGTTGCGGGGAGTCGAGCTTGACTCTCCGCAGATCGTTCTCATCCGCCGCCCGGATGGAGCCGCACCCGTCTGGAACTGGAGTAGCCTCCGTCCACTCCGCGAGCCGGGCCGGAAAGAGGATTCAGGCCCGCTCGATCTGGTCGTTCGGAATGGACGGTTCACACTCATCGATCGTCTCGTCGATCCTCCTATCGAATCGACCTGGAGCGGAATCGATATCTCCCTCGACAAATTCTCGGCCTCGCAACAATTTTCGGCGAAACTCGCGGTGATCATGCCCGAACAGGATGGGCAGCCTGGCGGAGGTCTGGAGTTGAAGGGGCGTCTGGGCCCGCTGGTCAAGGGTGATCCACTTGCGACCCCGGTCGATGCCCGAATCGTCCTCAATGGAGTCGGTATCGCCGCGCTTGAGTCGCTTGCCGGCGTGGCGCGAAGCGGACGGAACGGGCGGCTGACCCTTGAAATGGATCTCAGTGGCAGCCTCACCAGTCAGCTCAAGGCTCGTGGGACGGCGCGGGGAGAGAATTTACGGATGGTCGCCGACCCACAGGTCGCTGCCGCCCGGACGCCGGTCGAACTGAAGTTCGACGTAGGTGCGGTGATGGGTCCAGAGAGTCGCCAGATCGACCTGCAGATCGGGCAGGGTGAGCTGATTCTTGGGGAGACCCGCCTGGAGATGAACGGGAAGATCGGACTTCCAGCTGAGCCGACCGCCGCCCCGGTGGTCGACCTCACCCTCAACGGTGAGGGGATCAATCTGGCAAGCCTGCTCGAATCGGCATATGCCTTTGGATTCGGCCCTCCTCCAGGCACGAAGGCCGCCGGCCAAGCCGACCTGGCTCTGCGGATCAGAAATGCTTCAGCCAACCCGGCAGATGAATCTGTCGTCCGCCCTTCACTCGAGGGATTGGTTTCACTCCGTGGACTCCGATTTGAGGGTGGAGGTCTGCCCCAGGCCATCGAGGTCTCTGATCTGAAGATGGAGGCGACTCCAGAATCGTTGAAGTTTTCCCCATTCCGGACAGCGCTCGGCAACTCATCAGTTCTCCAGGTGGAGCGGCTCGAACTGAAGAACTACCGGGTCGATCCGGTAGTCGAGATGGAATCGGCCACCAGTAATGCCCGACTTGAGGATCTACTGCGGATTGCCGAATCGTTTGGACTTCGTCCCGATCTGAAGGGGACGGGTCTGGTCACCCTGCGGATTGGGCTTACCGCATCTCTCACGCCGACCCCGGTGCTCTCCCGCCTCTCCGGAAGTGGAAAGATCAGTCAGGCCTCACTCGAGACCTCTTCACTCACCCGCCCGATTGGCGTCCCGAATCTCGACCTCAACTTTACGGGAGACTCGGCGCGACTCGACAATCTCTCCATTCGTCTCGCTTCCAGCTCTCTGGCCGGCTCGATCCGAATCAACAATTTTACACGCCCGCAGGTCGTCTTTGCCCTGCAGGTCGACCAGCTCTCCATTCCGGAGATCCGTTCGCTCATCCGGGAGACCCCGGGTAGAAACGGCAACGGTTCTCTCCCGACTCTGACGGCCAGTGGACAACTCTCGATCGGACAGGTAAGGCTCGATGGTCTGACAGCAGATAGATTTCAATCGAAGATTGCTCTCCGCCAGGGTCTTGTCACTCTCGATCCACTCAGCCTGGATCTCTATGGCGGCACGTGGCGCGGGGCTGTCAGTCTGAATCAGACCGATTTCTCTCTGAAGGGTCAGTTGTCGGGTGTCGATGTCAACCAGCTTCTCAGTAATGCTGCCAGGAAGAGCCCGCTCTATGGCCGTCTCGATGGCCGGGTCGACCTGCGCGGACGCAACAGGGGCGGGGATGCGGGTGACCTGATCAGCAATCTCATCGGGACGGGAGAGGTTACCATCAGCGAAGGTCAGATCACCAGCTTTGATCTGCTCAAGCAGGTCGAGACTGTTGGCCGGCTTGTCAACCTCCCCGCCGGTGGTGCGGCGACGGCCTTCCGACAGCTTCGCACCAGCCTCCGCTTCGATCCGGGCGTCATGCGCACGGATGGCCTCCAGATTGTCATGACCGATCTGACCGCCAGTGGCGAAGGGCTGATTCGCTTTGGTGACCCGGGAGGAATCGACTATGCCATCCTTGCCCGTCTCAGTCCGGCCCTGACGAGGCGCATTCTGTCCAATCCTGCTGGTCGCTCCAGTCGCTCCGGGGATTCGGCTACCTCTCCTGGTGAGGGGATGGCTCCCGGGTCGCAACCCGGAGAGAGACCGTCATCCAAGGCCGGCGCTCTCAGCCAGATCGTCGCCACCTTCTTCACGGAAAAGGACGCTCTTGTCATTCCGCTGAAGATCTACGGCCCGCTCAGCGGACCACGATTTGTCCTCGACAGCGAGACGATGCGCAAACGTGCCACCACTTCAATCCTCGAGAACCTGCAGCAGAAGATTCTCGGCCCCCGGAGGCAGAACTCGCCAAAGAGTCCTGATGATGCAGAACAAACCTCTCCCCGCGATGCGATCAAGGGAATACTCGACCGTTTCAAAAAGAAGAAGCCCGGGGAGCAGCCCTGATGACACCTCTTCAAAACGGTGGAATCCGAAACCGGAGATGTTGAGATGAGAAATGGAATCCTCATGGAGATTATCGCCTGCAGCGTCGAGGATGCGATTGCTGCGGAACAGGGCGGAGCGGACCGGATCGAGCTGATCAGCCACTATGAAGTTGGGGGACTCACCCCGCCACTCGACCTTGTCCGGCAGGTTCTCGATGCGGTCAATATTCCAATCCGGGTCATGCTTCGAGATGATGAGAGCTTTTTTGTCACGGCGGAGACGGCGCGGCGTGATCTTTGCCGTACCGCGCGGGAACTCAACCGGCTGCCCATCGAGGGGATCGTTCTTGGGTTTCTCCGCCATAACCCGGATAATGGCGAGGTCGAGATCGATCAGCCCCTTCTGCTGCAGGTTCTCGATGCCGCCCCTGACCGCCGCTTCACCTTCCATCGCGCCTCGGAATCGCTCCCGGACCCTGGCGCGGCAATCGATCTTCTCAAACACTGCCAGCTGATCGACACTCTCCTCACCAGCGGTGGCCCAAGGCCTTGGATCGAGAAGATCGACCTGCTCTCGGAATGGGTTGAACGCGCCGCACCTGACCAGACAATCCTTGTCGGTGGCGGAGTCTACGAGGATGCCATCCGCACCCTCCGCCCATCGACCCCGCTCCGCGCCTACCACATCGGTCAGGCGGTCCGCGAAGGGCGCCGCATCGATGGGCCTGTCAATGCCGGCGAGGTCGCGCGAATTGCCGAACTGATCGCTTCGTTCTGATCATTGACGATCGGTAACCATTCCCGGTATCACCGGTCAGCCTCCCTGAGGGGCCTGCCAGACGCGAGGACGCCACGGTTCTCCATTCGATCCTGAGACTTGGCAGGGCCATCCCAATATCCTGCCAATATCCAGACTGATCTCTTCTTCGTTTCGGAGGTTACCTGATGGCTTTCACGCGAAGGCGCAAAGACGCGCAGAAGAGGCGGTTCGCGAGTCGATTAACCACCCTATTGGAGACCGGATGGCCGGATAGTAAGATTTTTACAGTTTACTGGCAACTTCCAGGAACCCGCTATAGAATGAAATCCGTTCCGGAAATGTGTCAACGGGCCGGGTGCAGAGAATCCGCTCTGATACGTTCCCAAATGATTAATCGGGTATGACTGACAATGGTTGAAGACTTTGCTCTGCGCAATGCCAGCTCGATAGATGAGATCTGGTCGGGCATTGCCAGACGGTACAACGTATCTGAAGAGGAGTTTGCCGGGCGGCTGGCGGCCGTGGCCGGGCGCATCTCCTCGAAAAAGTCGCATACTGTGGCTGGGGAGCAGTCTGCCATTGCAGAAGAGCCTGATTCAGTGGGTATTTCCGAAGATGAGCGGCAGTTTCTTGCCTCGATCAAGGCCGATGATCTCTGTCTGGCCATAGCCTGTGAGAGGGGTGACGAAGCGGCCTGGATGGAGTTTGAATCGGTCTACCGGACCTCGATGATTGCCGCCGCACGAGTATTGACCAAGGACGACAGTGAGGCAGAGGATCTGGTTCAGTTCGTCTACGGTGAGCTTTACGGCCTTCGTCAGGAGGGTGAGCGCCGGGTCAACAAGCTGTCCCATTATTCGGGGCGTGGTTCGCTGGGTGGCTGGCTGCGTGCCGTCGTCTATCAGTGCTTTATCGATCGCAAGCGGATTACTGCCCGGTTTGAGCAGGTTGAAGAGGTTGAGGATTTTGATCGGCTCGCCCGCACCTCATCGATCAACGGGCGGAGTGGTCTCTCTTCGCCTCCCCCACGTCCGGATCAGATTGAAGATCCACGGTTACGGGAGATGGCCGAGAAGGCGCTGGCACGTGCGCTGGCAAAGATTGAACCACGGGATCGGCTGCTGCTCAACTATTATTATTTTGACGATCTGAAATTGCGGGAGATCGCCCAACTCATGGGTGTTCATGAGGCGACGATCAGTCGATGGGTCTCCCGGGCAGAGAAGGAGGTTCGCCGGCGAACCGAGGATATCCTGCTGAAGGAATTTGGTCTGCGGCGCGCCCAGATCAGCGAATGCCTTGCTCTAGCCGCCCGATCGGAGGTCGACATCCGCAATCTCATCAGGGATGTGAATGGGCAGACTGTTGAACGTGCGCCGTAGGCGACAACTTTTGCGCAAGTTTTGCCGAGGATGACCGTTCTCAGCTCTGGCAGAGAGCTGTAGAGTCGAACAAACAATTTTTACCTGGTAGAGCAATCCGTGCCTAACGAAACAAACAACACCACCGAGCAATTCAGCCACCTGTTGCGGAGACATCTGCACGAGCGAGAGAGTGTCGAATGTCAAGGGCTGGACATCGACCTGGCGACGGCCTATCTTGAAGATTCGCTGCTGGAGAGAGAGCGCCTGGATTACGATGCCCACCTGGCAGATTGTCCGCCGTGCCGTCGCCATGTTATTGAGCTGTCACGACTTGTCGAGCTGACTCCCGGCATTGCCAACGGGCAGCCGATCCCTGATCGGGTGCCACTCGCTGATGGGCGCAATTGGCTCGATGCAATACATAATGCCTTGACAGCGCCGTTTCGCATGCCGGCCTTTGGGCTGGTGACTTTTGCTCTTCTCATTGCTTTCGTGACCGTCGGAGTCCTCTGGAACAGAGGCTCGAACTCAGATCAGCCCGGTCTCCCGGCTGGTGAGACGCAGGCACGTCTCGATCCACCAGCGGGTGGAGGATCCACACCCGTCGAGGGGAGTCCGGCACTGCCGAAAGAGACAATCGACCCCAATCCCACCGCACCGGTCGTCTCTCAGTCCGCACTCTCGCGAGGGCGAGAGGTCGATTCGGCAGCGGTCAGGACAGGATCAGCGGTTCCCATGAGCAATGGGCGTTCATCGAACATCGCCCTCGCCCCTGAGCCAGCTCGACCCAACCTTCCGATCGCCACGTCGCCAAATCCCCAGATCCCGGCCCTCAACAGTCCTGAAACGGCATTGCGACCACGCTCAGATCTCCAGCTCAATGTCAATAACGGGCAGCGTAATGGCGGCAGTTCCAGCTCTTTCCAGATCCCTGACTTCGGCAATGCCAACGGTTTCACCTCTCCGCGCCAGCGCCCTCGCTCTTCCAGCTCTTCGAGCGGTACTGAACTCGATGCGGAACGGATCATTCACGGGAAGACCTTCAGACTTGAGGGCCGAACATGGGTCGACCAGGACTTTCATCAACTGATGCGCAGTGGCGGTAATGTCACCCTCGTCTATGGTGATCAGACTTTTCAGACCCTCATCGCCGATAGTCCGATTCTTGCTGATTTCTTCAGCCTTCGTGCGGTGACACTGGTCTGGAAGGGCAAGGTCTATCGTGTCCTTCCCCGCTAGCTACCCGCACCAGATGGACAAACTGGTCTGCTCACGACCATTCCGCGCGTGAGTCGTCAGGACCTTACACCCATAAACCTCCCAAACTCTGAGGAGCCACCGGTCCTCTCGCCCCTGTGTTCGACCAGGATCACGGCGACCATTACCTGCCCCTTCCTCAGGCAGGGATGCAAATCATCTTAAAATCTGCTTACGCATTTTCGGCGCTTTACCGGCATATGGCTTGGTCATATAATCGCATAGTCGATTTATCCGCGGCTTTGCGTCCGGCCCGGAGTACAATTTCAGATCGCCCGTTATCATCA
>CAIOZW010000350.1 GCA_903862855.1 uncultured Acidobacteriota bacterium
CAGCTCGATCCTTAAAATGTGAGTTGAGTGGGATTATTCCGAGAATGGCTATGCTTCATGTGGGGAAAGGCAGATGGTTCCTGCGCCCCGTTGGGGCGCTTCAAAACGCGCTCGTGCAGATCCTGATAGATAATGCGATTGCCCTGGTAGAACTGGGGCGCTTCACGAAGCGCCACCTGGATTACGCCCCTACAATTTCTACTCGACAAGTCTGCGTACCATGACGAGATCGTTCTGGAGATCGCTTCCGAGCTGAAAGATTTTGGTGCCGGCAACCTCGAAACCCCATTTACGATAGAAGGCAATCGCGCGCGGATTCTCCTCCCAGACCGCCAGCCAGAGCAGATCGCATCCATCTCTCTCCGCCCCGGTAATGCAGCTTTCCATCAATAGGCCAGCCGCACCAGTACCGTGCCAGCGCTGATCGACATAGAATCTGACTATTTCGCGTGGACTCTCCGGCCGCGCTGGAATCCGTACCTTTTCGGGAGGTGGATCGCCCTGGCTCAGTCGGGCATAACCGGCCGCTTCACCATCGATCTCCAGAATCAGAAAGCTGGTTCCCGGTTGGGCGAGCTCTCCCTGCTGTATTGCCGTTCCAAAACTTTCCGCCAGATAGGCGGCCATGTCGTCTTCCGTGTTGAAGGCGGCGAAGGTCTCGCGAAACGTCTTCTCCCCGATCCGGGCAAGAAGACCGGCATCTGCCGGGACTGCACTTCTGACTGCTTCACTGCCCATTCTCACCTCACTCGATCCCGGCGCCTGGCGCCGTCTCGCCACAAGCAGAGACTACTCCTGACTCGATTTTGACCGCAACCCGATATTCGCGGTGGCAGGGGCAATATAGAATCGCACCGTCCGATCCCAGCTTCCTGACGCCAGTCGCTGGCCATCAGGCGAGAATGCGACGGCGTAGACCTGGCTCTTATGGTCGTTGAACTGAAACATCTCCCGGCCGGAGAGCGGCTCCCAGAGCCTCACGGTTCGATCGTTACTTGCTGACGCAATCCGGCTTCCATCAGGAGAAAAGGCCAGTGAGAAGATCTCATCGAAATGGCCGCGGAGCACCTGACGCTTCTGACCACTCTCGATATTCCAGATGATGATCGTCCGGTCCTCTCCGGCGCTTGCGAGGGTCTGCCCGTCGGGCGAGAATCGTACCGACCAGACGACACCCTCGTGACCAGTGAGTCGATGTACCAATTCACCCGTCTCGACATTGTAGATCCGTATCGGTGCCTCCCATCCGCCCGTCGCCAGCATCTTTCCATCAGGTGAAAAGGCTACGGCGAAGACCTCTCGCGAATAACCATTGATCACCCTGATCAGCTCCCCCGTCTTGGCATCCCAGATCCTGACCGTCATGTCGTCACTGGCCGACGCCAGCCATCGCCCATCGGGCGAGAAGGTCAGCTCGTGAACCTGCCTCGCGTGCCCTCTCAACTGACGGAGCTCCTGCCATGATCCCGTCTCCCAGAGACGCACCACCCCATCGGCACCCGCCGCCGCAAGCACCCCCTTCCCGTCACTCTCTGCCGGCGAAAAGGCGACGTGCAGCACATTCCGTGATCCGGTTCGGAGAGTCGTCAGCATTTGACCCGTCGCCGTATTCCAGACCTTTGCCGTTCCATCCTCACTCCCCGTCGCGAGCTGCTTCCCATCCGCTGAGTAGGCCAGAGTATAGATATTGTTCTCATGCGCCTCGATAATCGTCGGCTCGAGCAGTCTCTCCACCTCCCAGACTTTCAGCGTCCGATCCCGACTTGAAGTGAAGAGTCGCCGATTGTCATTACTCATTATCAGCCGTGTCACATCTCCACGATGCCCACGCAACTCTGTCCGCAATCGATTGCTCTCAGCATCCCAGATCCTCACAGTCTGGTCGTTACTCGCGGTAAGGTAGAGTCCACCATTTATCCTACCAAGGACGAGAAGATCGTTGATCCAGTCATCATGCGCAACAAATGTCGAGAGCTGCCGCAATGACGGCAATTCACGAATGGTAATGCGACCGCTCAAAAGCCCGGACACCAGGCGTTTTCCACCCGGCAAAATCTGAAACACCTCTATCCGATCCTGCGACTCGGTGGCTTTGCCAATCTTCTTGCTGCTCTGCAGATCCCAGACACTGATCTCATTAGCCTCGCCCCGGTTTTGTCCACCGCTGAGCGCAATCAGTCGCTGCTCGTTCCAATCCGGCAGCACCTTGCCGATCCGCCCATCGAGCGCAAGTGTCGACCGCTGCCTCCACGACCGAAGATCCCAGAGGGTGATCCGCTCGAACTCCTCCTTGACCAGTCCCACTTCCCCTGTCAGTGGAGCCAGCACCTCATTTACCCTTGTCGACCCGACTGGCAGGGTGACCTTCAACTGATCATCGAGGATCCCGGTCAGGGCTACCTGGCCATCTCTGCTCATCCACGCATTGAACTGATTTGAAACTATCCTCACCGGACTGTAATCGGCCATGACTCGACTATTGACGATCGGCAGTTCAACCGAGTCGAGTGCCCAGACCTGCTTGAATGAATCTCCACGCAGAATCAGCAGATTCCGCGGAGTACCAGCCTGGTCGAGCGGGGTGCGGATAAATATCAGCTCCCGCAGAGACTGCGCTATCGTGCGTCTAAATAACTCCTGTCCAGACCGATTGTCCCAAAGATGAAAGGTGCAGCCCTCGAAACGCAACCGTGCGTTCTCATCATCCATCGACTGGCGACAATCGAGGCTTCCTATCCACCCCTTCTCTTCGTAGTCAAAGAAGTAGACGATATCGTCTTCGTGTTTGAACGAGAGCTGGTCACGATGGGTCAGATTCCAGAGATATCGCCACTCGAAGCCCGGGGAGGTATCGGCAGTCGGGTACTCATCAGCCCGAATCTCGGTCAATCCGCTCTCGAAGCGCTCGAGGTCTCCGGCGAAGAGGGCCGCCTGCGCCTCGCGCAGCCGGCTACCGTAGAGGAGTTGCCGGTCAACCCGGAGCCGCTCCATCCGCCGATACTCACGATAGAGAAAGATCGAGCCAATACTGGCCATGAGAATCAGAAAGATGACGACCACAAGCAGTGGTAGTCGATATCTTTTTACAAACTTGCGCAATGAATACCCAAAAGCCCCACGCCGCGCAAATACCGGACGCCCCTCACGAAAGCGGCGCAGATCATCCGCCAGCTCCTCGACCGTCGCATACCGCTCAGCCGGAGCCTGGCGCATCGCTTTGAGAATTATCGCATCGAGGTCGCCAGTGAGTCGCCTCCGCAGCTTACCGGGTGAAGATTCAACGCTGTTCCTGATCGACAGCGTCGATTGCCTCTCCTCCCCATCACTATTCAGGCTCTCCCAGATCCGGCTCGGCCGGATCACCTCATCGGCACAGATTGCCTGGAATGTCTCAAGCAGTGAACTGCTCTCATCACGGAACTTTCTGACTGGATGGACTCCTGTCAGCAGTTCGTAGAGGACCACCCCCAGCGAATAGACATCGCTGGTCGGTGCAACATTCTGTCCCTTCACCTGCTCGGGACTCGCATACTCCGGGGTCATCGCCTGAAAACGGTTGCCGGTCACGCTCTGCCCGATCGAACTCAAGGTGGGATCGAAGATCTTGGCAATCCCAAAATCGAGCAGCTTGACCTCTGGACTCTCCATTCCAGTGGTGCTGGTCACAAAGATATTGCCGGGCTTCAGATCGCGGTGGATCACCTTGCGGCGGTGGGCAAAGGCCACCGCATCACAAACCTGCTCGAAAAGCTTCAACCGATCCTCGATTGAGAGCCACCGCTCATTACAATAGGTGGTCAGCGGCTGCCCCTCGATAAACTCCATGACAAAGTAGGGCCAGCCATCTTCGGTCGTCCCCCCATCCAGCAGCCGCGCGATACGTGGGTGGTTGAGATTGGCCATGATCTGACGCTCCTGACGAAAACCACGCCGGATCTCTTCCCGATCAAACCCGGGCCAGACCAGTTTGATCGCTACCTCGACCGTATACTCCTCATCATCGCGAACCGCGCGATAGACCGTGCCCATCCCTCCCTGCCCAACCTCTTCGAGAATCTTGTAATTCCCGATTCGTCGACCAATCAGAATCGACTGAATGATGCTTTGAAATAACTCCCGCTCCCCTGTCAGTGGCGTCTCGATAAAATCCCTCGCCTGAGGCAGGCAGCTCAGCATCTCGACCAGCTCCGATCTCAACTCCAGATCATCCGAACAATGCTGATCGAGCAGCCTGGCCCATTCAACCGGATCGGTATCAGAGAGCATCTCGTAGAGGATCTTGAGCCGCTCCGCAGTCACACGCTCATCTCCATGACCACGGCCGAGACGGCTCTGGCTCGCCTCATCATCACCGTGCTTTTCCCTGTTTTCCGGCTCGTCTCTCATCTTGACGGAATTGGACCTCACTGCCTGGAGATTCAAAGCTGCCGATCTGGCAACCAGTTTAAGACTTTATCTATAAAGACTACTTATTCTTATAGCGTAATCTATTGACAAAATGGTTCACCATTGTAATATTTCATCGGCCTACTGCAGTGTTTATCGTTTACAAATGCAATTTATCCATAGTCCGGATTCACTCCTGACCCAGGTCAGCCCAGGTCAGCCCAGGTCAGCCCAGGTCAGCCCAGGTCAGGAAGACTGAGTCAGATTCTCTTTTTGTTACAACTGATGCAGGAGCCAACGTGAATCAGAACCTGACTGTAATGCTCAATGCGGCACAGCTTGGAGACCAGACCGCACGCGATGC
>CAIOZW010000351.1 GCA_903862855.1 uncultured Acidobacteriota bacterium
ATCGATTTCCCGGTCTTCTTATTGGTACCTACATATCTGACATAATTGCACATTATAACGTCTTCTCGACACCGCACTTCGATTTGAATGCGATACGACTGAGTCTCGAAGAAACCTATTTGGCCGAACACCGCGCTCGCCACGCCCAAAAGTAGAGAGGTAATTGTCATATTTCTGCCTAACACTACCCTGCAGCCGTGCAGGCGTCCGGTTTGGCGCGATGACGGCACGAGCACGCGGAGAGAAGAGAGCCAGCGTCAGCGGCCTGTTAGAGGCTCTGCTGAATAATCGCGGCAAGTTCGCCGAGGGTTGCGCCGTGGCGATTGGTCTCGGCCGGTGACTTCAACGGCACGTTGTTGAGAAAGATGGCGATCACCAGTTGTCGACCACTCGCTGCGCTGACATAGCCGCCAAGCCCCTTGGCACGGAGCAGCAGACGGCTGTTGAGTGGATCGCCAACGACGTAGGTGCCCGTCTTGGCCTGGACCTGACCGCGGGCCGGACTGGTTGCCGGGACGGCCTCGGCGAGTGTTCCGTCGACTCCCAGCACTGGCAGTGCATCGCGGAAGACTGCACCATCGGGACGGGCCGCCATCAGGCGCAACAGTTGCAGGGTTGCACGCGGTGAGATCTGGTCTCCCTGATCACCGCCCTCACCGTCACCCAGTGCAAAGCTGGCGGTATCGAGTCCCAGTCCGCGCAGGATCTCACCCTGAGCGCGCATTCCCCCGAGGTGGCTGCGGGCACCGCGGGCTGCTCCGATGAGCATTGGCAGCATGTGCGCGTGGTTGTTGTGGCTGACCTTGAGAATCACCCGCAGGCTTTCGGCAAAGCGAGCCGAGGTCTGTCGGGCGACAATCGGCAGCTTTGCATAGTCGTCTGCTCCGGGGAGTGAGGTGGATGAGGGAATGGCATCGATGCTCTTTTCGACCTCGATACCGTGATGTTTCAGCCGTTCGATGAGCACTGCCCGGGCAAACTCGGCCGGGTCGTCAACCTCGACCGCTCTGACTGTCGGAGCCTTATCGATGGCGATCCGACCGGAGATCCGGAAGCGTCGTGGTCCGCTGCGGTTCACGGTAACGATGGTTCCTTCACCTGGCCCAACCGTGGTGACAGCGGTGTCGAATCCGATGTAGCTGGTCGATGGTCGAAACTCGATGCGGGCAGGGTCACCAGCCTTTCCAGCCGGGGCGATCGTGATGTCGATCAGGTGGTCATTGACCACCACGGGTGAGACCTTGAAGGGTGGAGAGCCACCGCTCTCGTGGCGCTGGAAGTGGCCCTCATCGATCAGGAGATCCCTGACTCGCCGGATGCCTGCCTGGGCGACCTGCCGGGCCAGATTATCGATTCCGCCGAGCGGGTCGGTTCTTGTCAGTTCCGCACTGCTGCCCTGAGAGAGATAGTAGTCGGCATAAGTGTGATCGTGGTTGGTGAAATCAAGTCCGCCGCGCTGATTGGTGCGCCCGCTCAGATCAGGGTCTCCGACCGCGCGCAGGATCAGATCTCCGTGCAGGGTACCATCAGCAGTCAGCTCGCCGCGCCGGTAGATAGGGGTGATGAATCGGTGATCGGCGCCAAAGGCCACCAGCGCTGCCGCCCCGGAGAAGAGCTTGGTTACTGAGCCGGGAACAAAGAGCTGGTCAGGGTTGAGCTGGTAGATCATCTCGCCCGTCGAGGCATCCGCGACGGCAATTCCCCACGAGGCAAGTCGATACTCGTCCCGGTCAAGGACGGCCTTGATCTGCCCGGCAAGACTCGTCCGGGCCCCCTGGGCCAGTGCCAGCCTGTCCATCAGGATGGCGGTTGTTCCAAGAATGAGAAGGAAAGTTAACGCAACGATTGATCTCTTCATAGCCTTCACTCTGCACGATTGAAATCGACACCACGCAGCCGACCGGTCGGGTCACTCAGCACAAAGCCTTTGACCACCCCGCGCGGGTCACGGTTGAAACTGAAATTGCGCCCTCCACTGCTGAAGCTGTCCCGCACGGTCGGCAGGATCGGCTGGGGCGGAGAGGTGCGGAACTGGACCAAGAGTCTTCCATCCTTGACCTCGATCCGGTAGGTGATGTCGAGGGCTTCGCTGCGGTAACTGCCCGCATAACCGGCCAGTTCATCTGCCGTCGGCTCGACAGGCTTTGCCGGGTAGAAGTCAAAGACCGGCTGGCCAAGTCCTGGCGACAATCGAACCCTGATCGCCGCGACTTTTGGGTCGGAACTTTCGGTAAACTCAAACTCTGATCGGAGTGAGTTGGTTCCCCGGAACTTCGACTCACTCTCCGGCGCCAGCCACTGGTTGAGAATTCCGCTGCCGGGCAGGGAGGCCAGCAGTCGCCCATCGCTCAAAGTCAGACGGAGCGCCGAACCGTTCTGCGGGGAATAGTAGAATCCGATCCGTTTCTGCAGTGCCTCCGACGCAAGGGTGAGCGCCGGCGTGGGCGTTGCAGGGGCTGCCGCCTCGGGATAATCACCTGCCAGGTAGATGTCTGCGACCTCCTGTGCCAGCCGACTCGCATCGATATTGTAGAGGTTACAGAGACAGGCCACCGAGAGGCGGCGAGTAGGGAAGCGGAGCAGCTCGGTTCGGAAACCATTGTAGATGCCGCCGTGGGCGACGGTTGGCAGTCCGCGAAACTTGCGGAGGAAGAGCCCAAATCCATAATCGAGCGTGGTTCCGTCATTGAGTCGCCCGGGTGTCTGGGCAAGTCTGATCATCGCCTCGCCTCCGACGCCGCCATCATAGAAGTTGCGGTCCCACTTTGCCAGATCCTCGATCGTTGACAGTAACCCTCCATCACCGACCCGGTCAAAGAGGGTCGCGAAGATGCCGTAACCGCCCTGACGCGGAACGTAACCAGTTGCCCGTCGCGGGACGATCCGGGTCCGATCGTCGTGAAAACGGGTATCGGCCATCCCGAGCGGCTTGAAGAAGGTCTCCTCGGCAAACTCCCGCAGCGATCGACCGGTCACGCGCGAGACGATCAGGCCGAGCAGGAAGTAGCCCGAGTTCGTGTATTGAAACTGATCCCCCGGCCGAAAATTGAGCCTTCGCTGGCGGGCGATGATCTCCAGTATATCCTCGTCACTGGCCGTGTCCTCCAGTCGTCTCCCGGCCAGTGGCATCAGCAGAAAGAAGTCGGGAATGCCGCTGGTATGGTAGACCAGATGTCCGACCGTCACCGGCTGCTCCCAGCGCGGCAACTCCGGGACGAAGCGGCGGATGTCATCGGTCAGCGCCAGTCGGCCCTGCGTCACCAGCGAGGCGATGCTCATTGCGGTGAACTGCTTTGACGTCGAGGCAATGTAGAAGACCGTCTTACCATTGAGTGGAATTGCATGATCGAGGCTGGCCATCCCGTAGCCATGCTGGTAGACGAGCTGCCCGTCCCGCACCACCCCGACGGAGCAGCCCGGTGAGTCGGGTCGATCCCAGCGCGAGAAGATGGCGTCGACCGCCACCTGCTGCCCTCGCACCGGTGCGGCCAGCATCAAGACAGAGACGGCGATGAGAGGCAGGATCGTACTCATTCCTGCCTCTCCTCGCCGGGTGATGTAGAAAGCTCTCCTGTTATTGAACATCAGGTTATGAGATACCCTTTCCCGATTCTACAACCGCGGTGGGGCTGGTCGGGTCGGCTTGTCCCACGATGGTGCTCCGCGGACATTAAGTTTGCGCCGGTAGACCTTCTCACCACAGGTCGCATAGAGGATGTCGAAGTTCGCTCCACCAATGGCGATATTCGAGATCTTGCGGTTCGGAGTCGGAAGGATCGCCTGGACCTTGCCGGCCTGGTCGCAGATCTGGACACCAAAGCGCGTTGCGACATAGAGCCGACCATCGCGATCGACATCCAGTCCGTCGGCCATGCTGTCATCATCCGAGTCGGAGACGTGCAGCCAGTAGAACTTCTGCTTGTGCTTCAGCGTTCCATCCGGCTGGATCTGGTAACTGTAGACCCAGTGGGTGCGCGTGTCGGCGACATAGAGCAGCGTCTGGTCGGGCGACATGGTGATGCCGTTTGAGAAGCGGAGTCCGGTATCGACGACCACTTTCTCACCATTCGGGCGGATGAGGATCACCTGGCTTGGATCGGAGCCGTTCCAGCCGGGGAAGGTGACATAGACGTTGCCATTGCTGGCGACCACCAGATCGTTGCCGCGGAATCCATCGGCGACGGCCGTGGCCCGTCCCTCGGCATCCCAGGCGCGGATCTTCTGTTCGGCTCCGGCGGCGGCATAGAGCCTTCCATCCGGCCCGAAAGACTGCCCGTCACCACGCTTCGAGTCGGCCAGAAAGACGCTCACCTTTCC
>CAIOZW010000352.1 GCA_903862855.1 uncultured Acidobacteriota bacterium
CAATGTCGAGAGCATCTACTGGGCAGCAGCAGTCTATGAGATGGCCGATCGGGCGCGTGCCAACTCGATGCTTATGGTAGATCCGACCAGCCAGACATTTGCGTCGGCTGCGGGCAGCACCCCGCTGAATATCGAGAGCAACGGTGCCTGGACAGCCCAGGAGTCACTCGACTGGGTGACCCTCAGCAAGAACTCAGGAAGCGGGAACGACAAGGTCACCATTTCAGTATCCGCCAACCAGAGCCCTCAGGATCGGAGCGGGGCGATCACCGTCAGCAGCGGCAACATTACCAGGACTGTCAATCTGACGCAGCGGAAGTTCGAACCAGCACTGAGCCTCTCGGCAACGACCCTCAGTTTTGAAGAGACTGGTGGAACCAGCTCGTTGACCGTCAGCTCCAACACGGCCTGGAATGTTAGTGACAACGCCGATTATGTGAGCATCACGCCGGTTACAGGCACTAACAACGGGACAATCACGGTGAACTGTCTGGCCAACAACCAGACACAGAGCCGCAGGGCAACCATCACAGTGACGGCCAGTGGTGCCGCCCCGCTGACGATCAGCCTGACCCAGAAGGGGTTGACTACCAGCACCACCCCTGTCTCAGACTACGGGATCTTCTCGATCAATGTGCAGGACTTCTCATATCCGGAGAAGAGCATTGCGACCGTCAACCGGATTCTCGACGTTCACGAGAAGCATAATATTCCGGTCGACATCTATCTGACGACGACCATGATCGATCTCTTCGAGCAGTTGTCACCCCAACTGGTGCAGCGATTGAAGACATCACCAGTCGCCTCGGTCTCCTATCACGTCCGTCCACCCAAGCCATACTACACCGGTTTTGACTGGGCCGGACTTGGCTCGAAGTCGACCACCGAGCAGTTCAACTCAATCCTCAACTATGAGACACACGGTCTCGATTTGACCACTGGCCAGCCGACTGCAGCAAGTGGCGGATACCAGAAACTGAAGGATGTGCTTGGTTATGCACCGTGGGCAGCCTCAGCTCAGGCCGATGGCGGACTGGCCCAGCAGGCAGCCCTCGTCTTCAAGTCACTCGGAAGCCGGTTCCGGGTTATTCATGGACGCGTCTCCAATCTCGGTGACAAGCAGGATGACATCTATGTCCGGCCCGAGCATTATGACCTGCTGCTCTTCCAGACAGTTGGGCAGGATGTGCAGACCGTGATTGAAAATGGAGTTACCCAGGCTCGTCAGGCGGCTGGCGCCAAAGCTCCATACTTTGTCGGCATCAAGATGCATGACAATGACTTCTTCGCCGTCGACTCGGCGTGGGTGACAGTCTATGTCAACAGCTCGCGTCGCCCCCCGTTCAACACCGCGAAGAAATCAGAACTGCTCAGCGATGCCGATCAGCAGGCGATCTGGCAACATTACGAGTCAACCGTCGCCTATGTCGCCTCGCAGCAGTCACGATTCAAATCGGTGGGCTTGCCAACAGTCTGGCAGATGCTCGGTTCGACATCGGAGCCTGCACCGGCACCGACTCCGCAGATCACCTCGAAGATCTATGTCTCGGGCACGATGCATATCGAAACCAACCGCCTGCGGTGGCCCAATGTCGACAAACTTCTTGCCTTCTTTGAGCGGGCGACGAAGGCTGGAAAGGTTGGAAATCAGGGGACGGCGATGAAGTGGTCGGTCGGTGCTGACATCGGATGGCTGACCGGTGAGCAAAGGGCGGCCGAGGTGATCGCCAAACTTGAGGCAATGGGCGTTGAAATGGATATCCACGCGCATGAGTTTGCTGATCGAGCCAACTGTGCAGCGCAGATTACCCGACTGGGAGGACACCCGAACAAGGTCTCCTCAGGCAACACCGTGACGGAGATAGATGCGTTGCGCAGGCCGGTTACCGGCAGCAATGGGGCGACGTGGCAGGCGGCCATCCTCTATGGCACCAATCTCAATCCAGGCCACGCGGTGGGGGCTGACGACAAGAGCTATGGTGTCTGGCGGCCGAAGAGCGGCAGTGAGTATACGGTCCATGATCCGACCGGAAACCTGATCTCGGTTGGTGGTGGACCACGTACTCTTGAGGGCGCGACGGCCATCATCGACAAGATCAAGTCGACATCCGGTCTGTTGCCCGTCTACAGCACAACCGTCATGGTTCATCCGGATACTCTGGTCGTCGTGGGAACCTCCGACGGAATCGAGAAGATCGAGACCTGGGCATCATCGGCGGGGCTAAGCCAGGTCGTCAAGTGGGCCAATCTGACCGAGACTGCTGCTGCCTGGGTTGCAGCAGGTGGGAAAGCCTCACGGGTGACGGATGTCTCGACCATGACCGTGTCTACGGGTTCGACAGGCGCCGATCCCAGGTAAGAGTGTCACAATTGACTTCTGCAACAGTTGATCTACTGTTGTCTCACGAGCGGGGAGGAGATAATCCTTCTCGCTCTTTTTCTTTATTCCCGATCTATTTTTCTATCAAGGACGGATTCAGCCTCTCACAAAATCGAGAATGACGATTCTCTCGCAAATTACTATTGACAGGCAGGTGGCAAATGGATATATTTCGCTCGTCAAAAAGACCGTGGTGATTTAAGGCAAATTGCTCCACGTTAAACAAAGCGCTAAACAGCCGAGGGAAGAATCCAGATATTGGGCCTCGCGTTGTTATCCAGCGCGGGGCCTCTCTCTTTTCAGGGTGTGCTATTCCAGGGTTGTTATTTTTCCTGGGACAGTAACTCCTGTCCAGCCCCGCCGCCCGGTCACCGACAACTCAGTAAACTTTCGATCACCTGCCGCGAGGGATAACTGACGACCGGCTTACCGGCGTAGCTCTGCCTGCTGCAGTCATCGAAAGTCTGCCGGAAATAATTTTTGCTCTCTCATCCTCTGTCTGACTTCGGGCATTGGCAGGCATGCCATTGCCTGGAGATGGGACAGGGTTACGCGGACGGTGTTATGAACAGTGACGATATTGACAAGCAGTTTCGAAGCTTTCCTGGGATTGCCACGCAAGAAACAGATCGATCAAAAGTCAGTCAGTGGTGGATCCATCGTCAGTTACCAGTTTTTTTTGGACTGACATCACCAATCCTGGTTCTGACGGGTTATCTGCTCTGTTATTTCGCTCCACCACAGCTGTTGAATCAGATAGCCATCGATCTGGTCAGTAACATCAATAGTGACATACTTATCTTCGTGGTGGCTGGTTTCACCGCGCAGATGATCGATGGTGCTTTGGGAATGGCATATGGGGTTACGGCAACATCATTTCTGCTCTCCGTGGGAGTTCCACCTGCTGCCTCCAGCGCCAGTGTGCATGCCTCCGAGGTGGTAACAAGCGGTGTATCCGGATTGATGCACCTCAAGTTCAGAAATGTCAATTCAAAGCTTTTCCGTAATCTGCTGCTGCCGGGTGTCCTCGGCGCCATTGTTGGTGCGTGGGTGCTCACTTCTTTCGAACAGTATAATCGCTTTATCAATCCGGCAATCTCGGTCTACACGATGACACTTGGCCTTTTGATCATCATCAAGGCTCTGCGCAAAGATCGCTTCCGCGAGAAGATCAAGAGGATTTTTCCACTTGCAGCAATCGGTGGATTTCTAGATTCAGTTGGTGGAGGCGGATGGGGACCAATCGTCTCCTCGACACTCATCGCCGGTGGGAGAAAGGCAAAATACTCGATCGGATCAGCCAATCTGACCGAATTCTTTGTTTCACTGGCCAGTTCAATCACCTTCTTTACGCTGACTGGACTGACCCATCTTCATATCATTGGCGGACTGATCATTGGCGGTGTTATCGCCGCACCGATCGCAGCGCTTGTTGCTCATAAGATACCAACGAGAGTGACCATGCTTCTTGTCGGGATTGTCGTGATAATTGTCAGTCTTCGAAGACTCTTCCTTTAGCCTCATTACTGGCTAGAGCGTCACGATTAAGTTACCCATCAGTACCAGTAAAGTTTTCAGTTCACACGGGGTGGATTAATGAACAGGATCAATTACATCGAGTCACTGATCGATAGTCTGAGTGCGGAGGATTCACTAAAGGCAATCGCTGCACTTCCAGATGAAAAGATTGCCTTCTCGACAAGTCTAAGTTTCGAGGATCAGCTGATCACCCATTATATCTTCACGAACAATCTTGGTATCAGCGTCTTCACACTGGATACGGGACGACTCTTTCCTGAAACATATGATGTATTGAGCAGCACCATCAGCAGGTATGGCAAAAAGATTGAGGTATATGCACCTGATACAAAAAGCGTTGAAGAGCTGGTGACAGAGCAGGGTCCATACAGTTTTTACGAGAGTATCGAGGGGCGCCAGAATTGTTGTCACATCAGGAAGGTTGAACCTCTGCGGCGAGCGCTGCGTGACAGAACAATCTGGATAACCGGAATTCGGGCTGAACATTCTCCAGGACGGCACGCAATGAGCAGAGTGGAATGGGATGAGAAGAATCAGATCATCAAGATTCATCCACTGCTTGATTGGAGTCTTGATGAAGTGAGAGCGACCGTCCGGGAATCAAGGATCCCTTACAACAGACTCCATGATGCAGGCTTTGTCAGTATTGGTTGTCAACCCTGTACACGGGCCATCACCTCAGGCGAGGACTTCCGGGCTGGAAGGTGGTGGTGGGAGCAGAGTAGCGGTAAGGAGTGCGGTCTTCACCGGTAGATAGATTTCTGCCTGATTGTCATTCATCAAGGATTTATTAACTTATAGCACAGCATATGAACAGTAATACTGGAACTATTATGAAACGGGAGATGCGCCGAGAGAGAGACTATCTCGACCAACTCGAGGCTGAGGCGATATACATCCTGCGAGAAGTCGCCGGCCAGTTCGAGAATCCGGCGCTTCTCTTCAGTGGCGGCAAAGACAGTTTCTGCCTGGTGCATCTTGCATTAAAGGCATTTCGACCGGGAAGACTTCCCTTTCCACTCGTTCACATCGATACCGGACACAATTTTCCTGAGGCTCTGTCACGACGGGACAGTTACGTTCGACAGATTGGAGAGCGATTGATTGTCAGGAAGGTCGAAGACACGATTCGCAATAAGGGGCTCGTTGATGCGCGAGGGAAATTTCCAAGCCGTAACGCACTTCAGACCCACACCCTGCTCGAAGTGATCGATGAATTTCAGTTTGATGCCTGTATCGGCGGAGCAAGACGAGACGAGGAGAAGGCCCGCGCCAAGGAGCGAATCTTCTCGGTTCGCGATGAGTTTGGACAATGGGAGCCGAAAAGGCAAAGACCCGAATTGTGGAAGATATACAATGGTCGAATCAACCGGGGGGAGAACGTCCGAGTCTTTCCGATCAGTAACTGGACGGAACTGGATGTCTGGAACTACATCAAACGTGAGCAGATCGAGCTGCCGAGTATCTATTTTACTCACGAACGTGTCTGCGTAGTTACCGAATCGGGTCAGCTGATGGCGAACTCGGAGTTTTTGAGACTGGATGGAACTGATCAGGTTGTCAACAAAAGAGTTCGGTACCGGACTGTTGGAGATATGACCTGCACGGCTGCAGTCGAAAGCGAAGCGCTGACCCTTGATGACATCATCGATGAGATCAAGCTGACGAAGATCAGCGAACGTGGAGCAACACGAATGGACGATCGAATCAGTGAAGCGGCCATGGAAGACCGGAAGAAAGCGGGG
>CAIOZW010000353.1 GCA_903862855.1 uncultured Acidobacteriota bacterium
ACCCTTGAGCGCCTCGGCAAGAGTCGGATCGACTCCCACCAGTGACTCCCGCAGCCGTTCGAGCTGCTGGTTGATCACGCTCTCTGTCTCATCAAAAGCCACTGCCGTATTATGGTCCAGACTTCCCTCGACAACTTTGCGAAGCAGTGCCTCGTTCCCCTCAAACAGGTCGCCAAAATCGAGATTGAATCGTTCCATGGTCTTCGCGTGCCGTTTCTCGACGAGTGTCAGACTGGCCCGGGGAAGAATAATCGGTGCTCTTCGGCCGAGCAGCTCATAATTGGGATGGAGCTGCGCGAAGTAGGCAATCTCGGCTGCTCCGCCAATGATCGCCGCCGTTGGCAGGAGGAAGTCCTGGATGATCGGCCGCAGAGTCACATTGGGACTGAAGCAGGTCGGGTCGCTCCGCACCCGGCCAACCAGTTCATCAAAGCTGAAACTCGCCCCTGAACCCTTGAGATGAACTCGTCCATCTTCGCCGAGGACCATCGCCGTCCGGCGACCACCCTCGAGGATGAAGAGTGGAATCATCTCCGGTCCGGTATGGACCTGGGCGTGATAACCGGCAGCCTCCAGTTCACCGCTTCGACGGACCAGATTGGCCGCAAATTCAGGCAGCCTTTCGAGGGCACGATCGTAGACCGGGCTTGCGACCTTCTTGAGACGATCGTCCATCGGATCGATGAGGACGATGCCGTATTGTCCGATCAGACGGGTGAGCATTGCCGCAAATGCGGCGGCAAATCCCTGACCTGTCCGATAGGTTTCGCGCAGATCACCGAGGAGGCGGACGACAAATTCCGAATCGGGGAGGGAATCGATCAGTTCGGTCAGATTTGGCTCGATCGACTCGTTGATCGTGATGTTGCCTACCGGCCTGCCCTCTGCGGCAGGCGATCCGCTGTAGACTATTCTCTTCAGATGGCCTTCACGGTCGATGACCTGGGTATGGTTGACCTCTTCGAAGTCATGATCCTCGGCGGCGATCCAGAAGACGGGGACGGCATTGAGTCCGCGAGCCTCGAGCTGGCGGGCATACTTGACGGCGGTCAGCGCCTTGAAGATCGTGTAGAGTGGCCCGGTGAAGAGACCGGCCTGCTGACCGGTGACGACGACAACGGAGTCGGGACGTTCAAGTCGATCGAGGCTGGCAAGAGTCTCGGCCGTTGCGCCGGCTCGCCGGTTCTGGTCGCGGAGAATTGCGGCGACCTCGGCCCGCGGCGAGTCCTCCCCGGCAATCGTCGTGGCATGTGTCACCAGCGCCTCGAGACCGATCCCCGACGGGTTATAGAATCGTTCGAGCTGGTCAAAATCGCCGATGTATTCCCTGAAGAGACGGCTCGTGCGGGGGATATCCCGGAAACTGATGTTCTGATCAGTCATTATGAAGGTTTACCTCGTTGGCATGCTGCACCGTGTAGCGATTTTCCGTTTCGATCCAGACCGACCCATCCTCACTTTTCGTGAAGAGTCCGCTTTCACTGATGGCGGTCTCGACCTGCTCGATCTCGACCGGGGAGGGGATGGGGAGAGGTGAACGGGGGAGGAATCCGTAGAGACCGACCTTGTCGAGAGCGGCCTTGAGCCGTCCGACGCCACCTCCAGCGGTCTTGCCAGCCAGGGTTGCCAGTTGCCGTTGCAGCGTCTCCGCCCGCTCAAAGTTACCGTGACGCCAGGCATCCTCGGCCGCTACACAGGCATTGGGAGCGATGCTTGCCACTGCGAGAATCGCCCCGGAGGCTCCCGCCTCAAAACCCTCGGTGAGAATGTTGGCCGATCCGAGAAGGACATCGAAATCGGGTGCCTTCAGCTCACGGAAGAGATCTTTCAACTGGGGGAGATCGCCGGAGCTCTCCTTGAGGCCAATGATATTCTGGTGCTCGGCAAGTCGGGCGACGGTCTCCGGCATGAGATAGACACCGGAAAACTGGGGCATGAGGTAGATCAGGACCGGAATTGGCGAACTGTCGGCGATGCGAAGGTAATGGGACTCGTGCTGTTCGTCATGAAGGATCTTTTTATAGTAGAAGGGGGTGATGACTACGGCCGCGTCCGCACCGACATCGTGGGCACGGCGGCACATCTCGATGGTCTGACGTGTCGAGAGCTCACCGGTACCGATCAGCAGCATCTTCTCGGCGGGAGTCATCTCGCGCATCGTCTCCATGATGCCGAGCTTTTCGGCGATGGTCAGATGGGGGAACTCACCCGTCGAACCGAGAGCAAGGTATCCGTGGAGATCGGTCTGGTTCCAGGCCGTCAGGTTGTTTCGCAGGGCGTTGTGATCGACCTCGCCCTCTTTATTGAAGGGGGTAGGTAGTGCCGCAATAACGCCATTCAGATTGAGTCCCATCGTAGTTCTCCAGTCATTGTCGATCGAAGAGAATGGAGTCGAAGATCGAGATCTCTTCGACCAGAAAGTCTGGTTCGGCCGCCCGCAGCTCAGTCAATGAGCCAGCGCCCCAGGTGACGGCGGCAGTCTTCATGCCTGCTCTCCGGCCAGCCTTGATGTCGGCAACCATGTCGCCAACGTAGATGGCCGACTCGGCGGCTACTTCAAACTCGCCGAGAAGCTTGAGAAGCCCCTCCGGGTGGGGCTTGTATTTTTCAACCTCGTCCCCGCCGAGGACGGTCGTGAAGTGATCGAGCAGCCCGGCGTGTCCGACCCGGAGACGGGCTGAACGTGTGCTGGCGCCACTGTAGACGGCCAGCTTGACACCGGATTGACTGAGTCTCGTGACCAGCCGATCGATTCCCGGAAAGGCGCGAATCTCCGCTCCATCTTCACTGCTCAGGCGGAAGAAGTCGCTGATCAACTGCTGGTGAACCTTCTCATCCGGAAAGAGATTGCGAAATATCACCGTCTCTGGCGGTCCGAAGTGTGGCAGCAGCTCTTCAAATGTCCAGGTTCGTCCAGTCTCTTGACTGACGACCCGGTTGAAGATACGCAGCACCGTCGGAAAAGTGTCGGCAAGAGTTCCGTCGAGATCGAAGATCACTGCGTCAAAACGGCATTTTGGTTTTGTCACTTGCATATGATGAATTCAAAAGGGCATTATACCGGCGATTTCCTGCTTCTGACAAATATCCATCCCCAGGAAATCGAGGAGAAGTCGACGTGGAGCTTCCAATTTTCAATGATAATCTGAAATCGTCGGGATCCTGGACGTCGCGGCTGGCACGCGAACTGGATCTGTATCGGGAATGGCGCAATTCGAGAACGGCGCCGCCTGGCGGGACAGGCACATATTTGTCGACCGGGACGGATGGAGAACGGCTGGCGGAAGCGCTGGCCAGTGTCGCCGGCTGGTCCACCGGAGATGGCCGTTTCGATCGGGAACGATTGATGGAGGTCAATCGGATCCTGCGGGGCGGGGAAGCCCCGGGTGAACTGCTGCGGGTTGCTCCCCCGCGACTCCTCTCTGAATTGCACGATCCGGCACCAGCCTCGATGCTGCCACATTTGCTCGATCTCGCCTTCGACTGGTTTACGACCGAGGGGTTTGGAGAACTTCATCCGCTGGAGCAGGCGACTCTGGTCTACCTGAGACTGCTCGATCTCTCCCCATTTGCTGCTGAGAATGATCTGACGGCGCTGGTTGCGGCCGGCTTCTATACCTCTCGGGGTGGACTCCCGGTCCTGATCCTGTCTCCGATGGAGCGTGATGAAGCGGAGTTGAAACAGTTCACACAGGCATTGGAAGCTGCTTTCCGGATGCTCACCCAGCCCCTTGTCGAATACTTTGCGGACGCGCTCATCAGGACGATGCAGCGTGAACGGGAGGGGACAGTTTGATCGATCTCGCAAGGATGCTTGGAGAGAGTCTGGAGAAGATGTCTCAGTGGCAGTCGCAGTGGCCTGACTGGGAGCCGGATGAGACATTGATGGTATGCCCGGATCGCGTTCGTGATGTTCTCACTGAGCTGACCGACCGGCTCCGTGACAATTACCCATTCTGGCATCCGAGCTATGCCGGACAGATGATCAAGCCGCCCCACGAGGTGGCGACCCTCGCCTACTTTCTGACGCAGCAGATTAACCCAAACAACCATGCACTCGATGGTGGGCCGGCGACCGGTGCGCTCGAGAAGGAGGTGATTGCCGAGCTGGCCCGCTTCTTCGGCTTTGAGAATCCGCTTGGACATCTCACCTCGAGCGGGACGATCGCCAATCTCGAAGCGCTCTGGGTGGCCAGACAATTGGCACCGGGAAAGGTGATCGCCTTCTCTCGCGAGTCCCATTATACCCATCGTCGGATGTGTGAGGTCCTTGGGGTCGAAGGGCTCGAGATTGCTGCTGACAGCTCCGGCCGGCTCGCGCCGGAGGATCTGCGTCGCCATCTGCAGAGTGGCAGGATCGGGACGGTCGTCGCGACCCTTGGCACGACCGGTGTCGGGGCGGTCGATCCTCTGGCCGATATTCTGGAGCTGCGCCGCGAGTTCGACTTTCGGATTCACATCGATGCAGCTTACGGGGGGTTCTTCAGGCTCCTGGCGGAGACTCCGGGTCTGCTCGATCCGGCAGACGCGCAGTCCTTCCGGTTGATTCCTGATTGCGACAGCATCGTCGTCGATCCGCACAAGCATGGACTGCAGCCTTATGGATGTGGCTCGGTCATCTTTCGCGACCCGGCGGTTGGATTACTCTACAAGCACGATTCACCTTATACTTACTTCACCTCGAACGATCTTCATCTTGGCGAGATAAGTCTGGAGTGTTCACGGGCAGGTGCGGCGGCGGCAGCGCTCTGGGCGACCCTGAGATGCTTCCCGCTCGCCGGTTCAGAGAGAGGGCTCGGGGCGATCCTCTCCCGGACAAGGGAGGCGGCGCGGCATTGGGCGGCGCTGATCAGTGAGTCGGCCGAACTCGAGCTGCTGCTCAATCCGGCGCTCGACATAGTGACCTTTCATGCGGTGGCCGATCCGCACACATCGTCCGGGATCAGCCGACTCACCGATGAGGTCTTTCAACACCTTATGGACGACCCGCAGCATCCGGTCTATCTGGCCAAGTTCAATGCTCCACGGGGGCTCTTCCATCAGGATCGCCAGCCGTTATGGGACAGCCCGGCGGCGACCATTTTTCGCAGCGTACTCCTCAAACCGGAGCACGCCAATTATGTTCCTGTCCTGCATCGACGGGTCATCGAGACCCTGACCGGGAGAATCATATGAGTGAAAAGGAATATCCGCACTGGAACCGGATCTACTTGCTGGTCATCATCTTTACCACCTTGCTGATCACTCTCCTCTGGGTGATCTCAAACCGGTTGGACTGACCCCCGCGCGATCCGGCAGTCGGGAAACCTGACGACGGACGGCAACCATTTGAACCGATCAGAAACGGGTAAGGAGATCTCATGCGCATGCATTGGGTGGATTGGACGATTGTCGCAGCATATCTGATCTATATTGTTTACGATGGTCTGCGGCTGACCAAGAAGAGCCAGGGGATCGAGGGATACTTTCTCGCCGGGCGCAGCCTTCCGTGGTGGGCCGTTGGCCTCTCGGTGATGGCGACACAGCTCTCGGCGATCACGCTGGTCGGCACGACGGGCCAGGCCTATGACAGTGGCATGCGTTTCGTCCAGTTCTATTTCGGACTTCCCTTTGCCATGGTCATCCTCTGCGTCACGGTCGTGCCGTTCTTCACTCGTGCGAAGGTCTACACGGCCTACGAGTATCTCGAGAGCCGGTTCGACGCGAAGACCCGTTCCTTGACCAGCTTTCTCTTTCTGGTCTCACGGGGGATGGCCTGCGGTGTGATCATCGCCGCTCCGTCGGTGATCCTCTCGATCGTCCTCGGCTGGAATGAACTGGCGACAGTTCTGCTGATGGGCGTGACGACAACGCTCTATACCATGTTTGGTGGCGTGCAGGCAGTGACCTGGACCGATGTCAAACAGATGGTCGTCATCCTTCTCGGGCTCGGAGTGATCCTCTTTGTAATTATCGGGCAGTTGCCGGAGAGTGTCTCGGTTGGCAATGCAGTCGAGCTGGCGGCGCTGACCGGTCGCATGAGAATGGTCGATCCCCAGTTCAACCTGAATGAGACATATACTCTCTGGTCGGGATTGATCGG
>CAIOZW010000354.1 GCA_903862855.1 uncultured Acidobacteriota bacterium
ATGAGGTCGAGATCTCAGTCGATGGGAAGAACTGGAAGCTGATCGCCGACTCGCTGGAACGTGAGCCATTGAATGAAGCCCAAAAGATCGAGAGATTCATCACCCGCGTCATGACTGCGGAGGAGAGTGAGCGGCTCAATATCCTCCGCCAGTCACGAATCGCCCTCGAGCTGGAGATCAAGTCTATTCCAGCGCTGCCGCTCCAGTGGGCGGGAAAGTTTGTCGAGCCGAAGGAGCCTGCCTACGTTCACCGTGGCGGAGACCCGCAGCGGCGCGGAGGTGATATCCGTCCGGAGAGTCTCGCCATACTCGATGGTTCACTGCCGGGGTATCACCTGCCAGCCGATGCCCCGGAGGCGGAACGGCGTCTGGCCCTTGCCCGCTGGCTGGTCGATGAGCGAAATCCCCTTACCCCGCGCGTCATCGTCAACCGCCTCTGGCATTACCATTTTGGGACAGGGATTGTCGATACGCCGAGTGACTTTGGCTATCTCGGTGGGCGCCCGACCCATCCGGAACTGCTCGACTGGCTGGCGCTGCGCCTGCAGCAAGATGGCTGGCGGATCAAGCCACTGCAGCGTGAGATCCTCCTCTCGCAGACCTGGCAGCAGAGCAGTGAGCTTCGGGAGGATGCCGCACGGGTCGATGGTGGCACGCGGCTCCTCTGGCGCTTTCCGCCACGTCGTCTCGATGCGGAGGAGATCCGCGATACGATGCTTCAGGTCGCCGGTCAGCTCGATCTGAAACAGGGCGGGCCAGGCTTCAGACTCTACCGTTATCTCGAGGACAATGTCGCCACCTATGTGCCTCTCGAGCGCCACGGCCCGGAGACCTGGCGCCGTGCTGTCTACCACCAGAATGCCCGTGCATCGCTTGTCGATGGTCTGACCGACTTCGATCTTCCGGACAATGCTTCGACGGCCCCAACCCGTGTGCGGACCATTTCTCCTCTCCAGGCACTTACACAGCTCAACCACCAGTTGACGCTCGATCTCGCTGATCGACTGCTGGAGAGGATTCGCCGCGAGGCGCCCGCCGGATCCGTGCCTGATGATGAGCAGATCCGCTATGCCTTTGCGCTCGCCTTTCAGCGTCGCGCAACCCCCCGTGAAGAGGCGGCGGCCCGCGAGCTGATCGCCGGATTTGGCTGGCGCGCCTTTACCCGCGCGCTGCTCAATGCGAATGAACTCTTCTTTCTGAGGTAATGATGATCAATCAGAAAATCGATGCCCTCGACCTGACCCGACGTCGCTTTCTGCGTGACGCGACACTTGGAATGACCGGCATTGCCCTGACCAGTCTGCTTGGTGAGGAGATGTTGGCCGCCGACCAGATCCGTCACCACGCTCCCCGTGCGAAGCAGGTGCTGCAGATCTTCTGTCCTGGCGCAGCCTCCCACATCGATCTCTGGGATCATAAACCGGCGCTTGAGAAGTACAGTGGCACTCCGCTGCCTGGCGGTGAGAAGGAGGTGACCTTCCAGGGAAAGAATGGCAATCTGATGAAGTCACCGTGGCCGTTCGTGCCAGCCGGGAAGAGTGGCAAGCGCATCACTTCGCTGTTGCCCCATCTTGCCGCACACGTCGATGAGATGGCCTTTATCCACTCGATGACCTCGCGCTCGAACACTCACGGTCCGGCCAATGTCTTTATGAGTACCGGCTCGGTTCGTGAGGGGTTTCCTTCTGCCGGCGCCTGGGCCGGTTATGCGCTGGGGAGTCTCAATGACAATCTGCCTACTTATGTGGCAATCACCGATGTCCGTGGCGAACCGCCCAATGGCAAGGCCAACTGGGCGAGTGGATTCCTGCCCGCCCAGCACCAGGCGGTCATGCTCGCTGCTCACCAGCCGCTCCGCAACCTCGACCGACCGACGGGGATAAGTCCGGCGGAGGACAAGGCGGTCCGCGATTTCCTCCAACGGATCAACCAGGAGAATAGTGCGCTCCACCCTGGGGAGAGTGACCTCGCCGCCCGTACCGCATCATACGAGATGGCCGCCCGGATGCAGCTTGCCGCCCCGGAGGTCACCGACCTGACTCGCGAATCGACGGCCACCCATCGACGCTACGGCACGGACGATCCAAACCCTCTCAAGGCCGCCTACGCTCGCAACTGCCTGCTCTCACGCCGCCTGCTCGAGAAAGGAGTCCGGTATGTCAGCCTCTACTGCGCCTCCCGCGCCAGCGGAGTCGACGGACTGCTCAACTGGGATGCTCACCGGACCCTCAAGACCGACTATGAACGCCACTGCCCGATCTTCGATCAGCCGACGGCCGCACTCCTCACCGATCTTCGCGAGCGGGGAATGCTCAAGGATACGCTGGTTCTCTGGGTGACCGAGTTTGGGAGAATGCCGACTCATCAGGAGGGAACGACCGGACGCGATCATAACCCGGACGGATTCACCCTCTGGATGATGGGGGCCGGGGTTCGCGGGGGGGCCAGTTATGGGGCAACCGATGAGTTCGGCCGCCGCGCAGTCGAGAACGTCACGACGGTCTATGACTTCTACGCGACAGTCCTTCATCTGCTCGGGATCGATCACGAACGGCTCACCTGGTATCACAATGGCATGAACCGCCGCCTGACCGATGTTCACGGACACGTCATCCGCGAACTCCTTCTCTGACCGGCCGATCGAGGGTGGCCCTCGATCGACCTACCGGCGCCCATCCTTGCGCCGCACTCGCAGTACTGCAATCTTTGTCGAATGGTTGAATGGTGAGGGATCGGTGATCTTTCCGGGTCCGCCACCATCAATCGTCGTTGTGAAGTCCTGATCGACTGCGATCGTCTCTTCAACCGTCAGGTAGCCATCGGCACAGAGCCCCTCGAGTGTCGCCATGAAGCTCTCTCCCGAGACGTAGAGTCCATTGTTGACGGCGATCAGACATCCACCATCGGCGATCAGCGGCCGGACCTTGTTGAGTACCCGGGCCTGGTTCTTCTCCAGGTCGACCACTCCCTTGGCGGTCGCGGCAAAGAATGGGGGATCGACGATCACACAGTCGAAGAGCTCATCCGCCTTGATCAGACGACTCGCCACCGGCCAGAAGTCTCCGGTAATAAAGTCGGATCTGTTGATTGGAAATCCATTGAGGGTGCAGGAGGTCTTGGCGATATTCTGAAAGGCGCGTTTGAGGTCGAGCTGTACTACCCGTGCGGCTCCCCCGGCCATCGCTGCTACTCCAAGGCTTCCGGTGTAGGCAAAGGTGTTGAGAACCCGCGCCCCGGCCATTCGCTCTTTCAGCCAACGGCGCAGGCTGCGTGTGTCCAGGTAGAGCCCGGCATCTCGATTGGCCTGCAGGTCGAGTGCGTACCAGATACCGTTTTCACGCACCTTTCGATCCGGGTCGACCTCGTTCAGCCATTTGCCATTCCGCTCCTCGGCGGTCGTTCCGGCCCGCGACTTCCAGAGCATCGCCCCGATCCAGGGTAGATGCTCCTCGTAGAAGCCACGCGCAATCGCCATGTTCCGCACGCCGTCGAGCACATTCTCGGCGTAATCGTTGATGACCAGCGTTCGGCCATAGAGGTCGATTGCCAGATCGGGATATCCCTCACTGAAACCATTGAAGAGCCGGAAGGCCGACTCGTGGCGATCCTCAAGGAACGGCTCTCTCGACCGCAGGGCCTCGCCAAGCCGCTCGTTGATCTGTTCTGAAATATTGTTGATCTCTTGTTGCATCCGGTCAGTTTCAGGGTAAACCTGAAATGGTGCAAGTCACACCCGGCGTTTCCTGGTCAGAATCTCCAGTCCAGACCGATCAGCGGAAAGAGCCCCAACTGGTCATCGAAACGTGATCGATTATTGCGCCGATCCCATGACAAACCCGCAAAGTTCTGCCGGTTGGTCACATTCTGGACGCCAATGAAGAGCAGCACATTCTGTTCGCGGAACCGAAAGCTGTAGTCGGCCCGCAGGTCGAGTCGCACATAGTCGGGTGAGCGCTCACCATTGACCCGGTTGAGATCGAAGATGCCGCGCCGCTGCGCCTG
>CAIOZW010000355.1 GCA_903862855.1 uncultured Acidobacteriota bacterium
CGCATATGTGGCAAACCGAAGTTTAATCAAGGAGTCGATCGTGAAGAATTTTTTGGAGACCCAGCTTGGAAAAGAGGTCGACCTGACCTGCGAAGGAGCGACAATCAGCGGAAGGATTACCCGCATCGAGGGCGATGTTCTCTGGATCGAGAAAGAGGGCGTCATGTGCTACGTCAACATCCAGAAGATCGTCGTTGTCTGGGAGCAGCGCGAACGCAAGGTACAGGCTCCAGGTTTTGGTGCCCGTTCACTGTAAAGTCATTGAATCTGCCGGTGAAGGCTAAACTTGCCTTCACCGGCTCTATTTCGCTCATCGCTGTGGTACCATTCTTAACGGTATCTTTCTGAAGCCGATAATTCGTGGGCCCCAATAGTCGACGTAGAATGATCTGGTCACCCCGAGAGAGCTCGAGACGTGGTAGAAGGACCAAGGGTCACGGACGATGCCGACGTGCTTCAGATCGTTGAAGAAGACCAGTGTTCCAAACCGGCCACGTTCATCCGGCTCCGCCTCCGGCAATGTTTCCCAGAGCATTCGGGTATTGCTTCGCTTCAGCTCGACCCCGGCGTCGGTGAAGACGCGCCAGATGAGACCAGAGCAGTCATATCCTCGATCGTCCGTTCCACCCTCCTTCCAGGGCAGACCGAGCCGGCTCATAATCAGTTCATAGACGACCTGATTCACCTCGATTCGCAATTGATGCTCATCCTGTCCAACCTGTTGTGGCGCAGCCGTGAGATGGCACGTGAACAGCAGCAGTGTCATCAATATGTATTTGATCGGTTTGAACATTGTGATCCGTCGGTATATGCGGATCTCCAGGCGAACAATCTGGCAGATGGTATCGTCGCCGGAACAGAAATTATTGAAGATCTGGGTTGATGACTTTGGACGGGTTTGGCGTGGGGAGCATTGCCGCTCCCCCGGTCGATCTCACAAAGGGCTACTGGTCGAGGAGGAAGCGGGATGGCGCACGACGGAATCCCGTAATCCGTTCCCCCCAGTAACCATCGTATGTCGAGAGGGTGACGCCCTGGGATCGGGAGGCATGATAGAAGGTCTTGGCGTCACGGACAATGCCGACATGCTTGAGTCCATTAAAGAACACCAGTGTTCCAAACTTGGTCTTCTCATCTTCCGTAGCCTCGGGCAACTGCGCCCAGAGAGAGCGGGCCGCGACACGCTGAAAGTCACTACCCGACGACTGGAAGACGCGCCAGACGAAACCAGAGCAGTCATAGCCGCGATCATCGGTTCCGTAGAAACGGTAGCGGATGCCAAGACGCTTGGTTATCTCACGATAGAGGAGTGAGCTGGCTTCGTGAATGAAAAATTGCGGGGGGGAGACGAGATCATCACCAAGTACAGGCAGGACGAGCGAGAGAAAATTCTTCTTTCCGGTGACCGGCTCGCTGATTTCCGGCAATGATGTATACCGGTTGGCAGTTCTCTGCATGAACCTGCTGTTGTCCTGTGCCACGCCGGTCATACTGACAGACGACCAGACCAGACATAGAACG
>CAIOZW010000356.1 GCA_903862855.1 uncultured Acidobacteriota bacterium
ATTGGCGGAGGTTATGCGACTCCGGCAGCAATCGTCTCAGCGGCCAGCTACGGAAAGAACGAGCTGCCGCGCGGTGGCATTGTCAGCATCTTTGGCAGCCGTCTCGCAACCGGAAATAGCGCGGCAGCGACACTTCCACTTCCATACAGCCTCGGCGGCGCTCAGGTCGAAATTACCGACGCGAAGGGGGTAACCTTGCCAGCACCACTCTTCTACGCCTCTTCCGGACAACTCAACCTGCTGCTGCCGGAGGGGCTCGCGAAGGGCATCGCCACCGCACTCATCACCAACGACCGGAACGAACGGAGCCTCGCCACGGTGGAGATTGTCGATATTGCCCCGGGACTCTTTACTGCCAATGGCGATGGAAGAGGTATTGCCGCCGGACTCGTCATCCATGTCGATCCCAATGGAGCGCAGCGACAATCCGGTACGGCCCGACTCGACTCGGCCACCGGGGCATTCTCGGCCGTCCCGATCGATCTCTCACGTGATGACCAGCAGGTCTATCTCGTCCTCTTCGGCACCGGACTTCGTTTTCGGAGTCAAGGGTCAGTGGTCACTGTCAGGATTGGCAGCACTTCCCTGCCAACGATCTTCACCGGAAGTCACAGTGAGTTTGCCGGCCTCGATCAGATCAACCTTCTCCTGCCACGATCGCTTCGTGGCCTCGGTGAGGTCAATCTCTCAGTGGTTATCGATGGTCGTGAATCGCCCCCGGTCAGAATCAGCATCCGCTGAGAATCTTGACCCAATCAGCAGCCAAGAGGGGTCTGCCAAGAAGGGTCTGCAAGGGGGAGGGGCCTTGCGCCCTTCTGCCTGCCTCAACACTGATGCCGTACCGGTCTTTCTTCAGTGAAAAGATGTCGGGATTGAGGTCAGAGCTGGCGGTGTCGGGATTGATCAGGACCTGCTCCCGAGAATGGCTGTTAACGCGAGAGTGGCAGTCAAATTGACTACTTCAGTAAAAAAGGGTGAGAGTCCCGGGTTGATTCCGGTTCTCTCACCCTTTAAATTCGACCGGCTATGCCGATCAGAAGTTGAGCTTCAGACCCATGACGATGCGCCGGGCATTGGCCGCCGCCGTGTAGGATCCGAAGAGAGCATTGACCTGATTACCGCTCGCATCGAAGCGTGCCGTTGAGTCAACGCCTGTGAACTGGGTATGATTGAATGCATTGTACATCTCCAGTCGATACTGGAGACGAACGCCGCCATCCCTTGAGAGGTTGAAGGTCTTGAAGAGGGAGATATCCCAGTTATTGGTTCCCGGAAGCCGGAAGACATCCTTGGGCGCGTTACCACGACCAAAGTTGCCGGCTGCCGTTGGGGCGGCAAAGGCATTGACGTTCAGGTGGCACCCGCCAACCGCCGTCGTCCGGGCGGCGGTAGCCGTCGCGGCAAAGGCATGGCCGCAGAGTGAGCTCCGCTGGTCACGCGCCAGGATCGGATTGGCGATCATGACCACGCGACTATCGACACCCGCACCGCCTCCACCGACCAGATCGGTCGCCTGAACCAGTGAGTAACCAACACCCGACGGTGAGCCACTGATGAACGAGGTCACTCCGGAGAGCTCCCAGCCATCAAAGACCTGTCGCGTCACCCCATTGTTGACAAACTTGCTCAGACTGGGAACTCGATAGACATAGTTGAGCACAAAGTTGTGTGTCCGGTCGAAATTCCCCTTTCCATAGTTGCGAACCTGGCGATCGATGAATGGATTGACAGCGTCACCGTTGCCATTGACCAGGTTCATCAACTTCGACCAGGTGTAGCTGACACCAAACGAGAGGCTGCTCGACATACGACGGTTGAGCTGGACCTGCATCGCGTGGTAGTTCGAGTTTCCACCAGTCTCGATCAACTGGATATCACCATAACCCTTGATTGGACGGAGGAAGTTGTCTGGCAGCGGGGTCGTCCCGCCAGCGACGGTCGGGTCGATACTCGACGGCAGGAAACGGGCACCATACGGTACCGCATTGAGGCTCAGTCGCTGCAACAGATGGCGTCCGAGTGATCCAGTGTAGGCGACATCGAGTACCGTGTTCAGACCGATATCACGCTGAATACCCAGACTGTAGTTGTAGACCGCCGTTGGTGAAAACGTCGGATCGACGGCATTGACGGCTGGCGGGCTGATGCTCAAGGGTGTCGCAAGAAGATCCTTGATCGTCGTGAAGTTGGCGGTGTAGGTGATGACATTGGGTGGCTGCTCACGCTGCTGCAGCACCTGGTCATCGTTGAAGCGGTCGTAGAAGACACCGATTCCTCCACGCAACGCCGTCTTGCCGTCTCCAAAAATGTCATAGGAGAATCCAAGGCGTGGGGCAATCTGGATCGGTGGCGACTTGAAGACTCGCTCCTGGACTCGCCGCATGCCCTGGAATGGCGTCCCGGAACCGTCAGCAAAGGTATTGATCTTGACTGACGGGAGCGTGGCCCCGGTAATGGGATTGCGCGCGACACGGTTGGCACCGGAACAGGGATTGGTGGTTATGCAGAATGGCGTCATGAGCGCCGGCTGCTTCGAGGCGTCATAGATCGACCGGTCAAAATAGACCAGCGGGTCGTTCTCGCTGTAGGTCGGCTCGATGTAGTAGAACCTTACTCCACCATCGATCGCCAACCGCCGGGTCGCCTTCCAGTTATCCTGAACGAACCACTCGATGTTGCGGTAACGCGCGTGACCGTCGAGCTTGTTGTTCGACTCGGTGTAGGCATTGACCGAACCGATCAGCGCGTTCGCGAAAGGATGGTTGGTATCGAGCGGATTGTTGATATTCCGGTCGAAATTGAAGGTTCCATTGAACGCCGCCGCGCGCGCCGCGTTACGGGTCGTATACTCGAGATAGAAGCCGGTCTTGATATTGTGGCTTCCACGAATCATCGTCAGGTTATCCGACCAGTTCCAGATGTTATTGGTACCGAAGAACGGAAACCGCTGCTCGATATTGAGCTGTGGAGCATTCGAGATACCGCCATAAGTCACATTTGGCACGAGCCGGAGCGGGTTGGCTCCCGGGAAGAACTGCGGCAATGTCAGTCCCAGCTTGACCCGATCGTTACGATCGATCCCGGCCTGATTGAGCGGACTGACCGTCTGCAGCGCCCGGTTCACACCGAAGGTGAACTCGTTGGTGATCGTCGAGGAGAAGCTGTGGATCAGTGTGCTGACAATTCCACGGCTCTCGATCTGGTACTTGATCGGAAACTGCGGCCAGACATTCGAGGCAAGGACGAAGTTGAAGTCACCCTTGAATGCTTCATAATTCTGGATGCCACGCGCATAGAAGGTTGTCTTGTCCGAGATGTTCCAGTCGACACGCAGAATCTCTTCACGACGCGGCTGATCGACCAGGCTCTGGAAGACATTGTTGAAGGTGTTGGCCGAATTTGAGAAGTTCGGCTGGGGGAAGATATTGAGCAGTTTCTGGCCGTTCGGATCGATCCGGTTGGCCGGAATGATGTTACCCGGAAAGGGCTGTCCGGTGAGAGGATCACGAACCACAATCAGACGATTGTTGGTATCGACACTCTGCGAGAAGTCACCAGCCCGCTCACGCGCCGTCGGGTAGGTGATCGTTCCCTGGCGGGTCGGGTAGAGTCGTGGCAGATACTCCTGTGACCAGAAGAAGAAGAGCTTGTCACGATTCTTGTTGAAGTTTGTTCCAGGAATGATGACCGGCCCGCCGATCGTGCCGCCCCAGTAGTTGAAGCGATAACGCTGCTTGGGAATGTTGCGGAGATTGTTGAAGTACTCGTTGGCGTTGAACTGCTCGTGGCGCTTGAAGTAGAAACCACCGCCGTGGAAATCGCGCGTTCCGTTCTTGATGACGACGTTGATCGTGCCGCCGCTGCTGCGGCCATACTCGGCCTGGTAGTTGGTCAGCAGAACCTTCACCTCCCCGATCGCATCGAGCCCCGGTGCCAGATAAGGTCCAAGCTGCGATCCGGTATCGAGAGATGAGATTCCATCAAGGGTCAGGTTGACCGTCCCGGGTCGGCTGCCGTTGATGCTTACACCGACCAGGTTATTCCAGCCCGGCGCCTCGCGGTTGGCCGTATCGACCACACCCGGCAAAAGCTTGACCAGACCCATGTAGTCGCGCCCCTTGAGCGCAATACTCTGAATCTGCTGCTCGTCGATCAGTCCGGCACGCTCGGCGCTCTCTGTCTTCACAAAAGTCTGCTCGGCGGTAATCGTCACCGTCTGACTGACATCGCCAACCTCGAGCGCGAGCCGACCAACCGGCACTCGCTCATTGGCCGTCACCGGAATTCCCCGTCGCTCGAACTTCTTGAAGCCACTCGCCGCCACCGTGACCGAATAGCTGCCCGGCAACAACTGCGGAGCAACGAAGCTGCCCTGCGCATCGGTGACTACCGTCACCACACGGGCCGTCTCTTCGTTGGTAATCTCGACCTGAACGTTTGGTATCGCTGCTCCCTGTGCATCGACTATCGTGCCGGAGATCTGTCCCGTCAACCCTTGGGCCATGACCCGGTCGACGAGCCCATTCTGACAAACCAGCAGCAACGCCAACAAGATCAGGATCCGTCCTGAAATCCTTTGTAATGTCATCTTGACTCCTGTCTGCTAAGACTACTCTCTTTTATCATTGAAGAATTTAGATTCTACCCGCCACTGCCCAACTCCCGGTCTCGACCTTTCGGCCACGATGATACAATCAGAGTCCCTGATTGCCATCTGCCCGGATTTGAGCCACGTGACGATTTGTCTGATCAGTGGTAAATCTCGTGCTGTTAACCAGCATCTTTCGTATTAAATTTGTATCGATCTGTTTATCTTGTTCAGAATCTGATCAACTCAGCGATGATCAAAGACTTCCCGATCCCAAAGAGTGATGAGTTCAACCTGATCAACTCAGCTGGGTCAGTTAAGCTCTGATCCATCCTGTTATTGCTGTATATAAAGCCTATCCTGGCAGTATATAGAGCCTGTCCTGGCTGTGTATAAAGTCAACTGGAACGGTCAGAACCAAGGGGATTGCCCACAAGCTGCCTCGATTACCAGATCACGATTTTTGACAATATAGCGAGTTGGCCAATTCGGCGCAAGCGTATTTAAGTAAAATCTAATCATAATGCAGCGGAGCTGCTCCCCTGCCGGAACAGGGCGATCGTCGTGCGGCTGATTCAGGAAGAGGCAATGATGGGTGTGACCTGAAACTGGCAGTCAGTATTTCTGCCAGTTTCAGGTCGAATGTGGGCTGGAGTACCGGAGCTTGGGCTGGATCGGCGCTTATCGCGAGAGATGGGGGCGAACAAGTGTCGTGAGCAGTCGATACCCTTCCGCATTGAAATGGAGCATGTCCTTGATGAAAATATCGGAGCGTGGCCGCCCTGATTCGTCGAATGACATGTTATAGGTCTCGATGTACTTCACATGCCTTGTCCGCTGGGCAAATTCACTGACCAGCCGGTTGAGTTCGCGGTTGGTCTCAGCCTGCTTCCAACGGGCAATGGTTGGACAGAGCCCGATGAAGACCACCTCGGTTGCCGGCAGTTTGGCGTGAACCCGTGCGACAAAATCCTTGAAGTCAGCGAAGACCTGGGCGGCCGATTTCCCGGCATTGATGTCATTTCCACCCGAGCGGAGAAAGACCTGCCGTGGCCGGTAAGGAATGACGATGCGGTCGGCAAAGTGGGTCGCGTCAACAATCTGTGAACCACCAAATCCGCGATTGATGACTGGATAGCCAGGAAAGTCGGCGGCGAGGGTCTTCCAGAGAAGTATGGTCGACGAGCCGATGAAGAGAATACCTCCTTGAGCTGGCGGGGCGGCCTGGTCGGCCTTCTCGAAGGCCGAGATGGCAGTCTCCCAGCGTGAGAAGTCGTCTGGTCGGGGCGCCTGCTGGGCCTGGGTGTTGAGGGTCAAAAACAGGAGCAGGACAGGAAGTGAGAGTTTTCTATATATCAGGGTCATGTCTTCTCCTCAGCGATTGCCGGTTAAAGGGGCATTCATTTCGCGCATCAGTCGTGGATCGACCTTGACGAACTTGCGATCATAGGTCATCAGACCGTTGACCTCGCCTTCGACATCGGTCGTCTGGGTGTAGACCGCCGCAGAGATCCCGAGGCGCTGCTTCATCGGAACGAGTGCCTCGACCTTGTGACGAAGAGCTTTCAGGTAGTCATCCTGGTTCTGGTAGGTCTGGTAACCCCAGTTTCGCATGGCTGGATTCCAGAGATGGTCAGTCACCGGCCAGCCGACACCCCCATATTCGCCGAGAACGATCGCGCGGTCTCGACTCGGTTTTGGCTCGAGGGGAGTCGGTTGATAGGTGTGGAGATCGAAGACTTCGCCGACATTCATATCGAGCCATCCGCTGTCAGCGTTGACGACACGACTGCCATCGATCGCCTTGACCCACTGCGCCATGGCCTTCGATTCATACTGTCCCCAGCCCTCGTTGAAGACGACCCAGACGACGATCGATGGTGAGTTATGCAGACGCCCGAGCATGCGCCGCAGCTCCAGTTCGTGCTGTTCACGACTGGTCGAGAGGCGCAAAGGTTCGCCTTCGTCGCTGCCAGAGTTGCGCAGAGCCTTGTTAAAACCGGAGGGCATGTCCTGCCAGACAAGCATGCCGAGGCGGTCGCAGTGATAGTAGTATCGCGCCGGTTCGACCTTGATATGCTTGCGAAGCATGTTGAACCCGGCCTGGCGAAGCCAGCCGATCTCCCAGCTCATCGCCTCATCGGAGGGTGGTGTATGGAGACCATCTGGCCACCAGCCCTGATCAAGCGGGCCGTGCTGGAAGATCGGCTGGCCGTTGAGCAGAAGCGCCGGCTGTCCGGCGACCGGCCCAGGGCCGATCGAGATCTTGCGCATCCCGAAGTAGCTGGTGATCGACTCGACCGGTGCTCCCTCGACGACGGCCTGTGCAAAGAGCTGCCGCTCGGTCGCACCAAAGCGGAGCCGGGGCGGGTTGTTTGGTTTGGCTGGATCGGGAGGCGCCGGCCAGGGGTTCTTCACCCGCACCAGCTCTGCCTTCAGATCATAGAGAAACGGGTCGGAGGGCGACCAGAGTCGGGCGTTGGGAATCTTCAGGAAACCCTGCCGATTGATGCGGAGGATGGTCGAGGCGATGGTCTGTCCAGATGCTGCGGCAGTAATTCTGACCGCCCAGGTCTCATCGTTGATCGCCTCATTGGTGAGGGCGATGACATTGAGACCTCCGGCGTCGACATCCGGGGTCAGGCGCAGTTCAGCCAGGTGAAGGGTCGTCGGAACCGGTTCGATCCAGACCGTCTGCCAGATCCCTGAGACCGGCGTGTACCAGATACCCGACGGCTTGAGCTGCTGCTTGCCACGCGGCTGCTCACCCGAGTCGGTCGGATCGGTCACTCCGATGAGGAGCTCATTTGCCCCATCCCTGAGCCAGGGGGTGATGTCGATGGTGAAGGGATCGAAGCCACCCTGATGCGAGCCGGCAACTGCCCCGTTGATGAAGAGGACGGCCTCATAATCGACTGCCCCAAAGTTGAGCAGGATTCGCTCCCCTTTCCACTCAGTGGGGATGTTCATTGCACGACGGTACCAGAGTCGCTGGTCGGGGAGGAGCGACTTGCCGACTCCAGAGAGCGACGATTCGACCGCATAGGGAACGAGTATCTTTCCATCAAATCTGGTTGGAGCCGGAGCGGTCCGGGCGGTGATCGCATAGTCCCAGAGCCCATTCAGGTTCTGCCAGCGCTCGCGGACAAACTGCGGACGCGGATATTCGCGCCAGGCATTATCGGGAGTCACTCGCTCACCCCACGGAGTCCTGAGGGTTACTGGAGCGGGCTGCCAGGGTGCATCCTGTGCGACAACCGTCAGTACGGCGAGAGCGAGCAGGATGATCGACGCGGCTTGTCTCTTCATTGAATTGGTTCCTCGAATGGTAATGTTCTTCAGTACCGGATCGTCGGTCAAGGCTGACCAGCCACGGCGGTACTGAACCGTTGATGGTGGCCTGGAAGCGGTTCGACATGGGTTGAGAGGGTCAGTTTCGTCAGGATCAGAATCAGGAATGGAATAAGCAGCCATCCCACAACCAGCTCACGCCGGTTTTGCGAACCCAGCCAGTATCGATCCGCGGCGACGTGAACGTAACCAACTGCTTGAGGGGCGGATTGGCGTCTTGTCACCACCAGCAGGGTGATGAGCAGCGCCGTCACCCAGAAGCCGACATGCACCGACAGGACCCCTTTGGTGTTGAGATGTGAGACGACCCGCGTAAAGTCACCAAGGAGAAAGAGCCAGGTCAACGCCAGCATCAGCAATTGGGCACGGCCAAAGTGATCATCCGGGATCATCGGCAGCCCTCCGTCGAGATGGCGGCGGATGGCGAAGGTCAGAACAACCGAGACAAGCGTGGCGATGATGACGATCCATTGCCGGGGACCAATCCCCAGCAGGGCTTCGTTGAACTGGCCCCGTTCCATCCAGACCCGCACATTGGTTATGAAATTCTCCCAGGGCATGATCAGGAATAGAACGGCAAGGGCGAATCCACGCAACGGTCGACGAGGCGAATACGTCTCGACCGGGGCCAACCCTCCTTGAAGCAGACGACTCACGCCGCAGGCAAGGCCGATCCCCATGATCAGTCCGAAGAGGCGCTCCATCCATTTCCAGTAGTCGAGCTGCTGGAGGGCCTCGTAATGCCCGATCGGTCCCCAGCCGGCCCGACCAAGCATCTGCACAAAATCGCCGACGGCAAAGCCTGTTCCTCCGGCAAGCAATCCATAGAGCACAAGCAGAAGGGCGGACCGGTTCCCTTCCCGCCAGAGCCAGAGGGCGAGAGCGACCATTATGCCAACACAGCCAGACCAGTTGTCGCTGCGTGGCGGGGTCATCCGCAGGCCAAGAATGGCCGTCAGCAGAACATATCCAGCCCACCAGCCACCGGCGAGCAAGATAATCAGCCGGGCCGGCTCACGCCAGCGCGGCACCCTGGAAGAGGCGAAGAGGATGCCGACCAGCAGCGCCGAGGTCGCCGCTACCCAGTCGGTATCGTTGAAACTCCAGCGTGCTTCTAGTCTGGCAGTAATTCTTGTCAGGTCGAGCAGCAGCCAGAACAGATAGATGGTCAGTAAAGGCGTGACCAATTGTTCGATCCGCTCACCTCTCCAGGTCAGCCCGAGAGAGAGGATGGCGGCGCCAATACCTCCCCAGAGAGCGCCGATCAGAAAGAGCGATGAATATCCGTAGACGACATCGACGAAGGTCGACGCAGCCGTATAACCGATGACGATGCCATAGCTCATCTGCCCGCCAAACGCCCACCCCAGGGCGCCAAGCATAGCGAGTGTCCCGGCACGGGCCTGCCAGTCTGCGCGGTCTGCGGTGATGACGATGGCGAGAGCAAGAAGCGCTCCTGGTAACATGGCCCCGGCTTCGTGACCATAATCGCCGCGAATACCCCACCCAAGGGACATCGCGAGCCCCGCCAAAATTGGCAGCATCGGCCGCCCGATCAGTCTGTTCGGCTTCGTCTCACTCACGTCTCTCCCCCGACGGTCTTGATCGGCTCAATTCATAGATCACGTCCCAGTGGAAGCGAACAAACTTGTGGAGCGAATCTTCGAGAATGCGCTCCTGATCGCTGTGGGCTCCAAAACCGCGCGGGCCATCCTCGCTATCGATGAGTGGTCCGATACCGTAACTCTCGACTCCCTTCGCCCGGAGGTAGGCCATGTCGGTCGCCCCGGTACTCATGGTTGGCAGGGTGACCGTATCGTAGTGGCGTGTCGCAATCCTCTCGAGAACCTGGAAGGCTTCGGAATCGATCCGCGATGGCCGGGCCACCGGGCGCGTATTCTGCTGATCCATGGTCACGGCAATGACCGGATCGTTGATCACCCCGCGAATCTCATCCAGCAGACGGTCGATCTTCTCATCGGAGAGCGCCCGGACATCGAGGACTGCCTTGGCCTCTGAGGGGATGACGTTGACCTGGTAGCCCCCGTTGAAGATGTTCGGCGAGATCGAGGTGCGGAGCATCGAGTGGTGGCGTGGCTCGTTGATGGCGAGATACTCCTGAATCGCTGGCGCCTGCTCCTGATCGGTCAGCCCGAGGTATCTTCTGGCCTCGTCGGGTGTACTGATCCTGGCCAGCCGTTCAAAGTAGGCTTTTGTAGTCTGATTCAACCGCATCGGTGTCTGCCAGGCGGCGACCCGGGCGACTGCGTTGGCAAGATGAACCACGGCATTGGTGCGAAGCGGAACCGAGCCATGGCCGGCTGGCCCGCGGGCTGTCAGCGTTACCCGGTAGGGGATCTTCTCCGATGTCTGCACCGATGCAAATCGGACTTTACCATCGGTGCGGGTCACACTTCCCCCCTCGGCGAAACAGTACTCGGCCTCGATCTCCGCCCAGTGGTTATCGACCATGAACTGGATCCCCCACTTGGTGCTCGCCTCCTCCCCCGCCTCGGCAAGGAAGATCACATCGCGATCGAGCGGCACCCTCTGCCGTTTCAACTCGAGCATGATCATCAGCCCGGCAACGACATTATCCTTGTCATCGACCGTTCCGCGCCCATAGACATATCCACCCTCACGAGTCGCGGAGAAGGGTGGGTGGGTCCACTTGGCCGGATCGACCTTGACCACATCGGTGTGGCCCATGATCAGAACAGGCTTTTTACTGCCATTGCCACGCAGTCGTGCCACCAGATTCGGGCGCTGCGGATCGAGTGCAAAGAGCTTCGTCTCGATCCCTTCCTGCTCGAGCACTCTCTTCAGATAGTCAACGACCAGCTTCTCATTACCAGGAGGATTGCTGGTATCGAGCTGGAGGATCGCCTGAAAATGGCGCATCGTCTCCTCCTCGATCAGCGTCGGCTGACGCCGGTCCTGTGGCCATCCCTGGAACTGGAGCACCACCAGCAGC
>CAIOZW010000357.1 GCA_903862855.1 uncultured Acidobacteriota bacterium
GCTTCGTTGCCGCGTGACATCGGGAAGATCCGGATCAGGTACATAACCGCAGGTACCGGATCGATGCCCGATCAGGCTGCAGGACTGGATATGGGTCTGACTACTCTGCAGTCATGACCACAAACCTGCTCCCCACAAAACGCCTACCATTCACGACCCAAATACTACCCGTAACCATACTACTAAGAACCATACTACCCAGAACCTTGGTCCAGACCGGAACCGGTCAGGGAGGCTGGCAGCATTGTCCTGCAGACAAGTGTCGTACAGCCATGGGTCGTACAGCCGTGGTGGCAGACAGTCAAGAGAGACTCCTGGGGACCAGTGATAGTGTCGGCATTGTTGATGCTGACTTTCTGCGCGTCAATTCAAAGATCCTGACCAACCGCCTGTCTGCTGGCCGTTAAAGTGGTGATGGCGTCCCTTCTTGCTATTGGGGCCGCCATCACCCCTCAGTTCAGTACCAATCAGATCAGGATGTTGAAGAATCCCCCTGCTACTTCTTCCGGTTCTTCAGGAAGAAGTCGACCAGCTCAGCAGATGAATTGTCCATCTCGACGATGAAGTTATCGACCTTGCCGGTGAAGTAGTTGAAGAGCCACACGGCTGGAATGGCCACACCGATTCCGACACCCGTCGTGATAAGGGCCTCAGCGATACCACCGGCCACCGCCGAGATACCGGCTGACTCAGCCGAGCGCATTCCCTGGAATGCGTTGATGATTCCGAACACCGTTCCGAAGAGTCCGACGAAGGGTGAGGTGGAACCGATGGTCGCAAGACCTGAGAGACCACGGCGGAACTCGGAGATCTTGATGGCCGACGCACGCTGAAGAGCACGCTTTGACGCCTCGACGGAATCATTCGAAAGATCAGCGCTCAACTGGTTGGCGCGGAACTCCTGGAGACCGGCATTGACGACCATCGCGAGATGGCTCTTCTTGTACTTGTCGGAGAGGCTGATCGCCTCGTCAATCTTCTGGCTCTTCAGGGAAGCAGCAACCTTCGGCGCGAATTCGCGTGACTGGTTGCGGGCTGCGGTGTAGGTGAGGTAACGCTCGACCATGATCGCGATCGACCAGATCGACATGATGAAGAGAATGATGATCACGACACGGGCGATCCATCCCATCGCACGCCAGACTCCAAGCGGAGTGAAGTCAAATGCGGCCGCTCCATCGCCACCTTCGGCGTTGAGGAAGAGGGCGAGCGGGGCAAGTGTCAACCAGATTTGGCTCAGCAAAATGAACATGATATCGAAATCCTCCAAGAATTGGTTACTGAAAAAAATTGTTACTACTGCAAGGTGAAGTTGAAGGTCAGGATACCCTGAACCTTGACGGCAACACCGGACAATTCGGTAGGCTTGAACTGCCACTGGCGAGCGGCCTGGAGAGCCGCATCACGAAGCAGTGGATGACCGCTGACTACCTGGGCCTCGATGACTCGTCCCTCTTCGGAGATGGTCACCTGAACCTGAACCGCACCAGATGCACGGGCGGCCTTGGCGATCGGGGGATATGCTGGCTGGACACGCCGGAGAGCGCTTCCCTGCAACACACCACCAGAGACCTTGATCTGCTTCGGTGGGGGCGGTGGCTCCGGTTTCGGCGGCGGTGGTGGTGGCGGCGGCGGGGGCGGCGGTTCATCGCCTCCCTTGGATATGCCACCTGGCACTCCACCTACGACACCTCCTGGAACACCACCCGGAACACCGGTCGAGACGACGCTGGGGCGCGACACGACCGTGGTCGGATCCGGAATCTTTTCAGGTGGTTTGGTAGGGGGAGTAAAGGTCGTCACCTCAGGGATAACCTGGGCAACCTGGTTGGCCGGTGGTGGCGGTGCCGCCGGCGGTGGTGGCGGCGCAATCATCGCCGACACATCCAGTGCATCCATCAAGCCCGACTTGGCATTAAGAATCATGTAGACAACGGCAGAAAAGATCACGAGTACGAATACCGTCGCCGTTCCCAACAGAATCCCGCCCATTCTGGCATTCTGTTTGCCCTGATTGGATGACTCTACAAGAGTATCGAACATGAGCTAGTGCCCTCCATAGACTTCGGTACCGAGGGGATTGATGTGTTCAACATTTTACCGGTCACTTGATATCTCCGTGGTCCCGATCGGATAACTGACACCCGCACCGAAGAATTCAAGAATGCAGACAGATATTGAAGCACATCTGCGGAAAAAGGAAATACGCAATAACTAAATAATTGCTTTGTATGGATTGAGGCGAAACGCCTCGAACTGACCAGTAGTCCCCTGCTCTCAACTCCTCCGAGGCAGAGAGTAATCCTGTGGTGGATCATCGCTAACTCGCCGGAGCCGGGTGCTCTCCGTTACCGGATCTGGAATCAGATCCTCGCGAAGAGCCTCGCGAAGAGATGGAAAGGAGGTGAAATCTCCTGACCTTTCAGAACAGGGGGCGTCTGTTCATCTTTACCGTACCGATTGAATTTACCGTACTTACTGAATTGAAGCCCTGTGCCTGTTGAAGCAGTGATCAGGGTTCCGGTGGTCTCACCAGGACACGATCTGGTTCAATTCGAACCTGATTCCATAACGGGTTGTTGTTACTGTGGCAGACCCGAGGGGTGTCACAGACCCGAAGGATGTTACAGTCCAGGTGACCGTAACTGGATGGAACCCCGCCTGATCGAAGTTAGCGTCACCCGGTTGCAGAAAGATTTGAACTATCTGTCAACAGGCTACCATCCAACATTTTCCTTCATCCACGACCGACAGACCGGGAGATGCTTGTATTAAACAACTTCGCCGATATTTCGGTTGCGGAGGTTGTGCCGGATGTCAAACAACCCAGGCAGTTGAACTAGAGCCATAACCTGGTTGTTGAATCTTCGATCATTCTGTCTTGAAGCAAGACAATCTGTGAACTGAACGGAATGGTAACAGCCATTGACGGCAGCCAGTTAATCCCGATTGACAACATCCTGGAGATCATTAAAGTTGGAGATCATTAAAAGGAGGAGTTCCCCTCCCTAACAAACACCAGGTCAAAGGATCATTGTGTCAAGTTACTGATGTGCAACCTCAGAAGTGCTCGTGTCCGGAAGCAGTGTAAGTCCACTGAATCAGCCTGACACTCTGACTGCACATTACCTTACTATTGCTACTCCAAACAGCTATGCCGGACCTGTCTGCTCTTTATCATCGCCGGCTATTTCCGACCCACCAATTCCCCTGCGCAAGCACGGGCGGATGTGGTAGAAAGCCCGGAAATATTGGCTTCAATTAGTGGCAGTCGATGAGTCAGCAACGGGGAGAGTCTACTATTCGTCTCGCCCGTAAGTCAAGAGAAGTTAAGGATTTTATGTCAACTTAGCTTCATCCGTCTCAAATAAATATCACAAAATCTTAGCAGCCTTGAGGCCGCTACTGGCGCCCCTTTTTACGCTTCTTTGCCGAGACTCCAGCCTCAGCAAGCATGCGGGAGGTGACGGTCGTCGCCGCATTGAGACCGGCCGTGCCGCTGGTATTGCCAGGGCTGCCTGCGTTACCGGTAATCGCCTTAGTGTAGCTCGATTTTGAACCGCGCCAGTTCTCCCACATCAGCATGAATGGGCTGGCAATGTAGACGGTGGAATAACTGCCGACGATGATGCCGATGAAGAGTGCCCAGGAGAAGCTCTTCAGAACCTCGCCTCCGAAGAGAACGAGTGCAAAGACCGTCAGGAAGGTCAGACCATTGGTGATGACCGTCCGGGAGAGGGTCTCATTGACTGCATCATTGGCCAGTCTCTCGAGTGTGTCACGGCGACGGAAGCGCAGCAGCTCGCGAATTCGGTCGAAGATGACGATGGTATCGTTCATCGAGTAACCGATGAGGGTCAGGAGTGCCGCGATGACAGTAAGGTTGATCTCCCACTGCATGATCGAGAAGAAGCCGAGGGTAACAAGAACATCGTGAAATACAGCGACGACTGAACCGATGCCAAAGCCCCAGGATTTGAACCGGAAGGCGACATAGATCAGCATTCCGAGACAGGAGAGGAGCGAGACGAAGATGGCGCGGTTGCGGAGATCGGCTCCAACCTGTGGACTGACGGCTTCAACGCTCTTCACCGCGGCAACACCGGTAAAGAAGCCCTGATCAAGGAAGTTTCCGATCTGGGGATCGACGCCGCTCAGATTCCTGACCTCTGAGATGTTACCAATCAGACCATCACGGGACTTTTCGCGGTATTCGACAATGCGTGCAGCAATCTCATCGGAGCGCTGTCCATCGAGACCGGCGCGGGCCGAGAGAGCAGAGGCGATCTGGTCCTTGCCAAGAGCATTGAGGTCGACACGACCAGCAGTCGATGGATCGTTGAGCGTGGCGAGTGCGGCGAGGATCTTCTGTTTGCCGACGTCGGCATCATCGGTCGCCTTGGCCGCTGTCTCGGACTGGCCTTCCTGGCGGACGACATTGACCAGGTTTGGAAGACGAACCAGAACCTCATTGCGCGGTGCCTGACCGATCTGGTCACCGACCGGCTGAATGGTCACCTTGGCGGTCTCGATTCCCTGTGACCCAAGCGCTGCACGGAGCTTGTCGACGTCCGGTGTTGCATTGAACTTGACAGTCGCGAGAGTTCCACCGACAAAATCGACCCCGAGATTGAATGGTGAGGTGGATTCATTGCCATCGAAGGCGCGATAGAACATCGACGCGACACCGGCAAGGAGAAGAATGGTGGAGAGGCCAAAGGCAAGACCTTTCTTCCCCAGGAAATCGTAGTTGGTATTTTTGAAGATCTCGATCATAGCGATAATTCAGTAGATTGAATCTGTATCTGTTCAGGCCGTTCAAGAGTAGCCCTGGCGACTCTCCTGGCACAGATTAGAGGCAACCGGGTCGATCTCATATCCACCCGGTTGCCAGTGGATCAGATGCTGATCGTCTCCGCCCTTCGTCCACCACGGTTGATCTGCCAGAGGAAGATTCCTCTTGAGACATAGACAGCGGTGAAGAGGTTTGCGAGCAGACCGATCGTCAGCGTCACGGCAAAACCACGGACCGGACCGGTTCCGAAAAAGTAGAGAAAAGCAGCGGAGACGATTGTCGTCACATGGGTGTCGATGATCGTAACCATGGCCTTGCTGAAACCGGTATCGATCGATGACGAGACCAGCTTGCCGGCGCGAAGTTCCTCCCGAATCCTCTCAAAAATGAGCACGTTGGAATCAACTGCCATACCAATGGTCAGAATGACACCGGCGATACCCGGGAGGGTGAGCGTCGCTCCAAAGAGGGCCATCCCCGCCAGCAGAATGAAGAGGTTGAGGATAAGTGCAATGACGGCGTTGAGGCCGGAGAGTCGGTAGTAGAAGAGCATGACCAGGACGACCAGTGCGAGTCCAAAGAGTGAAGCACGCACCCCCTGCCGAATCGAGTCGGCGCCGAGTGATGGACCAACCGTCCGCTCCTCGAGGTAGACAACCTTGGCCGGCAGAGCGCCGGAGCGCAGAACAAGTCCCAGGTCCTCGGCCTCCTGCTTGGTGAAGTTGCCGGTGATCTCGCCACTGTCAGCGATCCGACTGCGGATCGACGGGGCGGTCTTGATCTGCTCGTTGAGAACGACGGCAAGCAGATTACCGATGTTCTTCTCCGTCCACTGACCGAACCGCTCGTCGGCCCCGGGCTTCAGACTGAAGGCAACCCGGTAGCCCGGACCATTCTGCCCCGGAACGCCACGAGCGTCACGAAGATCGGCCCCGGTGATGACCGGCGTCTTCTCGACGACATGAAATCCGTTGATATTATTTCCATCCGCCCGCGACTCATTGTAAGGGAGAATTTCACGGTCGCTCGGCACTCCACCGCCAAGCGAGGCGAGCGCCTCATCTCGCGTTGCATAGAGCGTTCCGGGGGGAACGACGGCCTTCAGCTCGAGCCGGGCTTCACCCTTGATCAGCTCTTTGACCCGCTCTGGGTTATCGACACCAGGCATCTGAACGAGGATCTGGTGATCTTCGGTTCGTCCATGAAGCTGGATGGTCGGCTCTGCCACACCGAAGGCATCGATACGCTGCTCGATGATTGTCCGGGCCTGCTCGGTCGCTTCGCGACGGAAGAGGTCGGCTGCCGACTTGTTGAGATTAAAGGTCACGGCTGCGGGACTGGTCGAGGTCGAGACGGTCCAGATATCACTCCCGAAGATGGGGAGCAGCTTCTCACGGATCTGGGTGTGGGCTTCGGTACCCTGTGTCTCGACGACGAGCTGGCCGTTGGTGGGCGTCTTGATATCACTGAAAGCGATCGAGCCCTTCTTCAGCTCATCAACCGCCTTCTGACGGTTCCCCTCGGTGATCGCCTTGATGTAGTCATCAGCCTGAACCTGCATCACCAGATGGGTGCCTCCCCGAAGGTCGAGACCAAGCCGGATGTTCTCAGAAAGGTTCTTTCGCAGTCTCTCCGGTTTGAAGAAATCGGCGGCCTCTCTGGTGTAGTCCTTCTGTTTCGTCCACGGACCAAGCAGGATTGCCACACAGCCAAATGTCGTCAGCAGAATGACGATCGCACGTGATTTGATACTCTTGTTCATACTATTTGGATTCTTCCCCGCCTTCCTGCAGTCCGGCGATTGAGTTGCGGGCTATCTCGATCCGCACGACCGGATTCTCAGAGATCTTGAGCTGGACGGTGCGTTTATCTTCGCGGATACTGACAATGGAACCATGGATGCCGCCACTGGTGACGACACGGTCGCCCATCTTCAGGTTGTCGAGCATCTCGTCGATGGCCTTCTGTCGCTTCCGCTGCGGCAGAATGATCATGAAGTAGAAGAGGACAAAGATGAGTACCATCGGGAGGAGCATGCCTAAGATGCCACTACCACCGGCCGCCCCCTGAAGAAGGATTAGAGCTGTTTGATTGACCATGGTCTGAAACCTGAATATTGACTGATAAAAACTCTCCGGAGGAATCCGGCACCGGCGAAACCACGCCGGGTGACGATCCACCGGTCTTTGTAACTCCGTCTACGTAATTCCGCCTGATATGTCTACAGAGACCTGAGCTTGTGGTTACCTGACCGGATCGATCCCGGCCGGGTTGTCTCAATCTTCTGACCAGGTGAAATACCGGGTGAGCCATCCTTGGCCTCAACTTGGGCTTCAACCAGACCTCCCCGGTTTCGCCGCCCACTGCTTATCCACCAATAACGGCATTAACGGCATTAACGGCATTAACGGGTTCCGAACCCGACTTGCCGATAAATGGCAGCGACAAGTCGCTGCAGCAGACAGAAGCTAAGGCCTTTCCGTTGCCGTTCAAAGCGGCATTGATCGTCGGAGATGGCAATGAACCAGGCCTGCCAGAGGTCTCTCCCGGACCAGCAGTTTCAACCTGCTCACCTCACTGCCGGTCTCCGCTGAGATCATCAACTGTACCGCCAAGATAGCGCCCGAGAAACCGGGAGCGGAAGGCGGCAAATTCACCAAGTGCGATAGATTGCCTGATTCCCTGCATGGTGTCAAGGTAGAAGGCAATGTTGTGGTATGTGCAGAGCGTCGAGGCGAGAATCTCGCCAGCCTGGTAGAGATGGCGCAGATAGGCACGTGAATATCGGCGGCAGACCAGACACTGGCACTCGGAATCGATTGGTCGCTCATCGCGGGCATGGCGTGCATTACGGATATTGAGTCGACCCAGGCTGGTGAAGACCTGTCCGTTGCGGGCATTGCGGGTGGGCATGACGCAATCGAACATATCAACACCCCGGGCAACGCACTCGACTAGATCGGCCGGGGTTCCGACACCCATCAGATAGCGGGGCTTGTCTGCGGGGAGCCGTGGAGCAAGATATTCGACCGTGTCGTACATGGCCGACTTCTCCTCCCCGACGCTCAATCCACCAATCGCATACCCTTCGAAGCCGATCTCGAGAAGCTGCTCGAGACTGCGCTGGCGCAGATCGGGGTAGACGCTTCCCTGAACGATCCCGAAGAGCGAAGGAGAGCTGGCCCGCGAAGCAGGAGTGTCACGAAGTCGGTCGAACTCGGTCCGGGAGCGAAGCGCCCAACGGGTCGTCAACTCCAGGGATTCGAGCGCCTGCCGGTGTGTCGCCGGCCAGGGTGTGCACTCATCGAACGCCATGATGATGTCCGATCCGAGGGCATGCTGGATCTGCATAGAGATCTCAGGTGAGATAAAGCGGCGTGATCCGTCAAGGTGCGAGCGGAACTCGACCCCCTCCTCGCGGATCCGGCGCAGGTCACCGAGGCTGAAGACCTGGTAACCGCCACTATCGGTGAGGATCGCCCGTGGCCAGGAGATAAACCGGTGGAGCCCACCAAGATGATGGACTGTCTCCGCTCCCGGGCGCAGAAAGAGGTGGTAGGTATTGCCGAGGATGATTCGCGCATCGAGTGTTTCGAGCATCTCCTGAGTGAGTGCCTTGACGGTTCCCTGGGTTCCAACCGGCATAAAGACCGGAGTCTCGATGGTACCGTGGGCAGTGGTGATCTGACCACGCCGGGCCTCGCTGGATGGATCCTTCTCGAAAAACTGACAGCTCAGATGCGACACGCCGGCAACCTACTTTCCAGCCGTCTTCTTCTGGCGGCTCTTCTGCTTGATTCTGATCGGGGTGGCGTAGAACTGGAAGGCCTCCCGGAGTCGGTTGATCAGATATCTTTCATAAGAAAAATGGATGCGGGTCTTCGATCCACTGGTGAAGATGACAAAGGTCGGAGGGCGTGTGCCGGCCTGGGTGAGATAGAGAATCTTCAGGCGGTGCTTGCCGGAGATGGTCGCTCGGGGCTGATCGAGATATTCGTGAAAGAACTGGTTGAGCTGACCGGTTGTCACGCGCAGATTGCGAGCTTCGTCAGCCCTCGCGATGAGCGCCGGCAGCCGGACGACCCGCTGACCGGTCAGGGCGGAGATGAAGATGATCGGTGCATAGTCGAGGAACTTCATCTGGTCGCGGATCTTGTCCTCATAGGCGTTGACGGTCCAGGTATCCTTCTCGACCGCATCCCACTTGTTGACGACAATGATGATCGAACGCCCCGCATCGTGGGCGTAGCCGGCGATGTTCGCGTCGAGGGCCGTCACTCCCTCGATGGCATCGATCACCATCAGTACGACATCGGCCTGCTCGATATGCTTGCGGGCCATGACTACCGAGAGCTTCTCCGCCATCTCCTCCGTCTTCCCCTTGCGGCGAATACCGGCCGTATCGACGACACGCAGCGTGATCGGCTCTCCGGCCTCATTGGTCGAATCAAAGACAGAATCGACCGCGTCGCGGGTTGTCCCGGGAATGGGCGAGACGATCACCCGCTCCTGACCCAACAGCCGGTTGATCAGTGATGATTTGCCGACATTGGGCCTACCGATGATCGCCACCCGGATCTCACGTTGGCTCTCCACCGGCTCATCGACGACTGCTGGAACAAGATCGATGACCGCATCGAGCAGATCACCTATTCCGGCACCATGTTCGGCCGATACCGGGACCACATCGATGAACCCGAAGCGGTGAAACTCCCCCGAAAGCTCTCCCACCCGAGCCGTGTCCGATTTGTTGGCGGCAATGATGACCGGACGGTCGATCGTCCGCAGATGGCTCGCCAGCTCCTCGTCAAGCGGGGTGACGCCGTCACGGGTATCGACCACCCAGAGGATCAGGCTGGCCTCGGAGATCGCCGTTCGCGCCTGTTCGAAGATGCGCGCCGGGATCAGCTCTTCGTCATCAGGGACTATTCCCCCCGTGTCGACGATGCGGAATCTTTGCGACTGCCATTCGACTTCACCGTAGATGCGGTCACGGGTGATTCCCGGAAGATCTCCGACGATCGAACGACGGGCCCCGATCAGACGGTTGAAGAGGGTCGACTTTCCGACGTTGGGTCGGCCGATGATCGCGACCAGTGGTGGTGCGCTCTTGGCTGTTGGTTGCTGCTCAGGTTCGCTCATAGATTGTTTACCAGTCCGGTTATCGCCGGTCATCTTTCTTCTTTACAGGCAAACCGACATTCTATTGAATTAATCGCCACAGGGAAAGCGGGCAGCCGGGTCGAGGCGGAGTTATGTCGCCCCGAAGCCAGGGCAATCGCATTATGAAGAGACTTGACAAGATAGGAGATGCTGGAACCGCTATTCGCCACTAATTCAAAAACTTTGGGGTGGAGTCTCTGGTCTCTCAGCTCGATCCTTGGAATGTGAGTTGATTGGGATTATTCCGAGAATGGCATCTATGCTTCATGTGGGGAAAGGCAGATGGTTCCTGCGTCCCAACGGGGCGCCGCATACCAGCCCAGAGCGGCCCAGGGTGAAAC
>CAIOZW010000358.1 GCA_903862855.1 uncultured Acidobacteriota bacterium
AGCCAGTCAGGGAGGCGGCATGGGGCACGGCGAGACCGTCGCGAGAGCACTTGCCCAGTCGGTCATCTTCATGGCCTCCCTCAACTCGCTCCGCGACTCTGAATCGCGGATCCTGAAGATCGAACGGGCTCAGGTCGCCCTACTCCTGAGTCGCTACCTTAAGGACTATGTCTACCCGTTCAGTATTCGTCCGTACCTGCCCCTTGAACTCCGTGGCAATCTGAACGACGAATTGCTGCCCCTCATCAGACCTCACGCCCAGACGATCTTCAATGAACTGTTCAGGCATAATATTCACTCATACAGACTCTTCTCTGGTGAAAAGATCCAGTTTGAACCAAATCTGCTTCAACTGCTGAAGCTGAATAATGCCCGTGGGTGGACCAATTACTTCCATCTGGAGATCGTTCCATCGATCCACCTCGGCGAGATCGCCCGTCCCGCCACACTATCCCGGGTCGGCAAGCCTGGAACGAAGTGGGAAGTCACCAATAACGGTCTCCATCCATTCTTGATCAGACGGTGGATTGACATTCCGTGGAAGCATTTTGCCACCGGGGCGACGACCGTTGAGGTAAGTTTCATTTTCCAGAAGGTGAGTGAGGCTGCTTCCCTGCAGAGCTACCGCATCGTCAACCGGCTGTCTGGAAAGAAGCGGAAGATTGAGATCATTGCTACTGAGACCCGGGCACGCAGTTTTGCGATCAGCCATCTCAGTCGTCTTGGTGCAAGCGGGGCATTGGTCAACGACTTCGATCTCCTCGAAATCCCACGGGCTGAAGTGCGGGGGATCGTCGACGACCGCCGTGGGGAATGGTCGCTGCGGGAACGTCTCGATCTGATCGCCACGCTTGCCAGACTGCGCATGAACCGCTATGTCCTGATCAGTCCTGAAACCGGATCAGTCTTGTCCATCTTTGAACTGAACGAGCTGCGCGAAGCCGCAATGATGTCCTTGATCGATCTGCAGGTCGTCAGCGAACAGCCTGCAAACACCCGGTCACTCAACCCGGTGGGGGCAGCTTTCTGCCTTGCCCCGGTCAAAACCGTCTCCGAGATTGGGAGTCCTGGTGATACGGAGCTTCTCTTTAACCTCACGGGGAGTCCATATCTGGCCTGGCCGCGTCTGGCCACGGCAGCCGATCTGGGCTGGGAAACGGGCCAGTCTCCGCCCGAAGATGTCGTCACGACTCTCTTTCCCGGCATTGAACCGGAGGCCGCCTCCCAGTTACAGAAGCTCATCAAAGCAAGTGAAGACTGCCGTTCGGGGAGAGTCGGAGCAGTCCCTTCGCTTCCACTCTTTCTATCCGGATCTTTCGGCCACCGGACATTCTCTCTCCTCAGGGGAGAGCTGAAGCAGTTCATCAAGTAGCGAATCGGTTTCACCGATCCACAATCGGTTTGGTATGATGTCAGCGCACGTTTGCCAACTATACCGCAGATAATCGGAGGATATACCTTAACCATGTCGTTAATGCTGGCTGAAATCGAACAACAACCAGAGGTGATTGAACGGACCATCAACCGCGAAGGACCGAAGATTGCCGCATTTGGTGCGCGGCTGAAGGCCAGACCGCCCCGACTGATCGTCCTGGTCGCCCGGGGCAGTTCTGACAATGCCTGTCTCTTCGGCAGATACCTGCTCGAGATGTCGACCGGTATCCCGGTCTCCCTTGCTGCACCTTCGGTCTGCACCCTCTACAAATCGAAACTCGACCTGCGCGACACGCTCGTCATCGGAGTCTCCCAGTCAGGGGAGGGCGTCGACATCAACATGGTCCTCACCAGCGCCAAAAAGGCGGGGGCGACGACCCTTGCGATTACCAATGAGGCGCAGTCGACCATGGCTGGCCTGACCGATGAGACATTTCTGATCCACGCCGGTCGCGAGAAGAGCGTTGCCGCGACCAAGACCTACACCGGCCAGCTCCTCATCTTCCATCTCCTTGCCCGGGCGATGAGTGACTCCCTGGCCAAGCTTGAGGTTGAGCGTATCCCGGAACTGGCCTCACGTTCGCTGACGCTCAAATCACAGATCCAGGAGCTGGTTCAACGATACACCTTTATGGAGAAGTGCATCGTCATCGGGCGCGGACTCAACTACTGCAATGCCTTCGAATTCTCGATCAAACTTATGGAGACCTGCTACATCGTCGCCGAGCGCTTCTCGGGAGCAGACTTCCTCCACGGACCGATCGCGCTCATCTCGCCCCGCTTCCCGGTCTTCATGATCGCCCCGCCCGGCCCGACGCTGAAAGGGTCGCGCGAGATTCTTACCAAACTGAAGGAGCTTGGTGCGGAGACGCTGGTCGTTTCGAGCGAAGAGAACGTCTGCAAAATGGCGAGCCGGGCCATCAAGCTGCCGGAGAAGGTCGACGAAATGCTCTCGACCATCCCCTACGCCATTCCGGCACAGCTCTTTGCCGGCTACCTGGCCGCAGAACGCGGACTCTCCCCTGACAAGCCGCGATCACTCGAAAAAGTGACCCGGACCATCTGATCCGCTGAGCCATCATTCGAGCTGAAATGAGAAGAGCCCGGTGCACCTGAATTGAAGAGATCTTCAACTCTGATACACCGGGCTCTTTCTGCATCTGAAGGCTCTACCTACTTGCCGTGCAGCTCGGCATAGTGGACAAAGAACCAGTAGGTGATTCCAGCCCAGGCAATCAGATTGATCACTGAAACCAGGAGACCGATCTGCCGGACACGTGCACTCCGCTCACCCTGCTCGACACGCCGTCCATACATGAGCATGATTACCAGCAGACCGACGACGATCCAGAAGAAGAGACGGATGCCGTATTCGATCAGGCTGGGATGGGCAACATAGGTCTTGACCTGCCAGACGGTGAGCAGGATCGTCAGGCCAATCCCTACCAGGGCCGCGACCGGCGGACTGTATCCGTCAGGTAGCGTGGAAGCCACCCCAGATCCATTCAGCTTGCTGTGCTTGTAGCTGTAGGCAAAATAGAGAACCAGACCGAGAGACATCCAGACGATCAGCCGGATCCAGGTGTCGAGAGGCAGGCTGTTCATCAGATAGGCTGCCGAAATGACGGTCAGAACCGGCACATATGGTGAGAAGGGGACCTTGAATGGGCGGTGCATCCCCGGATTGGTCCGGCGCAGAATGATGATTCCGGTACCGACAATGACAAAGGCGAAGAGGGTTCCGATGCTGACCAGCTCCCCGAGGAGGCTGATCGGAACCAGCCCGGCCAAAACCGCAACGATCGTCCCGGTGATCGCCGTCGTGATGTGCGGAGTCTGGAAGCGCGGATGGACCTTGGCCGCCCAGGTCGGAAGCAGCCCATCCTTCGACATCGAATAGAAGACCCGTGGCTGACCCATGACCATGACGACCATCGTCGAGCTCAGGCCAAGAACAGCACCCACCTTGATGATCGTCGGGAAGACTTTGAGGATCGTCCCCATCGTCGTTCCCTGGGCCATCTTCAATGCCTCATCGACTGCGACGGCAATCGGTGCGGCCGCATTGGTCAGCATTCGATAGTCGACCAGCCCGACCATGATCCCTGCCACCAGAACATAGAGCACCGTGCAGATCGCCAGCGAACCGAGAATACCGATCGGCATGTCGCGCATCGGATTCTTCGCCTCCTGGGCGGCTGTCGAAACGGCATCAAAACCAATATAGGCAAAGAAGATGACTGCCGCTCCGGTAACTACACCTGGAAATCCAAATGGCATGAACTCGGCACAGCCGGGTGTCCCCGCCTCGCAGCCCAGTCCGATATTGCTCTTGTTGACATATCCGATGCCGGCAATGATGAAGAGGATCACCACCAGAACCTTGATCAGGACGATTACCGTGTTGAATGAGGCTGACTCCTTGATCCCCCGGATCAGCAGCCACGTCACGGCCACCGAGATCAGGAGTGCAGGAAGGTTGACAATCCCGTTCACCTCGCTCCCGTCAGCCAGTTTGACCGTGTTCAATGGTCCAACCGTCAACTGTGGTGGAAAGGTGATTCCGAGATCCCTCAGGAAGCTGACCACATAACCCGACCAGCCAACCGCTACCGTAGCTGCACCAAAAGCATATTCGAGAATCAGATCCCAACCGATGATCCAGGCGACAAACTCCCCAAGCGTTCCATACCCATAAGCATAGGCCGATCCGGAGATCGGGACGCTTGCAGCAAACTCCGAATAGCAGAAGGCCGCAAATGCACTGACGACTCCAGCGAGCACCATCGAAATGATGACTGCCGGGCCGGCGTGCTTGCCAGCCGCCTGACCGGTCAGAACGAATATTCCCGTACCGATGATCGCCCCGATCCCCAGCATGATCAGGTCGACAGAACCGAGCGTCTTCTTCAGTGTATGCTCGCCTGTCTCCTTTGCCTCAGCAATGATCAGATCGATCGATTTGGTTGCGAATAGTGACATTTAGCCTCCTCAGGATCTGTCCGATTGAACGGCTCGAAACCGGACCTCCAGCTTTTCGATAACATTACTTTTCAGATGACTCTGTTCAAGATCACTCGGTACATTCATTCAGTGAATGCATCTTCCGGGTTGATTCCCTGTCTTCGCGCTTTTGACTGCCAGATAAAATAGACCGGAACTCCTGTCAGAACAATGGCCAGACCGGGCCAGGTCGTCGCCGTCTGATAGAGAAAAAGTACTACGACCAGTGTCCCGGCTCCCAGAATATAGAGGGCCGGTATCACCGGATAACCGAAGGCGCGGTATGGACGGGGCGCCGCCGGTCGCCGGTAACGCAGGACAAAGATACCGGCAATTGACAGAACATAAAAGATCAGCGCTGCCGAGATGACATAATTGAGCAGATTACCGTATAGATTTCCATAGCTGATCGACCCATCCGGGCCTGTGCTGATCGTTCGCGGCAGGATGAGAACGCATGACCAGACGCATTGTATGACGAGCCCCCAGGCCGGGACGCGATTCCGGTTGAGACGACCAGCCGCTCGAAAGAAGAGACCATCTCGCGCCATTGCATAGTAGGCGCGGGCGCCAGTCAGGATGAGGCCATTGTTGCAGCCAAAGATCGAGATGAGGATTCCGAGAGCCATGAGACCCGCGCCATAGCCAGGAAGGATCACCTCGGCCGTTGCCGAAGCGACACGGTCACTCGGAACCGACTGGATCGTGGCGAAAGGAAGTGCCACCAGATAGGCCAGATTGGCCAACAGGTAGAGCCCAATGACGAGAATGGTTCCCAGCGCAAGAGAGAGTGGAATATTCCGGCGTGGATCCCGCACCTCGCCGGCGGTAAAACTGATACTGTGCCAGGCATCCGACGAGAAGAGCGAGTTGGTCTGGGCGACACAGATGGCGACAAAGAGGCCAAGTGTCGTGACAGCGGTCAGCCCACCACCGACATCCTGGAGCGATCCACGGACTGTCCAGAGATCTCCAAAATTGGCACCGGCCACCACCGCCTGATACCCGAGAGTCAATCCAAGCCCGATCAGGGCAACGAGCGCCCCCGTCTTGGCAATGGTGAAGACGTTCTGGATCAGCCTCCCCAACTCAAGCCCCCGGGTGTTCATCCAGGTCAGCAGAACGATCATGACGATCCCGATCAACTGGGCATTGGAGAGCGATATCGCATACTGTGACCCAAGGTGGATCGGGGCGATCAGATAGGACGATTCAGAGATTCGTGGCCAGAGGACTCCGAGATAGCGGGCAAATCCGACTGCGACTGCGGCAATCGTCCCCGTCTGGATCACCAGAAAGAGTGTCCATCCATAGAGAAATCCCCAGAGAGGCGAGAAGGCCTCGCGCAGATAGACGTACTGCCCCCCGGCCTTCGGCATCATCGCCGCCAGTTCACCGTAGCTGAGGGAGGCCATGAGGGTCAGCGCTCCGGTAACCAGCCAGACAACCAGCAGCCACCCTGGCGATCCTACCTGTCGCGAAATGTCGGCTGAAACGATGAAGATACCTGAGCCGATCATCGACCCGGCGACGATCATGGTCGAATCGAGCAGACTAAGACCGCGAACAAACTTTTCTTCCTGGGCCATTGTATATCCCCCCGGGATGCGGCAGGAATCATCGCTCGCCCGGGAGCGATGATTCCTCCGGAAACCAAAAGATCGATTGTCTAAAATTTACAGACCGGAACAGGAATGTTCCGGTCAGAAGGAGCAGCTTCAGCAATTAAACCGGCCGACTGGAGAGGATCCTGATCAACCTGGGATTGCTGATCGGGATCCCTCGTTGTCCGTACAGAGAAGTGTCGACTACTTGCCAGGTGTCGGGGTCGGTACAACGACCTGTTCAGCCTCGGGTGACTTGTTGAGGAAGCTCTTTCCGAGATTTACGAAATCATTGATGAAGACGAAGCCCATCAGAAGCAGGACCATGACGAAACCCACCTGTTGAAAGCGCTCGCGCACAGACATGGAGAGTGTCAACCCGACCAGTCCCATCAGCCCTTCGATAATCAGAAGCAGAATCACCCCACCGTCGAGCACTGGAATCGGAAGCAGATTGAAGACTCCCAGATTGAGGCTGAGCATCCCCATCAACTTTATCGTTCCGGCCCAGCCGGCCACCTGATAGGTATTCATCGTCTCCTGGGCAATCTTGACTGGACCGCCGACTGCATCGCGGGCCGAACGCCGCCCCGTGAAGATCTGTTGAAAGGCGACTCCAGTCAACCGCAACCACATCCAGTTGTATGACCAGCCATACTGAATCGCAGAAGCCAAGGAGTCGGTCTTGACGATCACCGAGAGATCCGGCGCAAAACCAAGGCGATACTCTCCATCCTGCAGAATCGGGGTTGTCGTCACGTCGAAGCGGTCTCCATCCCGATCGACATTGAGGGTGATCGGCGCACCGCTGCCGCGGAGTGTATCCTTGAATTCATGCCAGGCCCTGATTGGCTGGCCGTTGAGACGGACGATGCGATCCCCGGCCTTCAACCCCGCCTGAGCGGCCGGCATGCCATCGCGGACGCCAAGAACGCGGATATTTTCGAGCGCAATGTAAGGCTCGATGCCGGCTTCACCAATCTTCTCATTGCCAACCTGGCGGGCCGTCGGGCGAAGAGTCAACTCGAGCGCCTGTCCCTGCCGCTCAA
>CAIOZW010000359.1 GCA_903862855.1 uncultured Acidobacteriota bacterium
CCCTAACTGGGTCAGACGCAGAACCCTCTTTCCGTTCATGATTTTGTTTATCTCTCTGTGAATGATTCAAGAAAAAACGATATTGCAGTGCGGATTATCCAATTACTCCATCCCGGCGTCAACAGGATAGTTGCGAGTTGAATTACCAGTATGGCAATTGAAGTTGCTCCGGTTTAAAAGACAACCCATTCAGACTGCGGCGCCCTTCGACACGCCTCGCCTGATGACAGAGCTGGTGGCTTGGGTGAACCAGAAACGCGACAGTGCTCGTCGGCAAGTCCTGTTGATCAGCGCCTTGTATCCCTCAGAGCTTACTGGAGAGCGTTCGAGCAGAACAGGAAAGCCTATTACCAGGCGGCAGACCCGGGGATCGATCCGCATCGATCCTTTTCGATTGTCAGGTGGATTACCTGAGCAACCAGCATCGATTGCGATGAACTCCGGGCTCCCTGGAAACCATCGTCGACGATCCCGGCGGGCAATTGAGAGGACTTTTGACTGGTCTAAGGAAATTCACAACATCATGGGGAATTTTCTTTGACGGATACCTCTGAAAGGTCAATAATCACGGTCATGTATCGAAGAAACGTCGAGGAGAGAATCGGGGAAGCGATCAGCCATTCAAGGGTGGTGCTGATCAATGGGCCGCGCCAGGCAGGAAAGACGACGTTGGTGCGGGATCTGATCGACCTTGGCGAAGGGGCCGAGTATCTGACCTTTGACGACATTACCACCCTCTCCTATGCCCGACGTGATCCGGAGGGCTTCATCAAGCAGTTCACCCGGCCGGTGGTGATCGACGAAGTGCAGCGGGTACCGGAGATTCTGTTGCCAATCAAGGCGGTGGTCGACCGGACGCGCCGACCGGGTTCATTCATTCTGACCGGATCGGCCAATATCTTCTTTCTGCCCCGACTGGCCGATTCGCTGGCCGGACGGATGGAGATCGTCACCTTGTGGCCATTGTCACAGGGTGAGCTGGAAGGGCATCGGGACGGGTTCGTTGACTGGATCTTTGCGGAAGAGATGGCCCTTCCGCGGGTGGTGGAGAGTGAGCGGAGTGAGATCCTGCGCCGCGCGCTGGTTGGTGGTTATCCGGATGCGGTTGAGCGGCGAACCGAGCGGCTGCGGCGGGCCTGGCTTGAAGGGTACGTGACCGCGCTGGTCAATCGTGATGTTCGCGAAATCGGCAACGTCCGTGACCTGCGCGACTTTCCGATTCTGCTCAACGCGCTTGCGCTGCGGAGTGGCGGACTGGTCAATGTGAGCGATTTAGCGCGGACAGTGGGACTTCCGCATGAGACGATGCGCCGCTATCTGTCGCTGCTCGAGGCCCTGTGGCTGGTGGTTGAGCTGCCTGCCTGGTCGTCCAACCTTGGTAAGCGACTGGTTCGGACTCCAAAGATGACGCTCAACGATACCGGGCTGCTGGCGGGTATTCTGAATATGGATCAGCAGCGGCTCGAACGTGAGCCGATCCATCTTGGGCAACTGCTCGAGAGTTTTGTGGTGATGGAAATTCGCAAGCAGTTGGGGTGGAGCAGGACAGTGGCTGGGCTCTTCCATTTTCGTGATCACGCCGGAAATGAGGTCGATATCGTTCTTGAATCTCCGACTGGTGAGCTGGTTGGAATCGAGGTCAAGAGCACTGCCGCACCACGGGCCGAGGACTTTGCCGGCTTGCGCCACCTGCAGGAGCTGACTGGTTCGCGCTTCAGGCGCGGTATTCTGCTTCATACCGGTGAGCGAATCAGCAGTCCGGGAAAGGATCTCCATGCTATGCCGATTCC
>CAIOZW010000360.1 GCA_903862855.1 uncultured Acidobacteriota bacterium
CTCAAGGTGCTTGTCAATCCAATCCATTAGCGGTTCGACCCGTTCATACTCTCCCCGATCCCAGTAGTGATAGAGGACCTGGAGAGACGCTGCGATTCTCCGCAGTGGATCACGGCTTTCAAGTTGCTCAAGCTGGGCGATCGTCTCCTTATTCCAGTCGCGTGGACGCTCTCCAGCCAGACTGGCGGCCATGATCTCGATGATCAGTTGCCGCTCCAGGACGGCAGCCCCTCCGCGAAGAAGCTCGATCAACTGCCAGCCATCACTCTGCATGCCGCCCACCCGAGAAGGAATCGCAGTCGCAAGAAAAATGAGCAGTGAAAATAGACCGGTGAGGAGGATGAGATTCAACGGTCGATCGGGCAGGTGTCCATTGAGCAGACTGACGGTGATGATCGCGCTGCCGCCAAGGAGGAGACTGGCCAGCGGACCTCCAAGAACCATTCCCAGCAACTGGGGAAGCAATGATCTCTGGCGGTTTGGTACCGCTGCAGCAAGACCGCCCATCAGCGAGGGATTGAGATTCCACGTAAAACTGATGCCAGTCGCACTCTTCGCCCACTGGAAAGGCCCAACTATCAGCAATAGAAATCTCATTCCCCGCACCATTCCGCCTGCCAGGTGGCCCAATTCGTGCACAAAGATTACCAGCAGTAAGATCGGGATTATGAAGAGCAGATCCAATGGACGAGACGATTCTCTCAACGAACCGATAAATGGACTGAAGAGAGGGGTGCTGAAGACCAGCAGGACAGCAATCCCACCGATGACTCCACCAACGAGCATCGATGCAGCAATAGTGAATATCTGATGGATCCTCTTTTTCTTCACTCAATACACCTTTATATTCGGTACTTGAAGTGGATCAAAATTACCATGACGATCCAGCACCCTCAAGAATGATGTTGAAGGCTACCATAAAAAAAGGCCGGAGTGACGCCAATCACCCCGGCCTTCTGATTTAACCCACCTCAGCCGGCTTAGAAATGGAGTTTCAGAGCAAACTGGACGATGCGGGGATCGAAGGTACTCGAAACGCGCCCAAAGGCCGCACTGCGCGCATCCGTATTTGGTGCGCTGAAGTTGGTCCGGTTGAAGAGATTGAACAACTCTGCCCGGAACTCGAGCCGTGCCTCCTCGTTGATGAAGCGGAGCGCAAAGTTCTTCTGCACTCCGAGGTCAACCTGGTAGAAGGGGAAGCCATAGACTGCATTCCGCCCCAGATTGCCGAAAGGCTTGTCGGCCGTCGGAATGGTGATGTTAGTCCGGTCGAAGTAGTACTCAAACTGCTTCAGGCCGAGTGAGTTTCGTTGCGCTTCCGTGGAACGAACCTGGCCGGCACCGACATTAGGGCGCAGGGCGACCCCGCCCAGAAAATCGGGCTGTCCGTCGGAGAGGCGCTGGTCAAAGTCAGCGTAGCGAAGGTTGAGCGGCTGGCCGCTCTGAAGGGAGATGGTACTGCTCATCACCCAGCCGCCGATGACGGCATCGAGGGCGGCCGGCATCGATCCGCCTAGCGCGCGCCCCTTTCCGAATGGCACTTCCCAGACCACACTCGTGGTGTTGTTGAAGCGCTGGTCAAAGCTCGACGGCCCCTTGTCGTTGCGGGGATCGAGCAGGTTCTGCGGGTTGGGCGACCCACCATTGCTCACCTCAAGCACCTGCGAAGAGTTGTCGATCGCCTTTGCATAGGTGAATGAGTTGAGCAGCAGCAGCGTGTTGGCCCGATGTTCGACCTTGACCTGCAGACCATTGTAGTTCGAAAACCCA
>CAIOZW010000361.1 GCA_903862855.1 uncultured Acidobacteriota bacterium
AACCTGGCGAAAGACAGGGGCGGTTCACGAACCGCCCCTACACACGCCACAAATGACCTCATGACGTTGGTACGATCACCGGCCCCGTCGAGATAACAACGGATGTAGGGGCGGTTCGAGAACCGCCCCAGATCCTGACAAAATGGCCATCCCGGAAGGAATATGACACACCGCCGCGATCTCTGGGCGAGTCGAACCTGGCGAAAGACGGGGGCGGTTCACGAACCGCCCACTGGATGTTGGACATTCCTTGCCATAAATGGACATTTCCTCCAGCGCCCCAACGGGGCGCCGCATACCAGCCCAGGGTGCAACCCTGGGTAGACGTTGCACCCCATTCAGGCGTTCTGAAGGAACGCCGCATAGTGCCAGATTAAAAAGCACCTGGATTTATTACGACAGGTTTGCCAAGTAGGAGTATGTAGTGTTCCTTCAGAACACATTGTGTTATTGGGGAATTTTCCCAGGGGGTTGCCCGGGGGTGATATGCTGCGCCCCGTTGGGGCGCTTCAAAAAGTGCACCAGATCCTAAAGGGATAATTCGATTCCCCTGTGATCCGGCTGTCTGAAGTTATGCCAGACAGCTGGATCACCTGACCGTAAAAAGCAAATTTGCAGTTCTGGAGAATCTGGGTGCTACTCATCGACCGACTGGCCGACGAGAAGCCGGAAGCGCCAGCCGGTCTCGTCGCCGCTGCCGTCACGAGTCTGCTTCATCAGCACTCCGATCGTCCCCTCAACCGGATCGGCGAAGAACTGGGTGTTGAAATACCCGCCCCAGTCGAAGGTTCCGACGCTGCCCTGACCACCCAGCGCGACACCCTTCTCGGTCACCAGACCGAAGGCCAGCCCATACTGCGCATTCTCGTTCGCCCAGATCTCCTTCGGGATCTGCGGCTGCATGATGGTCCGAATCGTCGTCCGGCTGAGGATGCGGGCACCATTCAGCTCGCCGCCATTGAGGTACATCTGCAAGAATGTCGCATAGTCACGTGCCGTGCTGCAGAGTCCGGCACCGCCCGAGAAGAACGACTTCGCGCCCTTGATCGGATAGTCCGGGTCATAGAATGTCACCGGATAACGGACCCACTTCCCCTGGTCGAGCTTCTGGACCGTCACCAGTCGGCCAGCCTTCTCCGCCGGCAGATAGAATCCGGTGTCGACCATCCCAAGCGGATCGAAGAGCCGTTTCTTCAGGAAGGTGTCGAAGGGCATCCCGGAGACGACCTCGATCAGGTATCCGAGCACATCGAGCCCCTCGCTGTAGGTATACTTCTCTCCCGGCTGATGGTGGAGCGGCAGTTTCGCCAGTCGCTTCACGCTCTCTCCGATCGTCACCTTTTCGGTCGTGAAGAGGTCGACCACGCCGGCCTTCTCATAGATCTTCCTGAATCGCGGATCGGCGTCGATCTGGCCATACCCAAGCCCGGAGGTGTGGGTCAGCAGGTGGCGGATCGTGATCTCGCGCTTTGCCGGCTCACCCGTCCAGACGCCGGTTGCCTCGTCATAGCCGGTCAGAACCTGCATGTTCTTGAACTCCGGAATGTATTTCGAGACCGGATCGTCGAGCCGGAAACGCCCCTCCTCCCAGAGAATCATGACGGCCGTCGAGGTGATCGCCTTCGACTGTGAGGCGATGCGGAAGATGTCGTCGCGCTTCATGGCCCGGTTCGACTGCGTGTCGGCGAGGCCATACGCCTTGTGATGGACGATCTTGCCCTTGCGGGCGACGAGGGCCACCGCGCCGGGGATCGTGCCGTCACTCACCGCCTTCTCGATCATGGTCTCGATCCGGGCCAATCGCTCCGCCGAGACGCCGGCGCTGGCTGGCGCGGCCTCCGCCAGTGGAGGTGAGGTCCGGGCCGATCTGGTCTGGGCCTCGCTCAGCAGCGGAGAGAAGAGCAGGGCCAGCAACAGTCCACCGGCCCACATCGAGAATGGTTGTCTGAGATTTCTGTCCATAATTTTTCTTACCTTTATTTAAGTATTACCGACCAGGTTGGAGCAGGAGCCGCTGTCGTGCCGCGGCTTCAATGCGGCCACGACTGTAGAGAAGCGGAAAGTAGCGCCCCTCCGCCCAGAGCTTCAGAAGATCATCGTAATGCCGGCTGCCGGGCTGCCCCGACTGTCCCGGAGTGTTTGTGCCGACCGAGCGATCCCAGTCACTGACATCGAGGATCTCGCGGAAGGAGGCCCCGTGGGTCTGGCGGAAATTGGCTCCACTGGTGTTGTTGACCGTGTTGCCGTCTCCGCCCCGCTCGATCGCTGGCAGGTTGAGGAGCATCCGGCGGGCCTCATCGGTCGCCAGCGGATGATTGAACGGTGCGCGGTGGAGCGTTCCCCAGCGCCAGCGCGTTATATCTTCACCAAGTCGCGTCCGCGCTTCGGCGACTGCCGCCGTCAGGCTCTGCACGATCGCGCCTGTCTCCCGCCCTGACTGTACCTCGGCAATCACCCGCTCGAGGGAAAGGCGCGAGGCCATCTCCTTCCATTGCTCCTCGCTCATCCGTCGTCGGAAGACGGCCTCCGGCAGCCTTGTCAACCAGATCTCGAAGAGCGCCGCCGCACCGGAATCACGACTCAGCACACCGTCCCAGTCGCGGAGCAGCCGCAGGTATGGCCGCAGCTCGGGCTCGTCGATCCGGGCCGTCTTGAGGACCCCGATCAACTGGCGAGCTGGCAGCGATGTCTCGTCGTGCTGCAGCCGTTCGAAGTCGGCCACCGAATACTTCACTCCCGGGCGGCGTAACACCTCGTCGATGCGCTGGTAGCGGATCGGATTGGCCCACTCATAACCGAGCTGTTTCGTATAACCTGGCGGCAGGATGTTGTGATTGGCCGTGGCAATGTAGTGGCGGGCCGGGTTGAAGCTCTGCGGCAGTTCTTTGACCGGCAGGAACCCGTCCCACTCATACTCTCCAGATGCCCCGGGTACCGGAACCATTCCCGACCAGTTACGTCTGATCGGCGCCAATCCGGCGGCCACCCAGCCAATGTTGCCTTCGACATCGGCATAGATCAGATTTTCTGACGGGACCTTCCAGCGTTCCATCGCCTTCAGAAACTCCGGCCAGTTCCGGACCCGGTTGAGGGTGAGCGAGGCCAGATAACCGGCTGTTCCCGGTTCGCTGCCCACCCAGCGCAGCGCGAAGGCCCGGTGGCGCGATCCCTCTTCGTGAAAGACCGGACCATGAACCGTAAACTTCAGCTCGATCTCGCGGGGTTGCGCCTCCCCCTTGACCCTGATCTGCTCGCGCTCAACCCGCATCTTCTCCCAACGGCCCCGGTAGCGGTATTCGAGTGGATTGGCCGGATTGAGCTCTTCGACGTAGATGTCCTGCTGATCGATCCCAACGATCGTAAACCCGAACGCGACCCGTTCGTTGTGTCCGGCCGCCACACCCGGAAGGGTCGGCTCCCCGGCGCCGATGACGTTCCATCCTGGCCCGACCAGATGGACCAGATAGCGCAGACTCGGCAGCGCAATCGTCCGGTGCGGGTCGTTCGCCAGCAGCGGCTTGCCCGAGGTCGTCAAGCTCCCGTCGACCACCCAGTTGTTGCTGCCATCACTCGGGTTGAAACTGACCGGTCCTCCAGCGGCATTGGCTGCCGCCAGGATTCGCGGTTCGATCCCCGCCAGGTCGAGCCCGCCGGGAATCTCGAGCTTTCGCGGCGGATCGGCTTCGATCCACTCGTCCACGAAATTCACCCCGAACTGGTGCGCCAACTGGGACCGCAGCACCTCCATCGGAGCATTTCGCGTCATGACATACCCGGCAATCCGCGTCAGGCAGACCTCTGGTGTCCACGGCTCTGGCCGGTATCCGGCCAGCTTGAACTCGATCGGCAAACGGTCTCCCGTCTCCGCAATCCACGCATTGACGCCACCGACAAACGCTTTGATGATCTCCTGCGCATCCGGAGCATAACTCTTCCACTCCGCCTCCATATCTCCGCGGTATCGCAGCAACCGTGCGAAGCGGTCACGCTCGACCGCACTCTTTCCGACCACCTCCGCCAGTCGTCCCTCGCCGACGCGCCGCCAGAGATCCATCTGCCAGAGCCGATCCTGTGCTGCGACAAAGCCCTGCGCGAAGAAGAGATCGGCCTGCGTCTCCGCATAGATATGCGGGATTCCCCACTCGTCACGCATCACCGTTACCGGCTTTTCAAGCCCCCGGATCGTCAATGTCCCACCAGTCTGTGCCAGAACCTGCCGTGCCTCCCCCCTCAGCGGCGAATCCTGACTCCCGACCCCGTGCCCCAGTCCTGTCAGAATCACCAGCATTCCCATTCCTATACCGATCAATCTGCTTCGTCTCATCGGTCTCCCCTTGTCTTTCAGTTTCCGGCTGTTGAGCAATTCCTGATCCTCATTACATCATCCACCCCTGCTTAGTCCAGATTGGCTGGCAGATTATTGGGCAGATTATCGGGCATCATTCAATCCGCAGAAATAAAAAAGTCCCGGATCGAACATCTCCGATCCGGGACTTCATAACTATTTCTGAATCGGGCTCTACTCGCCCTGTGCCTTGCTGTACATCGCGACGCCGTCGATCGTGTGCAGCTTCTCGATGTGCATCCACTCATACTTCTTGCCGATCTCACCAAGCAGCAGAAAGATATCATCATTGTTGATCGGCTCGGTCGCCCGGTAGCGCAAACGGAAATGGTCGACCAGGTAGATGTCCGGTGTCGGTCCGGGATAGATCTTCGTTCCTCGATTCGAGATCAGGTGGAGGCTCAACTTCCCGACCTTCTCCGGAGGCTTAGGCATCCCTTCGTTGCGCACGAAGACATCCACCCCCTGCAAGTTCCAGTCCCCGCGTTCACGCACGACCTCGCGATGGGCAAACGCACCACGGGATGGGGCAAATGCCGGTCGTCCACTCAACTCGAGTGGTGGCAGCGCATCGATGATCGCCCGCGTATACTCCTGAGTCGAAGCCGATCCGCCAAGATCACGCGTCTTGATCCCCGCTCCCAGTACTGTCGCCATCGCCGTCTCGATCCGCCGGGCCGACTCCGCAAACCCGAGATAGTAGAGCATGAGATTGGCCGAGAGCAGCATCGCCGTCGGATTGGCAATTCCACGCCCGGCAATGTCCGGCGCACTCCCGTGAACCGCCTCGAAGACTGCCGTGTCGACACCGATGTTGCCGCCTGGCGCCACTCCCAGTCCACCCACCAGCCCCGCACACAGATCGCTGACGATGTCCCCGTAAAGATTCGGCAGCACCATCACATCGAACTGCTCCGGCTTTGAGACCAACTGCATACACGCATTGTCGATCAGGATGTCATCCGACTGGATATCGGGATAGTCCTCCGCCACCTCGCGGAATGAGTCGAGAAAGAGCCCGTCAGATATCTTATGAATGTTCGCCTTGTGGACGCAGGTCAGCCGTCTTCGGCCCATCGAACGCGCCATCTCAAAGGCGTAACGCGCAATCGCCAGTGAGCCCGGGCGCGTCACCAGCTTCAGGCACTGCGCGACATCCGGCGTCTGCCAATGCTCGATCCCCGCATAGGTGTCCTCGATGTTCTCGCGGACGAGGATCAGATCGACGTTGTCATAACGTGTCTTGATTCCAGGCAGCGTCTTTGCCGGACGCATGTTGGCAAAGAGATCGAGCGACTTGCGGATCGTCACGTTGACGCTCTTGTGCCCGCCACCCACCGGTGTCGTTGTCGGCCCCTTCAACGCAATCTTGTTCCGGCGGACCGCTTCGAGCGTCTGCTCCGGCGCCCCATTGCCATACTTCTCAACTGCCTGCAGACCGGCCTCCGCCTCCTCGAAGACGATCGGCAGCTCCATCGCATCAAAGATCTCCATTACTGCATCCGCAATCTCGGGACCGATCCCGTCCCCCTTGATCAACGTAACTCTCTTCTTTTCCATGCTTCCTCGTCCTGATTTATTTTGCTTCCGGCTTACGTCGCTGCTACGGTAACTCTGGTCGACTACTTCAATCCGGCAGTCTTTTTTTATGTGCGCTCCAAATTCTGAATAACATCACAGGCCAATGGCTCGAGTCAAATGGCTCGATCGAGCTCGGTGGGCAAGCTTGCAATAAGCATATTCGGTGAATAGAATGTAGGGTTGATTTGAGTAAGAACTTAAGCCATGGGAGCCGCCTTGGCCTTCCCCACTTCAATCCGGATCGACACCAGAACCCGGATCAATGACCAGGATCGATTTTCGCATGAGCGTACTGAAGATCTGTTACCACGGAAACTGCTTTGATGGAGTCTCATCGGCAGCTGTCTTCTCGAGATTCTATGAGGAGAGGATCAATCCCGGCTGGGATCGTACCTTTCAGCCGATGATGCATCGCGCCGGCGGGCTTTTTGATGAAGACGTCTTTGATGGTGACGAGAATGCCATCGTCGATTTCAAGTATTGTGATTCGGCACGCCTGACCTGGTGGTTCGATCATCACAAGAGCGCCTTTCTGACTCCGCAGGACGAGGCACACTACCGTGCCGATCAGAGTGGCCGAAAGTTTGTCGATGCGTCCTACAAGTCCTGCACAAAATTTATTGCCGATGTTGGGGCAAACCGTTTTGGATTCGATATTGGTCCACTGCGAGATCTGATTGACTGGGCAAATATGATCGATGGCGCCCTTTATGAATCCGCCGCCCAGCCCGTACTAATGAAGGAGGATGCGCTCAAGCTGGCGATGGTCATCGAGTCGGATCGTGATCAGCAACTGATCGAACGAATCATCCGGGATCTGGCGGCACGCCCGCTGCGTGAAGTCGCGTGTGCGCCCTACGTGCTTGAGAGGGTCGAACCGCTGGCCGCACGCCACCAGCGAGCGATTGAGATCATCCGTCGCACGGCGAGAGTCGTCGGCCCAGTCGTCTTCTTCGATGTGGCCGGTGAGGACATGGAGGGCTACAGCAAGTTCATTCCCTACTACCTGCATCCTGGAGTGACCTACAGCGTCAGCGTCAGTCAGTCGACCTTTCGCTCGAAGGTCTCGGTAGGTTCGAATCCGTGGGCAGTGCGGCCCCGCACGCACGATCTGGCGGCCATCTGTGAGCGTTATGGCGGCGGTGGGCACGCCGTAGTCGCCGCCATCTCCCTCGCTCCGGAATCGCTCGATGATGCCCGTAGCATTGCTGCCGGCATTGTTGAAGAACTGCAGTCCTAACCGCATCGGATCATTATGACCAGCAAAAAGAGAGCCAATCGACCACTTCCGGCCGTTCGTGAAATCACTCCTGAAGCAAGGATCGAGATTCGCTCGACCCCGCGCGATGAGATGAACCTCTATCCACTCGATACCTTCGAGTATGAGTACCCAGGTCATCGCATCGAGATCAACTTCACCTCGTCAGAGTTCACGGCGATCTGCCCATTCTCCGACTTCCCGGACTTCGCGACGCTGCACATTACCTATGTTCCGAATCGGCGCTGCATTGAACTGAAGTCGCTCAAGCTCTACATCAACTCGTTCCGCGAGGTGAAGATCTTTCACGAGCACGTCGTCAACCAGATCCTCGGTGATCTGGTGACGGTCTGTGACCCGCTCGAGCTCTCGATCGAGGGAGACTTTCATGTCCGCGGGAACATCAAGACGGTCGTCCGCGCCGCTTACGTCAAACCACCGGCAGGGAAGAGGAAGAAAAGCTAGAACCTGGCGGGAAGTTCCATCGTATCGCTAAGTTCGTGGAGTCTTAAGACCGGTCAGTGGAGGGAAGCATGTTCTGTCCGAGGTGCGCGAATGTTGCGATTGAAGGGCAGCGGTTCTGCAAGAACTGCGGAATGAACCTGGGCGTGATCGTCGATGCGCTCGAGGGGAAGCGGGGACCGCTCGATTTCGAGCTCTTGAAGCGCGATCTGCGTGATCTTGGAGCCAATCTGCGGGCCGGGTTCGAGGGAGTGAGCAGCGGATTGCGGGGGACGGCACGACTGGGCGGTTCGCCAAACGATTCGTCTGGAAGTGGCGCAGTTGCAGATCTGTTCGAACGGATCTACAAAGTACCGATGGCCACGTCACCAAATGGGTCGTCTGGAAGTGATGCCCAGGCCGAAGGAGCACAACGACGTGATCTGCTGGAGGCGGTAGAGAAGGCTCTGCGCAAGGTTCGCCTCGCCCATTCGCGTTCATACAGTCTGCAGCAGGCAGTGCTCAACCTTCTGGGTGGTGGGGCGATGCTTGGCGTCTGGTACTACGTCCTGAGCCGGATCACCAGCTCCGGCCTCATCGAGAGCCTTGAAAAGATCATCCTCGTCGAGTCCGGATACGAGGTGGTCGGCATCGGAGCGCTCTTTCGTTCACTCTGGTTATTGGCGCTGATTCCGATTGCCACCGGCGTCGGCCATCTGTTGAATGGGATCTTTCTGGTGCCAAAGGTGGAGGAGCCTCTATCGGAGCGCGTCTCGACTCTGGTTGAGCCCGCGTATCGTCCCCCGGCAATGCTCGCCGTCACTGAGGCTGAGGCCCAGTTGCCCCAGTTAGAGGCGGCACCGCTCCACCGGGAACCGGTGAGTGTCGTCGAAGAGCAGACCCTCCGCTTCGAGCGGGAGGGGAAGTAGCCTCTCGGTCAACGGAATACCTGGGCTATCTTGGCCTGAAATTGCCTGTCGAGCCAGCACTTCGCGGATTGCGCAAATAGTAGAACCGGCCATCCTCGGCGCCGCCAAGAAAATCGGGCACACCATCGCCATTGAAGTCGACCACTGCCGGGCTGACATCGTGCCCTTCGATGTTCCGCGTCGCGAGTGTCCCGGCATTCTTCATCACCAGCATGCCTTCACGACCTCCAACCTGGCGGAGCAGGTCGGCATTGCTCGAGTTGAGCAGTACGTCGAGCCGGCCATCGCCGTCCCAGTCGGTCAGGCAGATCTTGCGTCGGCCGCTGCCACCGGCCGTGCGGGCATTGAGCCTGATTGCGGCGCCCTTCTCATCGACAAAGATGCGGCGGGGATGGCGCAGGATGAGCCGGCCACCGACGCTGGCCCGTTCGAAGAAGGCGAGCCATCCTTCGTGATCGAGCATGACCAGGTCGATCAGACCATCGCTATTGAGGTCGCTGAGAGCCGGCGTCGTCCGCCACTGCGTCAGCAGCTCATCTCCACGCGGGCGAAGCCATCCCCAGGCGAGGTGCGGCTGGGGGCTCTCCCACTCGACCACGATCGGTTGCGGCGGGGCGAGCCGTGGGGCGCGGCGGGTTCCGGTATTGCGCAGCCATTCGACCCGGCCAAGGATCGAGTTGTAGACGATATCGAGCCGTCCATCGCCATCCCAGTCGGCAATGTTGAGGGTCGTGTAGCCCCATTTCGCCTCGGCCGGCCCCTGGATGCTGCCGTTTGGCCCGGCCATGATCCGGAAGGGTCGACCATTGACTGCGAGCCGGCGTGGCGCGGCCCAACGAGGTGCCTCGACCCGCGGTCCGCTCAGATTCTCGAAGAATTCGATGTAGCCGGCCGTGTTTCCACTGACGATATCCTGGTCTCCATCACCGTCCCAGTCGACTCCGACCGGAGTGGCGAGCGCCCCGCTCTT